>JABCOM020000021.1 GCA_013333605.2 candidate division SR1 bacterium
CTTTTTTTGTTAAATTCTCGCTTTTAATAGGTTTTTTCATATTGAAATTGTTTTCTAGTTCCTTATAGTTAAAAAACTTTAGTCATATGACCACTAGATAATAAATGAAAAAAACACCACAAAAAAAAGCAAAAACCTGATCTCTATGATGGAAATGGTTTCAGTATGGATTACTCTTCATTATTATAATAACTTTAGGATTAAGATTTTTGCAGTCAAATAGCTCGCTTACACTCTCTAGTACGTGAACAGGGACAATAGAAGCTATACAAGAAACGAAACAGCTTCCCTTAAGTGAATGGATGGCAAATTATCAAAGCTGAAGTTTCTCAAAAATAGAACTTATCAATGATCAGGAATTAAAGGGATTTTCATTTATTGAATCTTGAACTCAGAACTTACTCTTTTGAAATCAGGTAACAATTGAAAACTATAATCTCCTTACTACGACAAAACCAGTTTCAACCTCGCTTACAGAACTTGGAATTAGCGTAACAGGAGACAATACAGTGCTTGTCACCTATAAGTGAGAAAGTCTTTTGTCTAAGCTGATCGCACAAGTTGGATATATTATTATTTTCATCATCATTCTTTATGTAGGAATGAGGTTTATCATGCCTAAAGGCTGAAATAATCTCTTCTGAGTAAAAGTTTGAAAAGAAAACAAAAAATCTGAAAGTAAAACGACTTTCAGTGATATTGCTGGGATGGATGAAGTAAAAAATGAACTGATTGAAATTGTAGATTATCTCAAAAATCCAAAAAAATATGAGAAATTAGGAGTAAGACCTCCCAAATGAGTCTTGCTCTATGGTGCTCCAGGAGGAGGGAAAACACTCCTTGCAAGAGCAGTGGCTGGAGAAGCTGATGTTGCATTCTTCTCAACAGCTGGATCTGAATTTATGGAAATGCTTGTTGGACTAGGAGCTGCAAAAGTGAGAAAACTGTTTGAGCAAGCAAAAGCCGCGGGTAAAGCGATTATCTTTATTGATGAAATCGATGCAATAGGAAAGAGGAGGGGATCTTGATATACTTGAGGACACCAGGAACAGGAACAAACTCTTAATCAAATCCTAACTGAAATGGATGGATTTGATCAATCAACCAACATTATTGTCATTGCAGCAACCAATAGACCTGATACTCTGGATCCAGCACTTCTAAGAGCTGGAAGATTTGATAGGAAAGTCCTTGTATCTGCTCCTACATATGAGGAAAGAATTCAAATTTTTAACTATTATCTCAAGAATAAAAAGCTTGATCAAAAAGTTAGTATTGAATCTTTAGCAAGGAGAACGAGCGGACTTGTTGGAGCTGATATTGAAAATATAGTAAACGAAGCAACCCTGCAAGTG
Source organism: candidate division SR1 bacterium (assembly GCA_013333605.2). Lineage (GTDB taxonomy): Bacteria > Patescibacteriota > Gracilibacteria > Absconditabacterales > Absconditicoccaceae > HOT-345. Next base: position 1,356 of record JABCOM020000021.1, read on the forward strand.
GCAAAAGATAATAGAGAAATATTAACAATTCAAGATTTTGAGTATGCGCTTGAAAAGGTAATTATGTGACCTGAGAAAAAAGTGAAATCTACAAAAGAAAAAGAAAAAAAGCTGGTTGCATATCATGAATTGGGACATGCAGTGACTGGACATCTGCTTGAGAACGCTGATCCTGTTGAAAAAATTTCAATCGTGCGTAGGGGACAAGCATTGTGAGTCACCTGGACAACTCCAGAAGAAGATAAAAACCTTTATTCAAAGGCAAAATTCCTTGATGAACTTGTGACTTTGCTATGAGGAAGAGCTGCAGAAGAAGTTTTCTTTGGGAAAGACGAGATTACGACTGGTGCATCAAATGACTTTCAGAGAGCGACTGCTATTGTAAAAAATATGATCTTAAGATATGGGATGGATGAGGATTTCGGGCCAATCAATTATCTAAAAGATTCTGAGGAACAATCTTTTACTAATCCTTATAGTGAAAAAATGGCAGAACTCCTTGACAAAAAGATTAAGAGTTATCTAGAGAATGCTTATACAAAGGCAAAAACAATTCTGATTGAAAATAAGGATCTCATAGAAAAAATGTGTAAAATATTGCTTGAAAAAGAATATCTTTCTAGTGAAGAGTTCGTTCAAATGATGAATGGAGATACTACAGAAGAAGTATCAAGTGCAAACAAAAAAACTAAGAAAGAAAAAACTGAATAATACTATTAAATAGATATTTACTGATTATACCAATACAATGGAACTCTATGTCTTAGATTATTTTATGAACAAGAATTTTAAAGTTCTTAATTGCCCTGATGAAATTAGAACTCAACTTAGACATTGAGATAAAATTGTCTATATCTGTGAGGAAAAGTGAGTTCAAAAAAGCTCTATTTGACTGGTGATTTGATATCCAATCAAGGCAAGTAGAACTGTTGAATTTGAAAGAGCATTTTCTGACGAGGAAACTAGAGAGTTTTTAGAGCAACAAGATATTGCTCACAAAGTCTTCCCTAGCTTCAAACAGAAGTTTAAAGCCAGATTTGAATGATCAAAACCAATCACTGCGAGGTATAATCCCATAGGTGATCAGATTTATTTCTATTTTTATTCCGAAGATAGATATGTGTTCGGAGATTTTGTGAAAGAACTTAGGGCTGAAATCTGAAAGAATATCTTCCTTTTTCAGATTTGAGCGAGAGATATGATGAGACTCGATCCTGCAGCTAAAGATTATGCAGTAGGTTCTGATTGTGGTATGCTTACTGCATGCCAAAGTCTGAATCCATTACCGAGCGTAGAAGTTGAGTGTATTGGACTACAAGGAGTAGATGGTAGAGATATGGAAAGATTAAAGGGAAGATGCTGAAAATTAAAATGTAGTCTGATGTATGAACTAGAAATCTATCAAGAAGAAGTAAAAAATTTTCCAACAAAATGATCAACAATAAAATGCCCATGATCAAATGAAAATTGAATTGTTAGTTCATATAATATTATGACGAGAGAAGTTATTCTAAAAACTCCAGAAGGAGCTATTCTAAGAGTGCCTCTTTCAGCCTTAGAATCAACTAATTCATAAAGTAAAAATCTGTTTTATTCTTTTTGTTTACGGAATGTCTAAATTATTAGCTTATGCTTGGATTGCTCTAACAGTAGCAATGATCGTAATTCCTCTTGGATTATTATTATGGCGAGCTAGCAGACGCTTTCTCTGATTTATCAAAACTAAAGCACAAGTAGCTAAAGAAAACAAAGAAATGCAAGAGATTAAAGAAGAACTACAGGAACAAGAAAACGATTTTATATCAAATAACTACTCAACAGAAGTAGAAGAGACAAAAGAGAATCCCGAGTTAGATCTTGAAACTAAAGAAGAAAATACTGAGTCTAAAAGCTCAACAGAGGATAAAGAAAAGAATAAAAAGAAGCTTGAAACTATCCTTATTGAAGCGAATATCCTCAAGAATAGTGGGAAGTTTGAGCAATATGAAAAAAAGTTGATCGAAGGATTAGCAATTGATGATGAATCTCTTGAAATCCTAAAGCCTCTCTCTGAATTGTACTTCACTTTAGGAAATTATAAAAAAGCACTTTCTCTCCTTAAAAAAGTCTCAGAAAAGGATCCGAATGATCATAAAGCCATTTGGCAAATATGAGAGATTTATTTTATGGCAGGATACAATCAAACAGCAGAACTTCTCGTAGAAAAAGCTATTAATCTAAAGAATGATAACCCAAAATACTATCTTACAATGGTTGAGATCTTCTATAATACTAATAGAAGCTCAGAGGCACTTGCATATATGGAAAAGATCGTGAAACTTAGGCCTACAAACCCAAAATATTTGTTGGCTACAGCAGAGCTTTATGAGCAAGTTGGGGATTTAGACAATGCTAAAAAATATTACTTTAATGTCCTAGAATACGAACAAAACAACGAAAAAGCAAAGGCAAAAATCAGAGAGTTCACAAGAGAAATCTAATACGAGCTTAGGATTTTATTATATTACTAATTGAGATAGCCATGCCAAGACCGATAAATAAAACTGATCTTCTTCAATCCTCAGAAACTCAGTTTCAAAAACTCCAAAACTTGATTCTATCTCTTTCAGAACAGGATCAAGAATCAGATTTTTCTTTTGATCCTGAATTTCTAGCTCATCAGAAGGAAGCGCATTGGCAAAGAGATAAAAATCTGAGAGATGTTCTTATCCATCTTTATGAATGGCATCAACTCTTGCTTCATTGGATTGGAGAAAACCAAAAAGGAGTCAAGACCTCATTTCTCCCCGCTCCTTATACTTGGAAAACATATGGAGAAATGAATAGAGCATTGCGAAAAAAGCATCAAACAACTTCGCTTCAAACCGCAAAACAGTTTCTAAACAAGAGTCATTCTGAGGTAATGAAGCTCATAGATAGCTTTTCAGATCAGGAGCTCTTTACAAAAGCTTATTTTTCTCGGACAGGAACGAAAAGTCTTGGTTCTTACTGTATTTCCGCAACATCCAGTCATTACGATTGGGCAATGAAAAAGCTCAAGAAAGCTTCTTTTTTGAAGAAGTAATTTTTGTTAAAAACTTGTGAAAAAGTTAAAAGAAAAGCCAATTCTGAACTGAATTTTCTCTTGATTTTAGTTCATTTTTCGTTATTATAAATTCTAGTTATTTATCTTTCAATAGTATCTCCAAATGCCTGAAAATATCAATCTTCCTCCACATAATATAGAGGCTGAAAAGTGAGTTATTAGTTGAGTTCTCCTTGATAGCGAGGTAATGTGGATTTATGATTCAGATAAACTAGGTTATAAAGACTTTTATCAAAAGGAGCATAGCTACATTTACGAAGCTATTCAGCAACTTCGAATGGCGAGAAAGACTATCGATGTAGTAACGGTTTCTGATCAGCTTTCTAAAAATTGAAATCTAGATGTAATTGGAGGAGTTGATTACCTTTATGATCTTTCTTCTTTCCTTTTTCTACGCAACCGTGTTCGGAGTATAGTAAAATTGTAAGAGAAAAGTCTCTCCTCAGGCAGGTTCTGAAAGTTTGTCAGTGAATCAGTGGTGAAGTCTATGAACAGAAAGACACACTTCAGATTTTTGATGCTATTGAAAAGAAAATTTTTGATCTCACTCAAAATCAAGTAGGGGAGAGCATTATTGCAATCTGAGATATCTTGGAAAAGAGAGTGATGGAGTATATTGAATATGCAGATAATCCAGAAAAACTGAACGAATCGAAAGTATTTTCTGGGTATGAAGGTATTGATAAGATGCTGACTTGATTTAAGCCTGGAGAATTGATTATTCTTGCGGCTAGACCAAGTATGGGAAAAACAGCTTCTGCATTAAATGTACTCAATAACGTTGCACTAAAACAACAGAAAACAGTAGTTTTTATCTCGCTTGAAATGAGCTCAGAATCAATTGTTGATAGAATTCTCTCAGAAGTTGCAGGAGTTCCGATGTATAAACTTAATGGTTCAGAGCAGATGAATGAGGAAGATTTCTCAAAAATATGAGAAGCAAATAGTACGCTCTGAGTTGCGAAAATATTTATTGACGATAGAGGAGCATTAACAGTTCCAGAACTTAAGTCGAAACTGAGAAAACTAAAAATTGAAAAAGGCTGACTCGATATTGTGATTATTGATTACCTTCAGCTTATGCATGGGACAAGTTATGCGGGAAATAGAGTTCAAGAGATTTCAGATATCTCTAGAAGTCTGAAGGAACTAGCAAGAGAGTTAGAAGTCCCAATTATGGCACTTTCCCAGCTTTCTCGTGCTGTAGAACAAAGAGTCGATAAAAAGCCTCAACTCTCAGATTTGAGAGAATCAGGAGCGATTGAGCAGGATGCAGATGCAGTTCTTATGCTACATAGAGAAGATTATTACGATCCAGATACGGATAAAAAAGGAGCCACAGATGTCTGTATCAGAAAAAATAGAAATGGTGCAGTTGGTGAGGTTGAGCTTCATTTTCAAAAAGAAATCATGAGATTCACCGAAAAACCAGGAGCTGTTCGTGATGCGAGCTATTAAAATCAATAAAACGCTAAAAAAAATCTGATTCATTAGGTGAAATCAGGTTTTTTGTTATATTAAAATAATAAATATAATAAAGAAATTTAAAAGAGTCAATAATCTTACTTAAAAGAATAACGAAAAGTGCAAACCAATGATTAGAGGAAAATTAGATTTTGTCCTTGTTTTTCATAAAAATAAAGCTATGCTCATTAACGTAAAATAAAATGAAAGAAGAAATAAAAAAAACTGACTAAATTTAATGCGTTATTAGATTTCAGTTGGTACTTCAACCGAGTAGTTTACCCAAATGAAAGTTGAAATAACGACTTAGAACCGATTTTGTTAAATTATTGTCTGCAGAAGGTATAAGGCTCTCTACTCTTGGCAGTATAGATTGCTGAGACTAAAAAGCCTTCTGTATTCTAAGGGCTTGCTATCGGTTCTGAGTCTCATCTGAGACCAGAAGTATCCTTCTAGGTCTTTTTTTATACTTGAATTTTTTGGAGAATATCATACAATAAAAAATCTGATTTTTTATTCTTTTTATTTTCTATTCTTCCCATGGCAAATACTACTAATCCATGATCTGAAAAAGCTCAAGAAGTGATCAAAGAGAATAGTAACTCGCTCCTTGACTTAGTGAAAAACACACCGAACACTCAGGAAGCAACGGCACAAACACTTGCCCCAAACCAGATCAGCCCTACGCTTGAAAAATTTGAAAATAATCTTATCAAAAAAAGAGAGCCTCAAATCTAGCATTTATTATTTATACACAAACATATGGAAAAACTCATCTGAATTATTAGACAAAAAACCTGAATGGAAACCTCAGTAATCTCAAATATTATTCAGCTTTTAGATGAATGAAATACTATCCCTTTTATTGCTCGTTATCGTAAAGAGATGACAAAAGGAGCTACAGACGAGCAACTTCGTGATTTTTTTGAACTCTATAGTTATACTAAAAATCTCGAAGCAAGAAAAGAGGATATTCTTCGTCTTATAGATGAGAAAGGACTTTTAACGCCAGAACTTAAACAGCAAATTCTTGAAGCTGAGACGCTTGCAAGACTTGAGGATCTTTATAGACCTTTTAAGGAGAAAAAGAATACAAAAGCCACAATTGCAAAGGCGAAAGGACTGGAGCCATTAGCCAAGATTCTTGCAAAAGCACAACTCTCAAAGGAAGAATTTGAAGCAGAGGCAGAAAAATATATTAAAGATACTGGAGATGAGAAAACTTCAGTAAAGTCAGTTCAGGAAGCGATTCAATGAGCCAAAGATATCGTTGCCGAGGAAGTCTCTGATCATGCTGATTTAAGAGCCAAGATTAAGGAATTTGAAGAGCTTAATGCGATTCTTTTTACTAAAGCGACAAAAACATTTGAGGAGAACTGAGTTTACAAAATCTATAAAGAATATCAAAAAAAACTCTCAGAAATCCCTTCATATGCTTACTTAGCAGTAAATAGAGCAGAAAAAGAAAAACAACTCTCAATCAAATTGCAATTTTCAGCAGAAAAAATATCAGAATTTTCATCTCATTTTTTTATTCCAAAAAATCCAAACTCAAGCCTGGAATACCTCAAAGAAGCAATAGATGACGGATTAGAAAGGCTCTTACTACCTTCAATCGAAAGAGAGCTCAGAGCAGATAAAAAGAGACGATCTGATGAATCGGCGATCAAAGTCTTCTGAGATAACCTAAAAAATCTTTTGCTAACGCCTCCTGTAAAAGGCCTTACAGTTCTTGGATTTGATCCAGCATTTAGAACAGGATGCAAACTTGCAGTAGTTGATCAAACAGGGAAATTTCTCGCAAAAGAAGTAATTTATCCAACAGAACCTCAGAAAAAAATTGCTGAAGCTGAAAAAACACTATTAGAATTAGTAAAAAAATTCTGAATTCAACTTATTGTAATTGGAAACTGAACTGCTAGTAGAGAATCAGAGAAAGTAGTTGCAGATTTTATCAAAAAGAATGATCTAAAAACCCAATATATCATTACTTCAGAAGCTTGAGCTTCAGTATATTCGGCTTCTAAATTAGCTCAAGATGAGTATCCAGACCTTGATGTAACAATTAGAGGTGCAATCAGTATTGCTCATAGAGTCCAGGATCCATTAGCTGAACTCACAAAAATAGATCCTAAAGCGATTGGAGTAGGGCAGTATCAGCATGATGTTGATCAAAAGTTTCTGAAAGAAAAACTAGAAGAAAAGGTCGAAGACGTCGTAAATGCAGTTGGTGTAGATGTAAACACGGCAAGTTATACACTTTTACAATATATCGCTGGACTTTCAACAACTGTTGCGAAAAATCTCGTTGCTTATAGAGATGAGAATTGACTTTTTGAAGATAAAAAACAAATCAAGAAAGTAAAGGGACTCTGACCAAAGGCATATGAACAGGCGATCTGATTCCTTAGAATCAAATGAGGTAAGGAGATTCTCGATAGTACAGGAATTCATCCAGATAATCATAAACAAACCTACGCATTTCTAGAAGAAATGCTTGGAATGAAAAAGAAAAATCTGACTTTACCATTGCAAGATTTGCCCCACTATTCAGAAAATGATATAGAAAATTTCGCTCAGAAATATGAACTTTGATATGAAACAATGCAAGATATTCTCAAGGAACTCCAAAGACCAGGGCTCGACCCAAGAGAAGAGATTGAAGCTCCTTGCTTCAAGTCTGATATTTTAGATATCAAAGATGTAGAAATCTGAATGAGGTTACAAGGAGTAGTGAGAAATGTGACAGATTTTTGAGCTTTTGTAGATGTTGGTTTGCATAATGATGGTCTCGTGCACAAATCACAGCTTGCAAATCACTTCGTACAGAATCCGAATGATGTGGTGAAAGTAGGGCAGCAAGTAGAAGTAAGAGTCCTTGATATTGATAGAGAAAGAGAAAAGCTCTCCCTCTCTATGAAAGACGAGTCTGTACAAGCTAATCAACCTAGAAAATATTCTAATCCAAAGCCACAGAAACAAAAGGAGGCAAAAAATCAGACTTTTTGAGCTTCTTTATCAGGGAATATTAACTTTTCTTAATTTATTTCTTCTAGTCTCAATGAAAAAAATACTCTTATTAACGGTTCACCCCGATGAAAAATCACTTTCTCATCAATTTGCGAATATTGCACTTGATGAGTTAAAAGACAAATATGATGTTGAACAAATCAATCTTTACCAAGACAAAGAAGGGAATTTCTGATATTTAACATTCTGATCAGATAAGATACCGACTAATGATCCAGAACTCAGGGCTTGGCGAGAGGGGAAAGTCAAAGAAACAGATAAATTTGTAGTCTTTTTCCCTATTTGGTTCAACGATGCTCCATCAAAGTTCAAAAGCTGGTATGAGAACGTCTTTACAGCAAAATTCGCTTATCGTTATACAAAAAAAGGACCAGAGCCCCTATTAAAAGGGAAAAAGTTTGAATTTATAGCTACTTGTGATGGACCAGGTTTTCTCTATAGACGATTACCAACTCCAATCAGAGTTTCTCGATGGATCAGATTTTACCTTCCTGGTATCAAACTTGAAAAAGTAACTATCTTTGACCACATTCGTAAAAGAAGAAAACAGCAAAAATTGATGGACAATCTTTTCGATCAAGTAAGGAAACTCGTTAAGAAAATCTAATCTGAGAAAAAGCTGGAACAAACCAGCTTTTTTATAACATTTCAGAAGAAATTTCACTAATCTTAGCTCCCCGCAATTCGCTCATCTTTCCAAGGACAGTTCATACCTTATATCTAGGATCCTGTTGACTCGCATAGTACCACTTTTGTGGCTCAACAAAGAAAATATCACTTAGATTCTGAAAATCTTGAAAAATCTCCGATCCAGTCGCAATTATAATACCAGACAAAGACTGCTTAATCTTTCGTCGATTAGTCTGTTTTTTAGCTAGAGTATCTAAACTATTAAGCAGTAAAGCCTCTTTATCCGTCTGAAGATAATTCTCACGAGTCCAAAGGTCAGGGAAGACAATTAAAATCTGACTATTTTCAGCGACTATTTGCTGTTTCCCAACGGAAACCTCAGCTTTTTTTGTTTTTTTATTTAGTTTTCCCTTTCTTTGGAGTAAACTAAGCGCTTCTCATTCAAAAAACAGCTTTATAACTGTCTTATAATTTGAGTACCAATAATAGACCATCCAATGCAAAAGTTCAATATATTTCTCAGAAAAAAATGATTTTTCAACGACAGAAAAACTACCAACCTGAGCAAAAAGAGTAGTGTAAAGCTCAGGAAAAGCAATTTTTTCTCACAGGACAAAAAAGAGGTTATCACCAAAGGAAACTAAATCTCAAATAACAAGCTTCTCTTCTCATTGATAAGCAAAAACTCTATCAAAACCTGCAAACTGATCAAAGCTATAGAGGTAAAGCATCAAGAAAAAATTATCTAAACATCTCCTAGTCTAGTCTTCTCGAGCTATAAAGTCAAGTAAAAATAAAAACTCAGGAGTTCTGAGTCTTTATTAGTAACTTACTCTATGGACTTCTTCTAGTGTTGTTTCTCAAGATATCACCTTTAATATTCCATCATCTTGCAATGGTAGAAAATCAGATTCTTTTACTATTTCTGTTAAATCTTGACCATAGGGATTTTTAAGGATTTTTGTCCTTAAATCATCAGTAATTTCAAGAAGTTCAAGAATTGCGATTCTTCAGCTATATCCTGAATGATTACAGTGTTCACATCATTTTGTGCGGAGTACCTTTCCTTGATAGGAAGATCAAAAATCTGGATGAAACTTTTGAATATGCTCCAAATGAGCAAGGATTTCAGCATTTTCTTCTGGTGTCGCATCTTCTCGAGTACTACAATGAGGACAAGCTTTACGAACCAGCCTCTGACCTATTACAAGTTGCAATGCGGGAGTTAAAAGATAAGGCTCAACTCACATATTCATCAGTCTAGAAAGAGAATCTAACACTGAGTTCGTATGTAGGGTAGTAAAGACCAGATGTCCAGTAAGAGCAGCATTAATTGCTATTTGAGCCGTTTCCTTGGTTCTTGTTTCTCAAACCAAAATAATATCTGGATCCTGCCTCAATATTGCCTTGAGACCAGTTTCATAATCATATCATTTATCATAATTAATCTGAGATTGCTGAATTCCGCTAATCTTGTATTCAATCGGATCTTCTAGCGTAATTATTTTCTTACTTCAATCATTAAGTTGTTTGAGAATAGTATAGAGCGTAGTTGTCTTTCCTGATCCAGTCGGACCTGTAATAATAATGATTCCTGTTGTTTTCTGCATATATTTTTTCAAAAGTGCAATATGATAAGCAGAAAATCCAATCTCTTCAAAATGATCAATAGTTTTTGAAGCATCAAGAAATCTGATCACAACATTCTCACTCTTTATCCCAGGCATAAAGTTAATTCTGGCATCAACTTTCTTTTGAACTCAGTTTCTATCTGATGCTTCAAATGAAAATCTCCCATCTTGTGGCAAATATTCTACATTCATCTTTACCCCAGAGATAAACTTAATTTTCTGCATATATTTCCAAAACTCCTGATGAGAAAACAAAACTAAACTATGCAAAACTCCATCAAGTCTAATCTTCATTTGAATACCTTCATCTTCAGACTGAAAATGTAGATCTGAAGCTCAGCTTTGAAAAGCTAACCTAATCATTTCCTTAATAAAATCTCATGGATCTTTATCTTCTCTCTGTTCAAAAAACTCTTGAATCAGATCAATAGCCGACTTTCATTCAGCTTTTTGCTGTGCTAAATGCTTCTGTGCAATTTGTTCAGCTTGATTCTGCATTTGCGAATATCGTTCCATTGCAAAATCGAATCCCTCAACCGTGGTATAAAAGACCTCAGTCACAAGCCCTTTATTTTCAAGCTGATGAAGTATCCTTCTCACCTCTTCTGGATGATTATTAGTAGTTAAAGCCTTGAGATGCTTCCTCTTAGGAGTAGAAAAAATAAGGATTTGAGCAGACTTTGCCAAGTCTCTAGGAATAATTTTTAAAACAGAAAAATCTGGTTGTATTTCTTTCACTGCCTGCAAATCGAGAATTGATTTTATCAAATCTGCCATCCAATTTTCAAAATCAAAGGTAAAAACCTTAATAATTATATTCAAAACTGTTTTTTTTGCAAATTTTTTCCCCTTTTCGCTCAAAACTGATTGAAACCCTTTCCCAAAAAAATATACTCAAGCATTTATTTTAAGAAGAGCAATGGTTGCATTCAGTATTTTTTGATTTTCTATCTATCGATACGGTATTTTCTACGCAATCGCGTTTCTTCTAGGATATCTTTGACTCGCTTGGTTAGGAAAACAAGCATTTATAGCTCCCTATCCAAGAGTGAAAAAAATTCTAACCGAAAATCTTGAAGACCTCATTTTAGTCATCGCACTATGAGTTATTCTCTGAGGGAGAGGAGGGCATGTGCTGATTTATGGAAATGGATACTATTTCACACATCTTAGTGAAATTTTCAAAGTTCGAGAAGGAGGAATGTCTTTTATTTGAGGGATTATCGGCGTAGTAATTGCTATCACAACCTTTTCACGATTTCAAAAACTTAAAAAATCTGATTTCTTACTTCTTTTTGACATGATTCTTATCTTTGTCCCACTCTGAATTCTCCTCTGAAGATGCGGGAACTTTCTAAACCAAGAGCTTTATGGAATCCCAATCTCAGAGCTCCCAAGCCAACTTGCACAGCTCTTTCAAAACCTAGGACTTACGCATGTCTATACCAAAATAGATACCCTACCAAGAGTAAATACCAACTTCCTCTCAATGCTTCTAGAATGAGTTATGCTATTTATTATACAGCTACGAAGCCTAAAAACTTACCTAAAAACAGAAAAAATAAAAATCTGAATATTAAGTACCAACTTTCTGCTTTATTACTCAATTATCAGATTCTTACTAGAATATCTTAGAGCGGATAGTCAGTTAGAGTTCATATGATTTTTCACAAAAAGCCAGTGGTTCTTCATCTTATTTATTCTTATTGCAATAGTTATAAAGCTCTTTTTAAGAACACAAAAAGAAAAAAATCTGAATTAAACTTTTGTATATTCATTCCTTTTATTCCCCCTTTAGTATCAAAATGTTTGAAATCACGCTAAAGTTTCTCGCTGCGGTAGAAAAAAATAATACTACAGAATGGCTACATATAAACTATGATCTCTATCAACAAGAAAGGAAGAGATTCCAACGTTTTCTTGAGCCTCTTTTACAAAGTGCAAAGGCCTTATTTCCCTTTCGATCTGAGTTAAAAGTATCTCAAACGATGTTTAGATTTAATAAAGATCTTCGCTACAGTAGAGAAAAAACACCGTATAAAAATCATTTTTGAGCTGAGTTTTCCTATGAAAAGAGGAGGAGTGGATACCCATGTTTTTACTTCCATTTAGCAAATAAGAACAGCTTTATTGGTGTTTGAGCATTCAGAGCTGGAGCAATATTAGAACCCAAGATGAGAAAATATGCAATTCTCAACTTTGAAGAGCGGAAAAAAATCCAGACTTCTAAACCTTTTCAAGAATATTTCTGAAAGTTAGAAATGAGAGCAGAGGAGTGAGAGTATGAAGTACTTTACTATAAGTCACTCTATACACTAAAAAAACTCTTTGCAAATGATGAAAAAAGCATCAAAAAGCTGACTCCAGAATGGCAAAAAATCCTAAAAATGACCTATAAAGAAGCAAATAAATTCATTGAATCCATGCCTAAAAATCAGAAACATTTTTTCTATCAGCTTTGCTTTATGAAAAACCGAATCCGAGATAGGAAGCTAAGTGATGAACTCGTCATATCATGAGATATTTTCTGAGAAGCCAAGAAAGGACTAGAAATCGCAGCTCCATTGATCAACTTCCTTCAAAATGCCTGTGAATAAGTTTCTCAAAATAGAAAAAACTCCTCAGCAGAGGAGTTTTCTTATATAGCTTTTATTGTAAATTATTAAGAGCATTTTTCTCTATTCTGATCAGATTTTTTCAGAAAGGAGAATCAACAAGTTTAGCTTCAATTCGCTTAAAACCTCAAGAAAGAATAAGAACACCTGTGAGGATCAAGAGTATTCAAATTATCTTCTTAAAGATACCATTTGGATTTGCATATCGGTTTAACTTTTTGACAGCCTCCTTTCCAAAATAAATAACAATCGCTAGAACCAATCAAAACCCTAAAATATAGGCAAAAATACTGAATATTCCCATTGTAAGATTCTGAGGCAAGATTGTCGAAATAATCAATGCATACGTTGGAGAACAGCTAGCAAAAATTGGTCACAATGAAGCACCCAACAAAACATCAGCCCAAAATCCAGACTTTTTTTCTTGTTTTTTTACACTAGCTGTTGGCTTAGAGCCCGAAAAGAGGAGTTTTAACTTATCCCATAACTGAGGAAAGAGCATAAAAACACCATAAATTAGGATAATAACGGCTGAAATCCAAGTCCAAATATAATTTGGAACAGCAATAAACAAGGTAGAAACCTTTAATAAAAGGGTAAATAAAAAGATAAAAACAAGAGAAGAAATCAAAATAATATAAGGAGACTTTGAGTTTTGCTTAGCAATACCTCCTCAAAGCAAAACTGGAAGCACAGGTAAAACACAAGGAGCTAAAACAGAAAGCACTCCTGCAAAAAACGCGAAAAACAAAATCATAATATGCAAATAGAATACTAAAAATTACTGAAGAAGTCTGATGATAGTATCATATTCACCAGAGCTATCCTTATGGATCATATTCATGTCCTTACCAATAACCACCAAAGTGTGAAGGTTATTTACAGTATATTGTTTTCTAAGTTCAAAAGCCTGGTCAAAATCAACACTCAAAACAGTTGATCAAGCTGGGATTCCTTTTTGAATAAGATCCTCCTCAAGAACCTTACAGTTTCCACACCAATTTGCCTTAAAATAAAGCCCAACACGATCATTCCTATCAAACGCAGCCTGTAAGTTCTCCTGAGAATATTCCTGAATAATTCAGGTTCACTGAGTAAAATAAGATTTTTTACAATTTAAATCATCACAATGCCCCTGATTACTGAAGAAAAAAAATCCTCAAGCCAAAAGGATCACTCAAATCCCTAGGGCAGCCATAGTTAATTTTTTCATATATGTTATAGTATTTATAGAGTTAAATATGC
>JABCOM020000022.1 GCA_013333605.2 candidate division SR1 bacterium
TAATATAATGCTTTCACTGAAAGCCAAAGAGTAATCCCCCGAGAACTCCAGAAGATAAAAATTATTTTTTGAATAAGGTTTGCATGTTTTCTTACTCGGAGGAAAATATTTTTAATCTTTTGCTCAGCAGATCTAGGTGTTCAGATCCGAGCTTGTTCTAAAGGAGTTTTATCTCTCTCTCGATGTCTAAGTTCTAGTGCCGGAATATTCAGAATTTTTGCTCCATTTTTCTTCAGGCGATAGACAAAATCTAAATCCTCTGCAATTCGAGCAAACTTTTCATCATAGAGTGTATCTTTTATCAATTCAGCAACTGAAAAAACTCCGTTTCCACTAAACATTGAGATCTCAGCATAGCTTTGATTTCCTGATAGAAAATATACTTGTGGCCTCGCTAATCGATAATTATACTTTAAGAATCCCTGATTTTGAATCGTCTCTGTATCTCTCCAGAGTAATTTTGGTGTGAGTACTACTTTTTGGTTGAATTTCTCTGTATATTGCTGATAATAAGTGAGCTCTTTTTCTAGATACTTAGATCAAACCGTATTATCATCATCAAAGAGCTGAATAAAATCTCCTCTCGCCTGGCAAATTCAGAAATTTCTTGTCGCGCTCGCTCATCAAGGAGAGAGCGGCATAAATTTACTATTTTGATGAGAAAAAAGTCTGATTTTTTGCCTCATGTTTTCTGAAAGCTTTGATCAAATATCTCCTTGTTCACTCAAAATCATAGTAGAAAAAACTGACCATTCCTCTGGAGTAAATCTCCTATCACAAACGAGAAGTACCTCAAAAGTCTGATACGTTTGATCCATTAAAGCTAGAAGAAGACGCAAAACTGTATGAGCATCATTCGCCCTAGTAGGGATCACTATTGAAATCAAGGGATTGGCTGACTTCATCAGAAATAAAGAAATCTAAAACTACAACTCCTCTATCATACACAAGCCTAGGAAAGATACAAGAGTTTTTTGAATACTTAAAATTGAAAATAAAGGAAGTTTTCTTATATTTAGGGAGATTTATCTTTGAAAAATCCAATGAAAAAGTTTAAAAACTGGTCTTTATTCCAGTATTATCGTTATTTAGGGCGATGCGCTAGAAATTATCTAAAAAAGCATACCATCTTTACTATTGGAGTCAATGGAAGTGTAGGTAAAACCTCATGTCGCATGATCATTCATCAGACACTTCAAAAAGCACTACCTGAAGCAAATATTTACACTTCTCCGAAAAATTTTAATGGAGAGCTTGGGATGTCACTCTCAATTTTTCAGGTAGAAGACTGGTCCCCTTCGATCTTCAATATGATTAAAGTCTGATTTCAGACTTTCTGGAAGCTGCTATTTGGAAAGAAACCTTATGATACTATTGTCCTGGAATATGGAATTGATAGACCAAAAGAAATGGAGTTTCTTTTAAGTATTAACAAGCCACATATCGGAGTTTTTACAGCACTAGACGCCGTACATTCTGAGCAATTTTGAGACCCAGCGGCAATTGCCAATGAGGAAGTTAAAATGATAAAAAATACAAGGGAGATCGCGTTTCTCAATACTGAGGATCACTATGCACAACAGCTCAAAAATCAGATTTCTATTGAGCTTTTTATGTACCAAACACAGCATAAAAAACCTGAACTTGAAATTAGTTTTGAAAATGAGAGGCTCAGACGAGATCAAGGGCTCATTTCAGATTTTTTGTTAGATATTAAGTGAAGAAAGTATCAAGTAAAGACTAATCTCTTTGGTAAGCCAAATTATGGATATTTAGGAGTTGCGCTTGTTATCGCAGATATCGTGAAATATCAGCAAACTGACAAAGGACTGGACTATAAACATTTTCTCTCCTCTCCTCTTATTTTTCAGCTTCAACCATGAAGATGCTCGCTTTTTGAGGGAAAATATGAGAGTATCATCATTGACTCAACCTATAATGCCTCGCCTCTCAGCATGAGGAAACTCATTGATACAACACTTCAAGTTCAAAAATCACTTTCAGAAAAAAGAAAAGTGATGCTTGTACTCTGAGATATGAGGGAGTTAGGAGACCTTACTCAGCAGGAGCACCGCCTTTTAGCTGGCTATGTTCATCAGAGTTCAGATCAGTTGATTTTATTAGGGAATTATATGCGCGAATATCTCGCTGATGAACTAAATAAAATCTGATATCCAGAGGAGAAGCTCCAAGTTGTCGATTCCATTTCAAAAGTAGAAAAGGCTATTTCAAAAATTTTAAAAAATACTGATGAAAAGTGGATTATTCTCTTTAAGGGAAGCCAAAATACCATCTTCCTTGAGGAAGCGGTAAAAAGATTCTTAAAAAATAGCGAAGATATTCAGCGTTTGACAAGGCAATCTGATTGGTGGCTTAAAAAGAAAAATAACATAGCATAAAAAAATCTGATCTTAACCTATTTTAAGCGAATATCAGTGATCTGTTGCTGGTATCCAAGCGATTGAAAATGAGCATTGAGCTGAGTTATCAGCTCTTTTTTTTGTTTAAAAATTTCTATTTTTAGGTTTTGATCTCTAGTCTTAAGAAAAAGAATTTGATATTTAAGGTATCAAGTCAGGATTTCATCAGCAAGAATATGATCAGGTTTTTTTTCTATTTGAAAAAACTTCTTGGTAAAATTGAGAGCAAGCGTTCAAAGCATACGATATCCCTGAAATTTTTGAGAAAGATTTTTACGGGAGAGTTCCTGAAATGAGAGCATGATGGTGGAAATAAATAAACAAAATCTGATTTTAATCAGCGAATACGATAAGACTAAAGGAATGTGAGTTGCCTATCAGTAAGCTCTTTTTTTAATGCCTCAAGATATCAGAGGTTAACTAAAATTTTCTGCTGAATAAGATCAGAATAATGTTCCTGAGCAATTTTACATTCATATTTATCAAAGAGGTATTGAGCTGAGGAAAGCTGATCATAAGTATAGGAGAGTTGGAGCTTAGTCTCAAGTGGCTTGTAAACTGGTTCTATGGCTTCAAGTCAGGCTTTTGTAGTTTGTGTATAAGCTTGAATAAGCCCACCGACTCAGAGAAGCGTTCCTCAAAAATACCTCGTTATAACTACTAAAATATCAAATACTTCTTCTCCAGTTATGACTGATAAGATTGGCTTTCACGCGGTATTTGCTGGTTCTCAATCATCACTTGATCTCTGAAGTTTAGCAGAAAGAGTTCGATTTCAAAACAGGTCCTGATTGGCTTGAACACCACATCTTCGTGCATAACAGTTATGTGTCGCATCATAGTACTCTTTTCTCATCTGCTCAAGATAGCTATCTGCATCTTGCTTTGACTGAATAGGGAAAAGCGTTGCAAAAAATCTGGATCCTTTAATTTTTGGAATCTCAACTTTAAGAGGAGCAGCAATTGTTTTATAGGTTAATTTTTGCATTTCTGCGTTATTGAGTTAAACCAAGTGAGTCTAAAAGCTCATCTTGTGGAGTTTTAGGATCATCTAAGAACTCTTGATCTGGGATAATTCATATTTTATTTATTGAATACTTTTGATCAGCTACTTTTCGTAAAGCTAAAGTATATTTCAAAAGAGAATGATCTGAAAGTTCTACTACCTCCTGCATCGTTCATTTTCAGTAGCTTGCAGTCCCTATGATAGTCACTCTTTCTGGGAAATAGTATTTAAGAACAGCAGTTAATATCTCAGATGCACTCGCTGTTGATTTATTTATCAAGAGCATAATTGGTAAATCTCAAGGAAAAGAAAAATCTAATTCTTTTGAGTATTCATATTCAGTGATAGATTTTTTCTCTAGCGAGATGAGAAGCTGATTTTCAGATATAAAAGATGAAAGTATTCCAACTACCTCATCAACAATTCATCAAGGATTATCCCTTAGATCAATTGCCAAACTCGTACATACTCCAAGATTTTTTGCCTGAGTGAAGAATTGATCACTACTTCAGCGATCAAATCCCTCAATACGAATATAGCATTTTCCCTGATGATTGAATGAAGATACTAGAGGTAAGGTGATCTTTTGCCTTTCTAGAGAAAATGAGAGAATAGTCTGATTTCTTTTTATCTTTATAGTAACTTGTGTTCACTTTTCTCCTCTGATACGAGCTACAAACTGCTCAAAATTTCTCTCTTGGTCAAAATCATACTCATCTACTTGTATAATCTGATCTCAAATCTGAAGTCCAGCTTGAGCTGCAGAGCTTCATGAGATTATTCTCATAACTTCAGGATAGCCCTCATTTGAAGGACTCAGCGCAACACCGATTCCTGCACGGTTATTTTCAAGTGCAGCTAGGAAAAGCTTAGCATCCTGAGGAGAATAATACGCAAGATAAGGATCTTCAATCTGACTGATATAATTTGTAATTCCAGTTGAGTTGAGTAAGGATAAGGGGGGAAGCTTTTCTGGATAGAGATACCTCTCCTGGAGAATTGTTGTTATCTGGGATTTGAGATGATTTTCAGCATAAGATTTTGTCTGAATAATAGCAGGTTTTAAAAGCTGAATCTGAGATTGCAAAGACTCAAAGGTCAGGTTTTTATCTTGTTTTGTTGGGATAGATAATCAGAAAGCATAATTGATAAGCTCATTAAGATTTTTTTGTGAGGCTGGTTCATTGAGCGGTAATGCTCCAGAATAGTTTGGAAAATATCAGTAGGCAACTGCTTTTTGCAAGAAAGGATAAAGAGGATCTGATGGAGAAAGGTTGGAATACTGGAGGACTGGTAATTGAGCAGGAGTATCAAGCTCTAAACCTCATCGAAAGAAAAGCAAAAAATCATGATAATTAAGAGAAGAAGCTAATGTTCGTCAACTTCAAAAAAACGAACAGCATACCAGAGCGACAATCAGTGTTTTTGTTTTTAAGAAGGAATACATAGCTAGAAATAGGCATAAAACTAAGATCAACTATAGAGATATAAAGCCTTTTTTCAATATAAAAAAAGCTTCGTAAACCTACGAAGCCCTTTTTGTAATTAAAAGTATCTTAGCAACCTTTAGCATCCTAAGGGTTTAAGAGAATTCTTTCTTTGAGACAGGTGAAATAGAGTAAAGTCTGAGTTTTTTTGTGTTTTTATTTTTGGTCTCAAATGTTTATTGAAAGAATAGGCTTATAAAGCTGATACTTTTAGTCCTAAGCTATTTTGCCTTAGTGACATATTAAGTATAGTCGGATTGAGAATGAAAAGCAAATTTTTTCAGAGTTTTTTATTTCATAGTTAAGAACTATACTTACTCTTCTGGATAGATAAATTGTCTGATATCAGTAAATGAGGAATAATTATAATGAACTCTCCTCTTTTGATCAAAGAGTTTGGCTCTGATACTATCGTTTTTATGCAGTGTGTTGCTAAAATCAGCAAATTGACACGGGCATGAGTTACAAACAGGGTTTACTAACGGGCATTTTTCATTATCCAAACAAGGAGCAGGTATCTCCGGACATCAATCCTGATCCTCAATACCATTTTTATCCTCTGGGACATCAGGACACCTATCATACACATCAGGAATTCCATCTCCATCACGGTCACAAGTTGGAACATCCTGAGGACAAGTTGAACAAGTCTCTCACTGGTCAATTTTCCCATTTCAGCAAAGCTGGAGATTTTTACATTCTGAGGAACAGGCTCAATTTTTTCAGTTTTCTGGACCATCATCACATTCCTCTCAAAGTGAGAATTCTATTTGTCCATTTCAGCAGAGCGAGAAACATCTTTGCACATCCTGCGGACAAGTTTTACAAGTCTCTCATTGATCGATTATCCCATTTCAGCAGACTTTTGGACAATTTTTACTATCTTCTGGACATGTTTTACATGTTTCACCAGGGTCTACTTTCCCATTTCAGCACGTTTTTTCGCAGACTGGGACATCCTGAGGACAAGTTTTACAAGTTTCTCCTGGATCTACTTTTCCGTTTCAACAAAGTTTTTGGCAAACAGGGATATCTTGAGGACAATTTTCACAGGTTTCACCAGGGTCTACTTTCCCATTTCCACAAATTGAAGTACACTCTCAGACATCCTGAGGACAATTTAAACAACTCTCTCCAGGACCAATTTTCCTATCTCAACATGCACTTTTTCACTCACAAACATCTCAAACTCCATTTGCATTGAGATCAGCTTGATCTGGATTAGCATCAAAAGGACAGTTATCCAGGCTACAAACTCCAAAATGCTGATTATAGAGATTCAGATTCACATTATCACCAGGTACAAGACTACAGTCAGAGTTTTCTTTTATAACCATTCCGAGGAGGTTTGGTTTACCATCACCATCAATATCGCTATCATACATATCTGGGACTCAATCTTTATCTAGATCACAATTTAATCCAGAAAAAAGCACTTTTGTATCAAGAAGAATATCCTTTCACTTGATTGTATCTCCACTTGGAGAGACAAGACTTTCAGATTTAAGCACTAGACCAGTATATACCTGTGTTGTTGTTTTTATTTTTAATGGTCATTGGTATCCAAGGTCATAATAGATATTTTCTCCGAAATATCAGAGATTAGTCCTTGTAAGTTGTTCAGTTGGAGTAAAGGCAATATTTACCTGAGGAATCACTGACGTAAATCCTAAAGGCAACAACCTAATTCAGATTTTTTGGTTTGAAAAGCTAAGATATTCTAGATTGACAGCGTAGTTTCCTGAACTTTTGGGATCTTGGATAGTAAAAGAGCTTGTTGTAATCAGCTCCTCCCCATTCTCGAGCTCAATCCTCTGCACGAGGTTTTTTCTTCAAGCTTCGGTATAGGTATGAGAGGTTATAAGTTGATTATTTGTCGAAGTAGTTCAATCTCCTAGATCCCACCTAATCATCTTAATATCTCTAACAGAAAGATCTCATAGCCTCGTAGAGATTCAGATTTTTTGATTGAGTTGTTTCTGAAAAGGAGTAAAATTTAGACTTGAGGAGATATATTTTCATTTATACCATCTGATATCAACGGATGCTGCAGCAACAAGCTTTCACTGATAAAATCATTTGAGGGTAATATTGTTTCTAGCACCAGTTGAAAGCGTAGCAATAAAAGTTCCTGCGGTATCAGAGCTTTTTGTTGAAGAAGTCGCAGAATTGCTCCACTTGAAAGCATCTATTCTTCCCAAACTCTCAGCCTCAAAAGTCGCAGTATTTCAGTTGATTTTAGGTGCTTTGATATTGAGAGCATAATTTGTATTGAGAGACTCTCAAATAAAAAGCTGATTTGAAACGAGACTATTTTCTCAGTTATTTCCTGTTACTTTAGCCCTAATGGTATAGAGTCAAGGATTTTTATAGCTATGACTGACATCACTACCATTTCCTATCTGTCCATCTCAGAAATCTCGCTGTACTGATTTTGGTGTTTTTTTTGTGAGAAGCTGGAGTTTTACAAGATAGGGAGCCACATCTCAGATTTGACTAATCTTTAGGAAAGAATAGGTATCTTGCTCTACATCTCCCAATGGGGTTTTATCAGATGAAGTTTGATTTTTCAATATTTTATAATTGATATTTCAGGTTTCATCAACGAGTCCAATAGGATTTTTTTGATTATCTCAATCAATATCATCATCACAAACATCTCCAAACCCGTCAGTATCCATATCAGCCTGTGAAGGATTATAGGTATTAGGGCAATTATCTTTATGATTAGTAATTCAATCACAGTCATAGTCTAGGTTTGCATCACACTTTGTATGTAGAGAGTAGACATAATAGAGTTTGTCAATTGCCTCTTTGGGAGTAATAACTTTTGAGAGATTTGAGATATCTTCTGATGAGATGATCCCCTCTTTTATCAAAAGATTTACCTGTCCTAGAGGCCAAACTTTAGACTGAAGCTGAGGAAAGGTTGAGAAACCACACATTCTTGGTTCATAGGTACAATATTTAAGGTAGATATTGAGTTCTTTCCCATCTTTAAGTTTTTGCGTTCTTGAAGGTGCGATTTCAATTGTTTTAATCTCATCCTCACTAAACTGACGATATGCCCAATCAGTTTTTTGAAGTTTTTGGAGTCGTGTTTTAATATCTGTCCATGATGCTGTATACTTAGTAGCAACTCTCTCCGAGAGGAGATTCGTTAATGTCTGAAAAAACTCAGCCCTAGTCACTCCTCCAGCTCCACAAAAATTTCCTCAACAAAGGGATGATTCAGCTTTCATCGCCAGAGGATAGCCTCTCATATAAGTCCTATCTCCAATATAAGCAACACAATAATAGTAATCTTTCCCCTGATAGGGAGCACTTTTATACTCAATATCCCTAAAGTCCTTTCATGGGAGCTGAATAAAAGAAGACCAGAATTGTTGAGTATAGGTTCTAACAACATTTGGAGATGGAAGAAAACAGTCCTCACACTCTACAGCATTAAGCAATCTTGTTAGTTCATAACGAGAAAGAGGATGGTCTCAGTAGAGAATTGGAGCCGAAATATCTAGAGAACTTAAGAAACTAATAAACTCCTCTTTTGTAAACTGAGTTTTTGTCGCTGGACTAGGAGTTGAAGTTGCAAATGAAAATGAGAGTCAAAATCCCCCAAAGAGGACTATCAAGAAAAAAAGAAATTTTATAAAATATTTTTGTATGAGCATTTTAGCATGATGGAAAGCTAAAAAAATCTTAGATCACAAGTTCTTAGACAAGAAGATGAAAGTCTGATTTCTTATCTTCTAGCCTTCTGGAGAAATTGCACTAATTTTTTGAGAGAAGAAGGACTTTCGCTCTTCTCGAGGAGTATTTTCTAAAGTTTCTGCAGGTAGAAGTTCTTTAGCTTGAGGTTCTTTCTTGGCTTTGAAAAGAATAACTGCCTCTCAAGGCTCTAGAATATTATTTTCATGAGCAAGAAGCCTTTTTGCATGAGAAGAATTGAGATATTTGAGCTGAAAATTATTAAAATAGCTAATTTCATCTTTTACTTTCTTGGTTTGTTCCTGCACTTGAAGTGTTTTTTCAATAATTGTTGTATAATTTACATAGGTCTGAACTGCCACCAACATAAATATCCCGGAAAAAATCAAGAATCCTCGCTTAAGGTAAGGGGCATAGAGTTTGATAAAACTTTTTATATCAGAAAGCATACTAAATAAGCTTGATAAAAATCTTTAAGTCTGTATATATATATTGAATTTTTGCCATCAAAAAGCAAGCAGAAAATCAGATTATTAGCCTTATATTTTTTGGGAAAAGAAGAAAAAATCTGATTTTTTATCTTTTAGAATATTGAAGATGGCTTTTTATCTCTCTTTTGTAAGTAGTGAACTATGAGTATTCATAAATTACCTGATTATGTCATCAATAGACTTAAGGCTTGAGAAGTAGTACAGAGACCAGCTTCGCTTTTGAAGGAACTGGTAGAAAACTCTCTTGATGCAGAAGCGACAAAACTTGAAATCACAATCAACGACTGAGGTAGATCATTGCTTGCGCTAGAAGATAACGGAACTGGAATTGAGCTTTCTGATATGGACTTACTCTTAGAAAGATATGCAACATCAAAAATTGAGAGTGAAAAAGATCTGTATTCCTTAGAGAGTTATGGTTTTAGGGGAGAGGCTCTGGCTAGTATCGCAGAAGTAAGCAAAATTACGGTCCTAACGAAGACTCAATATGCTGAAATCTGAACGAAGCTCGTGAGAAGAGGCAATGAAAATCTGATTTCTCATCTCCCAGTTCCCTTTGAACATGGAACTTTAATTAGAGTTGAGGACTTGTTTTATAATGTTCCTGCAAGACTCAAGTTTCTAAAATCTGCACAGACAGAGTTTTACTATTGCTATAATTATTTTATTGACGTGGCACTTTATCACTATGATAAGGCATTCGTCTTAAAAAAGAACGATAAACTTGTTTTTGACCTCAAGCCAAGTCGTGAGCTATCTACCAGAATTTTGGATATTTTCAAAAAAGATCGATCAGAGAAGTTAATTCCTCTCGCATACAAAGAAGATTCTCTAAAGATCACTGGAGTTGTATCAGATCCTACCTTGCGTTTTGGTTCTGCTGAAAATATCAAAATTTACGTAAATTCTCGTCCAGTCCAAGACAAAATTATCAAAAAGGCAATTATGGATGCGTATAGTAGGCAGATCACTCCTGGAGAATATCCGCTAGTAATTTTGATGTTAGAGATTGATCCTCAGGAGGTTGATGTAAATGTCCATCCTGCAAAACTGCAGGTAAAATTTATGAATTCACAGCAGATTTATAGAGCAGTATATCAGAGCATTCTACAACTGCTCGGAAATCATAAGATCGGAAGTGTTGGAAATGAATTTTTTGGGAAGCAAGGAGAACTTCAACAAAAATCAGATTTTTCTTCCTTTTGACAAGTGCAGAGAGGAAATCAATTTTCTCAAACTGACTTTTCTGGTTTGATTGAAGGAGTCCATCTTGAAGAAGAGCAGGTTCAAAATAGAGAAAAGCCTTTTTCTACTAGTCTTTTCTCTCCGCAAGAAAATATTTCATTTAGCCACTTTGGAAGCTTGGATGAGCATAGAAAAGAGCAAGAATTCTTTTTCCATCAGGAGATTTGAGAATATCAAATCCTTGGTCAGCTCTGGAATATGTATATTGCACTACAGGCTGATGATGCGCTCTACCTAATTGATCAGCATGCTCTAGCAGAAAGGATTGCATTTGAGAAAATGAAAATCGAAAAAGACCTCAGTTCTGAACCTCTTCTTCAGCCACTAAAATTTGAGATTACTCAAGTAGCCAATCTAGAAGAAAAAATAGAAGAATTGAATCAGCTTTGATTTGATATTTGAATGCTTGGTGAGAATGTGATTGCGATTTATGCGTTGCCAAAAGTTTTTGTAGTATATCCGATTGATATGGGCGCTCTGCTCAATTATGTACTCTATTTAGATGAGATTAGTTTTGATCATATTTTAGATTGAATCTATGCAACAAAAGCCTGTAAAGCATCGATTAAAGCTGGTCATAAGCTCTCATATCTACAAATGGAGCAACTCGTAGCTGATGGATTTTCGATGATTCCGTGAATGTTTGTTTGTCAGCATGGGAGGCCCTTCTTTGTAAAGATGGATAAAAAACATATTGATGGACTCTTTGATAGATAAGAAAAACTAAAAGAGAAAGCTGACTTTCAAGGTCAGTTTTTTCTATCTTTTCTAAAAAGAAAAAAAATCTGAACTTAATCAGATTCTTTTCCTGTTGAGGTCTCTTTGAGAGACTTTCGTAGTTTTTCCTGTTCTTTTGAAAGTTTTTTAGGAATATGAATCGTTGGCTCTAAAATAAGATCTCCTTTACGAGAGAAAAGTCACTTCTCACCAAATCATTTTCCCGCAATGCGAATCTTTTGTCAGATTTGAGTTCCTTTCGGTATTTTAACCTTAGTTTTTCACTCTGGATGAGGCACTTCAACCTCACCTCCAAGCACAAGATCAAAAAGCGAAACCTCAGCTTTTACCCGAAGATCGTCCCCCCTCCTCTGATATTTAGAACTTTCTGCAACAAAAATCTTAACATATAAATCTCCAGTAGGAAGCCCTCAAAATGCTTCATCTCCTTTTTCTGCATACTTTAGGTAGCTCTCAGACTTGATGCCTGCTGGGATATTGAGCTCAAGGATTTCTTTTTTAGCTTCTAGTCCACCATTTCCGAGCACTTTACCATCTTTTTTATAGATCTTTCAAGTCCCTCCACACTCAGGACAAGCAGCCTGCGTCTGCATTACTCCCATAAAAGATTGCACCTGTTGAACGACTCTTCCTGTTCCATTACAGTGTGTACAAGTTTCTTCAGTAACTCATTCAGTTTTTACATTTCTAGTATAGGAAATCTTCTTTTTAACTCCAAGATATGCTTCTTCAAAGCTGATCTCAATATGTTTTTCAAGATCATCTCATTTGGTTTTTCTTCTAGCTCTAGATCCACCTCAGAATCCTCAAAACATACCTCCGAGCAAATCTCCAATATCTCAAAAATCAAACTGAGCTCCACCTCAGCCAAATCCTCAGAAATCAAAACCTCAAGCACCTCCTCAGAATCCTCCTTTTCTATACATATCATATTGTTGCCTTTTTTGTTCATCAGAAAGAATCTGATATGCTTCATTAATTTCCTGAAATTTTTCTTTTGATCATCAGCGATCTGGATGGTGTTTTACCGCTTCTTTTCTAAAGGTTTTCTTGATTTCATCAGCGGTTGCATTCTCACTTACACCTAATATTTCATAATAATTTTTTTTTGGGTCAAAATCCATTTTTCTTTGTTTTGAATAAAATAGCACCTATATTGAAATAGTGATAATAGTTATTTAATTAAAAAAAACAAGAGAAATCTGATTAAATCGTTTTTTCAGCAATCTTAGCCTCTATAAGGTCTAAAATCTGATTTCTTCCTGTTTTTTTAACGGAAGAGGAAAGGATTATCTCAGGCATTTTTTTTGCAATTTTTTGAAGTTGCTGCCTGAGAAGTTTTGTATTTTGGCTGAGCGTTTTTTGGTTAGCCTTGTCCGCCTTAGTAATAATAAGCGCATAGCTGAGTTTCTCCTCCTCTAGCGCAGCAATAAACTCTAGATCAATCTTCTGAGGAGGAATCGATCCATCAACCAAAACAAAAATATATGGCTTCCTCTGGAGAAAATACTCATATGTCTCATTAATTCGCTTCCTTCTAGATTCTAAGCTAACTTTTGCGTACCCATATCCAGGTAAATCCACAAAATACCAGTTTTCATTGACAAGAAAATAATTTATCAGCTGCGTCTTTCCAGGCTTATCTGAAGACTTTGCGATAGTCTGATTCATCAACATATTGATCAGGGTTGATTTTCCAACATTTGATCTCCCAATCACTGCAAATTCTGGCAAAGAAACAGGAGGACATTCAGCAACTTTAGAGGCAGATTTAAGAAAAGAAAGCGAGGTAATTTGCATACGAAGAATATGGGAATAAAGTTTTTTAGAGTATAGGAATCTCTTTTTTATTGTCAAAAGAAAAAAACTGACCTCAAAGAACGATCAGCTTTTTTGTTTTTTCCGTTTAATCTTTATGTTTTGAAATGAAATAAGAATAGAAAGTAAGGAAGAATGTAATTAGAAGGATGATTCCCATATGCCAAAGTGGGAAAACAAGGAAATAACTATTGATAACAAGCGAGATTCCAAACCAGAAAAAGCAAATTCAGCCTAGCCTATGTGTTTTATTCCAGACTGTTTCATTGTCTAGGGTTCGAGGCGTTTTAATGCCCGTAAAGTAATTTCGCCTGATTTTTGGGAGGTAGTTTCCGAATAGCATCATCAAGATTCAAATTCAAAAGAGAAAAAAGCTGAAGATATTCAGGTTTGGATTGAGATTTTTTGCTATAATAACGATATAAAAGTATAGGAGGAATCACAGCAAAATCGTTTGAACACTCTCATATACGGTAAAAAATTGCTGATATTTTTCTTTTCTAGGGTCGAGGAATGGTGCTCGTTTCATAATCACAACTAACACTAGAGCAAGTGCGGGCAAGGTAAAAACAGAAA
>JABCOM020000023.1 GCA_013333605.2 candidate division SR1 bacterium
ATCTCCAGCAGCTGTCACCATCTGAAATCCTCCCCAAAGAAGAAGTACAAAAGTGATCAACCCAAGGATTCCTAGGACTCGGTTAATTGCAGTTTTAATTACTCCAATCAATCCATCACCTTTATTTTGTCCTGCTCCAGGTACCCCAACAAATCCTTGTGTATAACTTTCATTAAGACCGAATCATGATGGAGTATTCCCATTTGAGTTCCCATTTTGTTGAGCAGATACTAGTCCAAATCCACCAACAAGAAGTCCAAGTCCCATCATAAAAGCTGCAATTTTTTGTTTCATTTTCTGTTTACTATAAAGAATAAAAGCAGATTAACACATTAAGTATATTCAGAAAATCAAATAAAGCAAATTTTTTCATCTTTTTTTCTTTTCAATTGCAAAGAACAACCAAATCTCTACAATAATCATCAGATTTATCTTTCTTTTTTTCATAAAATGCAAAAAATCCTGAAAGGGATCTCTATCTATAA
This sequence comes from candidate division SR1 bacterium, assembly GCA_013333605.2. GTDB lineage: Bacteria > Patescibacteriota > Gracilibacteria > Absconditabacterales > Absconditicoccaceae > HOT-345. Next base: position 486 of record JABCOM020000023.1, read on the forward strand.
AATCGGATACGGAGGAATCGGAATCTGATCACTCCCAGATGGGAAAAAAGTCCTCGTAAAAGGGGGCGCTTTACCAGGAAGTATTGTAGATATCCGTGTAATCAAATCAAAAAAAGATTATATCGAAGGTCATCTACTCGCTATCAAAAAATATGATACTTCATTACTCAATGGGAAGCCAATTTGTACTCATTTTTTTTCTCCATTTCAGGAAAATACAGTAGAACAAGCACCTCATAAGATCTGATGTTGAGGATGTAAATGGCAAGTCATGAACTACGATGCTCAACTAAAGCTCAAAGAAAGTATTGTTGAAGACGCCTTCTCAAAACTTTCAAAAAAACAAGAAATCTGATTTTTGCCTATTATCTGATCACCACTCCAGGAAGGGTATAGAAACAAAATTGAGTTCAGCTTTGGAGTCTATAAACAATTAAATGAAGGGTTTAGAAAAGCAAAAAAATCTGGTCAAACCGAAGAAGACCTCATCAAAACTGGACACACAAAATATGAAATTAACTCTGAATTTAACCTTGGCTTTCATAAGCAAGGTGAATTCAGCAAAATCGTGGATGTTGATCACTGCGGATTGATTAGCACAAAGGCGAATCAAATTTTTGAACATATGAAAAGCCTCTGCCTATGATCAAACCTACCAGTCTACGACCAGAAAAATCACCAAGGATTCTTTCGTCATCTCGTAATCAGAGAGGGAATAAATACAGGACAACTCCTAGTGAATCTATCAGTCTCTGACGAAAACCTTAAGGATCAAGAACAATCTCATCACCGAGAACTGTTCCTCGAAACCATAAAAAACGATCCCCTTCTCAAAGAGCAGGTTACCACTATGGTCATCAGCTATAATAACGGACTCGCAGACATTGTAAACGCACCAGGAGTTGAAATGAAAACATTCCGAGGAGACGGATATATTTATGAAAAACTTGATTTTACAGAGATCCAACATACCCAAGAGGAATGCCTTGTAAACTTCAGAGTTTCACCTTCTTCCTTTTTCCAAACAAACACTCTCGGAGCTCAAAAACTCTTCTCAACTGCGATAAAAATGACTGGACATATTGAAGGGAACATTCTAGACCTCTACTGCGGTGCAGGAAGTATCGGGCTTTCTCTGCTAAAACAAGGACTTGGAGAAGAACTTGTCTGAGTGGAAATCGTAGAAAAAGCAATCATCGATGCCAGATATAATGCAAAAATCAATGGAGTTGAGGACAAATGCTATTTCGTCGCATCACCAGCTGAAAAAATGCTCATCAACTTTCCAGAACTAAAAGAAAAAATTCAGAATATCTGACTCGTTGTCATCGATCCACCTCGTGAATGACTTCATCCAAATGTTATCAAATACCTTTCTGATCTCAAAAAAGAATATGATTTCAAACTCCTCTACATCTCATGCAATCCAATCACGATGGCTAGAGATATAGAACTCCTAGTTGAAGAAGACTTTAAATTTCAGAAAATTCAAGCGGTTGATATGTTTCCTCACACTCATCACATTGAATGTATTTCGGTGCTGAGTTAAAGGAGAAAACTATTACTAAAAAAGAGATGTATTTGCACATCTCTTTTTGTTTATGTCTGCATTAAAGAGTATCTCTCATTAGAGATGGTTAGAACACAAAACCAATACTAAGTGGGTACGTAAAAAACTATAAATAAGCTCAATTGCAACTTGCAATATACAACCCCCACTTAGGTGTACCCACACCAAGAGCTAGGTGATAGTTCCTCTGCGGTGGTTGTATAATGTAGGTTGTTTTTTGTTAATCCCTACCCAGGGCAAAACTCACCCGCACTCCCTCATACCTCTCTGCATAGCTCAGAGTAAGGAAGACGGAGTAGCACTATACAACATAGGTCAGTATTGGTCTTTTATATCTCGTGTGTAATCATCACCCATGAAGACCTTATTTTTCTTGTTGCCTGCTTTTCTGGCTCGATTTATATTCAATCCTACTACAGCTGTAGTGATAGGAATTATAGGGTTTGCTTATGTGGTGGTGACCGCACCAATGCAAAAACAAAAAAGAAATCTGATTTTATTCCCTGTTCTAAGGGAATAAATGCAGGGCTGGGTCAAATTGCAGAGATCTATTCTGCAGCAAGAAATTTGGGCGAAACCGCCTGAATACTACAAAATTTATAGCTATCTGGTAGTGTCTGTAGATAGAATATCAGGAGAGTTCTATACCACCTATCAGACGATCGCAGACACCTGTATGGTCAAAAAATCTAGTGTTGATAATTTCCTTCGCCGAGCGAAGGAAACTTGATTGCTCAAAACTGAGCAAAAAACAAGATGAGTAGTGATTACTCTGCAGCAGAACTTGGGTTTCTTTAACTTTGAGGTTGAAGAAAATCCTGAAAATAATGTTACAGACACTACGACGCAGATTACGGAGCAGATTACGACGCAAAATAGCGAAGAAAATCCAGCTCAAGAATTAGAGAAAAGCAATGATGCTCAACCTCCAATTACGGAGCAAATTACGACGCAAAATACAATCTGTATAAACAAGAATTCTTCTACTAGCGTAGAAGTAGATAGAGCTAAAGCTCTATCTATATCTACTACTAGTTCTACTTCATTCTTAAACAATATAGGAGCTTGACAAAAGTCAAAAAAGTTATGAAGTATCAAGAAGATAGAATATGGAGATTCTGAGGTAAATCTGTGTCTTAGCTTGATCAAGTCTGCGAATAGCTGAACGCTTGAGGGCACACAGAAAGATAACAGAATCTTTGCCGCTCACCTCGTGGCGAAGCTTAAGCAGGAGGATGGAGTCGTCTCTTGAGAGCGAACTCGAGAACAGACACTAGCACTCCTCCTTAAAATGGTTGTACAATCTGCAGATATCTACTGGCTCCCTAAGATATCTTCTCCTGCAGAGATCTACAACAACCTGAACAAACTCAAGGCTTTTGTTAAAGCATATGTTGTCAAAACAAAAGCTAAGATCGAAAAAGAAACTGTTACTAGTTTTAAGTCATTCTAACTTTGCTATGGATACTGCAATCAAACTCCACCAGCCACTAACTCATGTATATCTGAAGGACTGAAGAGTGCTCTATACGGAAGCTACCCCAGTAGAGATAGCAGCGTATATTGAGACGCATTCTCATATCGTGATTGAGTGAGAGCTACATTCGAAGTATGATATTATCAGCTCAAGAATTATTGAGGTAGACACTGTTGAGACTTATATTCTCAGTCAGTCCGAGAAGATGAGACACAAACTCAGAGCAAAGCAGATCTGGCTTAGAGAGCAGTTAGGCAAGGAAATGGACCTTGATTATGCAAAAAACTATATCAGAGAACACTCTTAAATTTTATTCTTTATGCTTATTACAATGGGAATTATCGAAAAAATTGAATCTAACACAACATTTATCAAAATCAGTTCTTCAGCTAAAAATCCTTGCCTCATCGCAAGTAAGAAGAATGAAAATTGAACTTATACCAACAAAGAAATTAGAGCTATTACTGGAACACTTACTGGGATCTTCTTTACAAAATTCAACTCTCCAAAAAATAATGAGGAAATCGAAGTAGTAAATCTCAAACTCCAAGATGAAGGAGAAAGTTTTATCCTCCAATCTGCTCGAACATTCCCAATGAGGAATATCGTTAATAGTATTCTTGGTTGTGGGGATGATCTAGGGAAAATTTGGATTTTAGTCTATGGCAAACAGAATGGAGACAAAATCTTCCCTGCAGTAGCATTCAAAAATAACGACCAGAGAGTTGATCGATTGCTAAGTATTGATGAGCAAAAAGCACTCACGACAGCAATTACCAATCCCAAAACAGGAGAATTGATAAAGACTGACTATTCAGATTTGAATAAAAAGTTCAAAGAAGAGCTCCTTAAACTCAATGAAAAACTCTCACAAAAATCTGAAAGCGAGCCTGAGATAGAATTACCATCTGATGAAGAAGATCCTATAGAGAATAAATCTAATAGCAAACCTTCTGTTAATAGTCAGATTGTTGACGATTCTGATATTTCTGATGATTCTGATATTTCTGATGATCTGCCCTTCTAGTGCCTCTTTAGTAGCTAAGCTCGGAGAGATTGATGCTCTCTGAGCTGCTAGAGAGAGGCTCAGCAAGATGGGGCAAAAGATAAAAAAACCTGATCCTCCTCGTAGGATCTCCAGAAGGAGGAAATACTTCCTCCGCCACCCTGATTTATATCGTAAGTTGTGAGAATAATGGCACACGTATTCCTAGACATAGAGACTATCGCAGAGACTACAGACTTTGCGAACTACTCAAAAAAATCAGTCCGAGAAGCGAGATATTGCGGAGAGTCCTCTGAGGCTCCTGAGGTGCAATATCAGCAGAGAGCGAATTTGCACGCTGAATTTGGAAGAATTGTTTGTATCTCTTGCGTCCTCAGGACACAAGGAGGAGAAATCAAAAAAATCAGCTTCTGTTCTGATGATGAACGCGGTTTACTCTCAGATTTCTTCGAAATGATTAACAAGGCCTGAGTCAGTGTTCTCCTCTGAGGACACAATATCAAGTCATTCGACATCCCTTTTATCTGCAAGAGAGCCATTATCAATGGGCTCAAGATACCAAAAGCTCTTGATTATGGGACTTTACCAGCGTGGAAGATGGGAACGGTGATTGACATGATGGAAATGCGACAAAGATCAGGCTACCTCAGAACAGGGCTTGAGCTCTTATGTCTTTGCCTTGGAGTCCCTAGCCCTAAGCAATCGCTCGAAGGGAGTCAGGTTTCTGATTTGTACTGGAATTCGTATCAGACTTCAGCTGGAACTGAGGACCATAGAGCCACACTCCAGACCATCGCCAGCTATTGTGAGGGTGATGCTCTGGCTTCGCTCCTCTGTTATGAGAAGATGGAAGGAATTGAGGTTGCTGAGCCAATTGTCGAGGAGAAGAAAGAGGAAAAAAATCAGACTTCTCTCCTTGTGTTCAGTGAGTCCGACTACCTCACCTGGAGCAAAAAAGAGTACATGAGCACCTACAAGACTTTTGATGATCTTATGGCTTGGCTCAAACAAAACTACAGCTGAGTTGAAGCCTATGAGCGTCAGCTGAGAGATCACCGAGCCAAGTATGAGCTGTGAATGTCGTTTTAACCACTTATTCTCTGTGTAAATGATATTAGATACTCCAGACCTTGATTACCCTTATCACTATGAACTCAGATTCCCTGACCGTGTCCCTATGGATGTACGACTCAGGGATAAGTTCAAAACTAAAGCCAAATGTAAGGTTTGTGGTAAAGTGATCTATTGGGCCAAAACAAGGAACAATAGACCGATACCACTCTCCATCATAAAGGATCCTGATGGTTATGATGAGGTAGTACCTCATTGGGAGAGGTGCAAAAGATAGTTTTATTTTGAATTTTGTAGAATGGAAAAACAGCTATATTGAATATATTCTCCTGAAGGAGAAGTAGTGTTTCAGTGAGAATTTGAGACAAAAAAAGATTGTATTAGAGCTTATACTTGAGGCAATCTGATTCAGTGGAGAGGAATGCCCTCAGAATGATGGAGATGTAAAAAAATACAAAAATCATAATTCAGAATTTTTATCTTTTTTACGCTAAACACTATGACAATTAGAGAATCAATAACCAACCTCGCAGAGGCGATGCATATTCTAGAGCAACTAGAAAATCCAGAATACCTGGAAGCGAATGGAATCTCTTCTGAAGAAGTTCCAGAGCTCAAAAAAATAGCTGAAGAACTGGTCGCTAAGTCGCAAGACGAAGCAAAACCCTTCATCGAATATAAACTCAGAAACAGGCAAGAAGCTCAGATTTTTGTTACCTGATTAGATGCAGAAATCAGCAGATTACTAGAGCTCAAGCAGACTTATACCAAGAGAATTACTTCAGCAGACAAGCAGATTGACTACCTCCTCAAACTCTTCAAGATTGAGAAGATGCAGACTGAGATCAACGAGCTCAGCTATCGCAAGTCAGAGGCGGTTGTCCTCACTGATGAAGCGGTAATCCCTACTGAATATAAGAAAGAAAAGCTGACGATTTCAATTGATAAGGCCGAAATCAAGAAAGCACTCAAAGCTGGTACTGAGGTACCAGGGGCGGTGATTGAAGTCAGACAAAATTTACAAATTAAGTAGTTCTTATGCTCAATCTCCTTATAGCTCTGACTCTCTATCTACTCAGACCAGTACCGACCGTTCTCCATTCAGGTTTTTTACCTAGTGATCCTAGGCAAGAGATAGTAGTTGAAGCCTACCGCCTCTGAGGACTTGAGTTCTTGACCGTTCTCGAGTGTGAAAATGGTAGCCGAGATCCTACGGCACGTGGTGACTGAGGGAAAGCTTACGGCTTGTGTCAGCTCAATACAAGACGACACAAAGAGCCGTTGGCTCCTGAGTGGAAAGACCGAACTTATCAGCTTTCTATCTGTTATCAGAAGCGGAGAGCTGGAACGAAATTCTACGGCCCTCAGAGGAAGATAAGAGGTAAGAGATGCTGAGAGATAGCTAAGAAAAGATTTTATTTTTTATAGATTTATACCCATGGAAGAAAAGATTACTATCGAGATTACGAAAGAAGCAGGCGGTGTCTGCTGTGAATTAACAGGATGAAGCAAAACAGCATTCATGTACGATGCAATTATTGGAATCTCTAAGCTCATCCCCAGGATGGCAAAAGCTGCTCAAGTTAATGATGACCACTGAAAAGGAATAATTATGGCAGTGATCAAGAATTTAGAAGACTCAATTGGTATCACTGCTGAAACCAGAATAGAAGAAGAAAAAAAGCTAAAAGACTCCCTTGTAGCTCAAATCAAGAAGAAAATCTGAGGGGGGGGAGCTTTAATTCCTAACCACAATTCAGATGCCAACATTCAGTAGCGACCAGCAGGCCTTCTTGATCAATCCTGATTTGCAATCAGCAAAAAAGGAGTTCGACAAAAAGGCTTATATGCTAAAAAGACTTATCTACGACAAGCTTCATGATGCAATCGTGAATTGCGATGCACCAAATAGGACAAAGCAAGAACTCTTAGCTATCATTCACAATATCCTGCATATGCAGAATAGTAGAGCTGAGAAAGTCCCACTCCAGCAGGTCATGACAATCAAAGAATTCGAGAAATCTGAATCTGACCTGCTGAAAGCCGTAGCCAAGAGAGTTAAGGAAGATGCCCAATTCTTCCTGAAGCTTGATAAATATTTAGTTCAAAAGTAAAAAATGCCGCAAGTTATCTACGAGACCGCCTATGTATTCTATCATGCGTACAAAGGTCCTAAGTGTATATATAAGACCTTTATAGATAGAGTAAGGAGAAGAAAGCTCCCCATGATGGAAGCTATTGTGCCTAAGGCTATACCAAATACTAAGAGAAGTCCTGAGAGGATATTCTACGAAGAATATCAAGGGACAAAAGCATGTTATTGAACTTATATCTCCAGAATAGGTACTGGACTCTCTCGTGAGGAGGCAATCCTACCAGAGAAGCGTAAACCTGAATTCATCAGAGTTTATCGTGCTTCTACCTACACCCCTACCTACACTACTACATACAAGGAGAAAATCCTGTCTCCTAGAGCAGTAATTGATATTACACTCTCCTCTGAAGAAGCTTCAGTCTTCCGCAAGGAATACAAAAGGCTGAAAGCTGACCTCGAACATAGGTTGGCTACCTGCGAGTCTCCTACCCTCCATCTTCAACTTGAACACGAGCTGAAGGGACTTGTAGAGGAGATCGCCGTATTCAATCAGCGAAACTAATTCAGATTTTTTTACCCCTTTTTTAGGGGGTGCGCCCCAGTAGACTAGCGGTTAAGTCAGGAGACTTCAAATCTCCCATCACCCTGCAACCAGTAGGGAGTCGCGGGTTCGAATCCCGTCTGGGGCTTAATTCTAGATTCCTACTATTGTAGGTAGACTCATATATTTTGCCTAGCTAAGCTAGGCTCTATACAGAGGAAGGCAGAATGCCGTGAGAGCCTAAAGCTCTCCCTCTGGAGATTTAGATTTAATATCAGAATGAAACCATTAACCATAGAATATTCTCAAGATACAGCCCCAGCATTCAAGGGGCACCTCAATTGTATTGTATCGTGGACTAGTAATGACTTGCTTACTTTTTGAACTGCCTACTATTATTTCTGCTTTCCAGTTCCAGAAAAAATCCCTAACGAATTGGCTTTATATATAGCACTAAAGGGGCTAAGAATAGCCAAAAAAAGTAAGATAATAGATGATATATTTGTTCGCGATCTTAGTTGATTTAATGAGAAATTCCGAAAAGGGGAAGAGA
>JABCOM020000024.1 GCA_013333605.2 candidate division SR1 bacterium
AATCGATCCATTTTCCTCACTTGAGGAGATTGACCTCACAGTGGAGAAAACTCTGAATGTACTCAGCTGATTTCTCAAAAAATATCCGCATCGTCATCAGCAAATTTTTGATGAAGTGTGCAATTTTTTTAACAACCTTTTTTCTAGCTGTCATCTGAGGAATTTCTATAATTCAGCACCAAATATTACCCTAAGTGCCTATAATGAGAGCGGACTCTCTGACCAGCTAGTCAATAATGTCTATGTTCGCTCTGATAATGAAGCACTTTTTCGTAATGAGATGATGAATGGAGCCTCGTGCCACTATTGGTCAATCTTCATGAAAAATATGTTTGATCGCCTAGAAGAAGTTGGATTACCAGTTGAAAGCTATATTTATATGTTTAATGAGAAAACGAGTAGACACTCAGGAGTCATTCTCAAGCACAAAAAACCAGATGGGAATATTCAGAATTTTATTATTGATGCATGAGGGATAAACAAAGTGTTTAAAAAACTGATTTTGCCGATTGATGCTCAGGTTATTGACTATAGTCCAGCCGTACGATCAAGTCTTCAAGAATTAGTTGCAAAAAAGAATAAAACAGATGATTGCCTCTATTTTGATCACTCTGAAGATTTTATTGCAGAGGTGAGCAAAAAGCAGAGTCTCGCAATTTCACTGGAGTTTCATTCACCATTTGAGTGAGAACATCATGAGCTCATCACCGTAAAAATCACTCCATGAAAAATCCATCTGACAAAGGGACCATTGGCTTGGGATATTGGATTTGACCAGAAATTATTCATACAAAAAGTGAAAGCACTAGAAGATATCTCTGATAACGAAGTAGAAGATCCTGTTTTGGAAGCTCTTTTTGAATCACTCGCATTTTCAAGTTATGAAACAAGAATACTGTGGGATAAATATTTTCAACTTCTTAGAGGTAAGATCAATGCAAGAAGGTTGGCATTCGTAGCTGGATATGAAGAGTAATCTGGTTTTTGATCGTTTTTTTGGGGGAAGGGAAATTCGGATTGGTATCTAATTTTCTACAAATTCTCCTTGCGATAGACGGAAACATTGCTCTCTGCTAGAGGAGCTGGCAAGCCTAGCGAGACTGAGGGGATTTAGTATTCAACCCCCTCTGTCGCAAAGCGACATCTCCCCCTATCAGGGGAGAAAAGAAATTATTGTGAGCGAAGTGAAGCAATGTTTACAAAGCGGTTACTTCGCAATCAAGGACTTAATACATTCTTTATTTAATATCTGGATCGCCGCGGCTTCGCCTCGCGATGACTACAATTAAAGAAATTTAGAAACTCAATATAAAAATCTATCAACCAAAAAAGACGGTAGAAACTACCGTCTTTAATGTCCCATCGAAAGATACTTTCTCAGGGATTAGTTTAACACTACAATTTTATAACTGTGATCACTACTTTCAAATGTTACAAAGTTATCTTTGCCGTTTACAAGGGTGAACTCAGTTTCACTGAAAGCTACTCCATTGCTAAATCCAGTCGAAGAAACTTTAACTTTTGCTCCAATTGGTAAGCTTTGGATCGGACCAGTCTGACTAACTACTTTAATGTACTTCTGCTGAAGATTAGTAGCTTGGTCTGTAGCCCATAACTGATGAGACTTTCTTGCAACATACCCAAAGGGAACCATCAGATTTCCATTTTTGAAAAGTCCAGTTGGATTTTCCTGAGCTTTTTTTGCAATCGTTACTGTAAAGGAAAGCTTCTTATTATTGCCATAAGCAATCGTTACTGTAGCAGTTCCTTCCTCTTTTGGAGTTACAATCAAGGCTTTTTTATCCTGACTCTGTACAACAGATACAGCATTGCCTTGTGTAGTTACTTGAAGATTAGGAACTCCCTCAACAGTTAGTGTCTCTGTCTGCCCTACTACAAGATTAAGTGTAGCTCCAGAAGCTAGCACTTTTCCATCCGCTTGTTTAAGCACCAATTCAGGTTCTTTAACTGGAGGAGTAGGTTCTGGGTCGTCTTTTTTACAACCGATAACTAAGATGCTGAGGAGGAGAAATACTCCTCCCATCAGCAATTTTTTATACTTTTTCATGGTATTTTCTTTTTTTTATTATTTTTGTTTATTATTAGATCAGGCTTTCGCCTATCACTATAGACTATTCAAGAAACAGCAAAGGTCTCCCCCGCTAGTTTTGTGTGATGTGTGAATCTGGTTTATACTAGATTGATATAAACTAGATAGAGGCATTTTTTACTCATTTACTTGAATAGTGAAATCAATTCTGATTTCATTATTTTGATTATCCCTAAGTGTTGCGATAAGGAAATAACTACCAATCTTCTTAAAGGTCAGATTTTGACCATTAACTTCAAAGATTTGCTTATTATTACTAATATCAACTCCATTGAAGTCTCTTAGACTATATTTGATAGCAGTTTTATCTAACCCCTGAGGGAAATTTTCCCATACCACTTTACTCGCATCAACGGTCTGATTGACTTTAAATGTTTGTAAATTTACGGTATAAGGAGGGAAATCAGATTCTTGTGGTTGTTGAGGCTGAGCTTCAATTTTCACTTGTACTGTAAAGATTTTCTCTCCAGCCTTAGCTTCTATTGTTGTCTCACCTGCTCCGATAATCGTTACTTTGCCATTACTATCAACTGTTACAACTTGCTCGTTCTTAGAGGTCCAAGTAACTGTTCTGCTTGTTGCATTTGATGGTAATACTGTTGCGGTCAATTGCACAGGTCCTTCTCCTACTTTTGCTGTTATGCTTGCAGGGGTTACTGTTACTGACTGCACTGGAACAACTTGTGGTTGTTGTGGTTGTTGAGGCTGAGCTTCAATTTTCACTTGCACTGCAAAGGTTTTCTCTCCAGCTTTAGCTTCTATTGTTGTCTCACCTGCTCCGATAATCGTCACTTTACCATTACTATCAACTGTTACAACTTGCTTGTTCTTGGATATCCAAGTAACTGTTCTGCTTGTTGCATTTGATGGTAGCACGGTTGCAGTCAATTGTACTGGTCCTTCTCCTACTTTCGCGGTTATGCTTGCAGG
>JABCOM020000025.1 GCA_013333605.2 candidate division SR1 bacterium
CAATAAAATTATATAAGTATATAGCACTTATATTAGATGGGTGACAATGATCAAAATAATATTTTATCTTACTATGTAAAATCAAATGACAAAGCTTATTCCTTTAGAAGATCATATTGTGGTAAAACCTCTAGCTCAGGAAACTACTACAAAGTCTGGAATTATTCTCCCAGAAAGTAAAGAAAAACCGAGTAAATGAGAGGTGATCGCAGTTGGGGCAGGGAAGATCCTAGAAAATGGAACAAGGGCTCCTATTGATGTACAGGTTGGTGATATTGTCTATTTTGCAAAGTATGCACTTGATGAGCTTGAGCTTGAGGAGGATGGGAAGACAGAAAAGTATCTTGTAATGAAGCAGAGTTATATTATGGCAAAGCAGGGATAATTTACTTTTTTAGAGTAAAAAAAGATGAAAAAACTGATTACAACCTGAATTCTTGGTCTTTTTGTGATCGTGAATGCGACTTCAGCTGCAGTGACAAGTACTGACACATTCAAGTGGGCTTATGATAACTGAGGTGTTGACCTCAAATCTGGTATTTATGGCGAATCTAAGCTTGAGAGGCAGCAATTTGCTCCTACCTTGCTCCGATTTATCGAAAAAATCGCTAAGAAAGACTATCAAGCTCGTAGCTGTACAGCTAGAGATCTTAACAAAGCTGATCAACAGTATCAATCAGCACTAGAAAAACTTTGCTCGTATCATATTCTCAACGGAGAGCAGGGGAGTCTCTATCCTCTTTGGAAGCTTACTAACGGACAGGCTGTTGCATTGATTATGAGAGTTTTAGATGGTACTCAAGATGAGAGTATTCTCTGAGGTAGACATTGGGCTCAGTGATATTATGATAGAGCAAGTCAGCTTTGATACTATGTTGGACCACTCTCATACAAGAAAAATGAACCTATAACCTATGAAAATCTGATTAATTTTCTCTATTCTACTCAGTATCCAAAGGAAACTATCAGACCATCAGAAAATAAGCTTTCATCTGAGGAGTTTCGCTCAGCAGAAGATGCTCTAAAGAAACTTGCAGAAATCATGACTAAATAATCAAAAGAAAAATCCCAAAAGTACAAAAATCTGAAAAGATCTATTTACTATTAGTGATAAATATGACACTAGATAATCTACTAAATTATCGCCGTGCAGTGCGTAGATATTCAAAAACAAACCTGATCGATACAGAAAAAGTAAAAAAATGTATTGAGCTAGCTCAGCTCGCACCAACAAGTTCAAATCTTCAGCTCTGGGAAGCTTACCATATTACAGATCCCAAAGTTCTTAAAGAAATTGGACATGCTTGTTTGGATCAGTGATCAGCAACTACAGCGCAGGAAATCGTTATCTTCGTTACTCGCCAAGATCTTTACAAAAAAAGAGCAAAGCAAGTCTTTGAAAACAACGTAGCAGATATCAAAAAAAATGCTCCAAAGGAGAAAATTGAATCAAGAATCAAAAAAGTTGATCAATATTATAATAAATTAGTTCCTTTCCTATATTCCAAGTTTTTTTGAATCCGAGGATCCTTAAGAGTTGTGTTTTCTCGAATCACTGGAATGTTTAGACCAACCGTTCGCGATGTTTCAGAGTCTGATATGAATACTGTAGTACACAAAAGTTGTGCTCTGGTTGCTCAGACCTTTATGCTTGCAATGGCAGAGGAAAAATATGATACTTGTCCTCTTGAGGGATTTGATGCTTGGAAAATTAAAAAACTATTGAATCTTCCCAGATGAGCAAAGGTTTCTATAGTTATAACATGCTGAATTCGTGAAGAATGAGGTATACATGGTCCTCGTTTCCGTATTCCACTAGAGGAACAATACAAAAGAATTTAAAATCAGACTTTATTTACTTTTTATAATCAAAACTATGGCAAAAACATTACACTATGCAGATGATGCAAGAAAAGGACTTTTCGCTGGAATTGAAGCAGTCGCAAATGTAGTTAAAGTTACAATGGGACCAAAGGGTAGAAATGTAATTCTAGAGAGAACTTACGGAGGACCTATCGTTACTAATGATGGAGTAACTGTTGCAAAGGAAATCGAACTCGAGGAAAAAATTGAAAATATTGGAGCATCTATGCTAAAAGAAGCTGCTGAAAAAACTAATAAAGAAGCCGGAGACGGAACTACTTCAACTGTTGTGCTCTCTCACGCTATGGCAAAGGAAGGACTCAGATATATTAGATCTGGAGTAAATCCTTTCTCTCTTGGGAAGGGGCTTCACAAAACTGTTGAGCTTTTGACGCATCATATTGCTCAAAATGCACAGCAGATCTGAGATAGCAAGGAAAAAATTAAGCAAGTAGCAACTATTTCAGCACAAGATGAAGAAGTTGGAAATCTGATTGCAGACATCTTTGAAGAAATCGGAAAAGACTGAACAATCACTGTAGAAGAATGAAAATCTATCGGTCTAACCAAGGAAATTAAAACAGGTATGCAATTTGATCAAGGATATTCTAGTCCTTATCTCGTAACTGATCCTCAGAGAATGGAGGCAGTTATCGAAAAACCATATATTCTCGTTACTGACAAAAAGATCTCTTCTATCAAGGAAATCTTAACAACTCTAGAAGCTATTGCTGCGAGTGGGAAAAAAGATATCGTAATTATCGCTGATGATGTAGATGGGGAAGCATTAGCCTCTCTTGTGCTTAATAAAATCAGAGGTATGCTCAATATTCTCACTATTAAGGCTCCAGGATTCTGAGATAGAAAAAAGGAAATGCTCAGAGATATCGCAGTTGTTACCTGAGCGACATTGATTACTGAGGAACTTGGTCTAAAACTTGAAGATACTACAGTTGATATGCTTGGAAAAGCTGATAAAGTTATTTCAACTAAAGATACAACTGTAATCGTAGATGGGAAATGAAATCCTGATGAAATCAATGCAAGGGCAGATCAGATCAAAGCTCAGCTTGCCCATACGACTTCAGATTATGATAGAGAAAAACTTGCTGAGAGATTGGCAAAACTCGTTGGTGGAGTAGCAGTAATCCAGGTGTGAGCTGCAACCGAGATGGAGATGAAAAATAAGAAATACAAAATCGAAGATGCTCTCAATGCAACTAGAGCTGCGATTGAAGAAGGAATCGTTGCTGGAGGTGGTAGCGTACTTCTTCAGCTTTCTAAAATGCTTGATACCGTGAAGTTTGAGGATGCAGATGAGCAGGTCGCTATTGAAATAGTAAAAAATGCTATTCAATATCCAGTAAAACAAATCGCTGATAATGCTGGATTTAAGGGGGATCGAGTAGTAGAAAAGGTAAAAGAATCTGACGAAATTAACTACGGTTTTGATGCTAAAGAATGAACATTCAAAGATCTCTTTCATGCGGGAATCATTGATCCAGCAAAGGTGCTCAGAGTTGCTTTAGAAAACGCAGTTTCAACTGCTGCAATGTTCCTTACAACTGAGACAGTAATCACTGAGATCCCAGCTAAAGAGCAAGCTCCAGCACATCATCATCCTGATATGTGAGGTATGGGAATGTATTAATACTCTTCTAAAAAATCTAGATAAAGAAAAAACTGACGTTCAAGTCAGTTTTTTTATTAAATATTTTTGAAGTTATAGATTTCTGTTCCATTGATCATGTCAGATTTATCACCTCCAATTGTTTCATTTGCCTGAAGGATCAGGATCTTATCATCAAGCGAGATATTTCACTTAAAGATAATTCTGATCATTTCTTTTCAGATTCTTTTTAGATTCTCATAATTAAACGATTGAGAGATTTTATACCCTTTCACTCCCCAAACCAAGCTCAAATATCTATAGGTATCTGTAGACTGGGTAAAGGTAATGATCGGTACTTTAGGAACGAGAGAAGAAAGTCTAGACGCGGTGTATCCATTTTCCGTAAAGCAGATGATGGCTCTGATATTAAGTTCCTCTGTACTTCTATATGAATTATAGATAATGTAGTCCCTAACCTCAAAATCTCCCTCTTCTTCAAATCTCTCAACAGGTTTAGACGAGAAATTTTCTTCGTATTTAGAAAGGAGATCTCAAAGCTGTTCAATTGCAGGGAATACCTCATCCTCAACTACAAAAGTCTCCATCATCACACCATCTACTCCTTCATTACAAAGAGCTTCCAGCTGTTTTTCTACAAGCTCAGAATACCCAGCTCCATAAGTAGTCTTTGCGTATGCGATTAGCACCGGCTTACCAAGCTTTTTTACTCTATGAAGTGTATCTAAAAGCTTCTTTTCATCAGCAAGATCAGCACCTTCATCTGGAACTAAAACAATTCCATCAGCAGCTTTTGTAATTTCTTCAAGATTCTTTAGTCCTTGACTGGTTTCAATCTTTGCAAAGATTTTCATATTTCTTGCATTGCTAGATTCGAGGAATTCTCTAGTATTTTGAATATGCTCAGCTGAATTTGCACAAGCCAGTGCCAAAACATGAGCTCCATATTCTAGTCCCCAGAGGATATCTTTCTTGTCTCTTTCGCTTAGTTCGTGAGCCTCTGAGTCTAGTCCATCAAACCAAATTCTATCAAAGTGAATCAATTCATTACCTTTCGCTTCAATAACCTCAGTTTCAACGATATCTTCATATGCTTTTAAAACCTTGAATACAACTCAGCTTTGCTGAGCATAGATGAGAGTTCCTACCTCAATTTCTCCGAGCTGTGGATAGTCAACATAGATCTTCGTGTCACTTTCTTGTGCATATTCAGAGTATTCAAAAGTCCATTGATCTCACTTTTTCATAGGAAGACTGCTAGTATTTTTTACTCTTAGATCAATTCCCTTGGTCTCAATAAGGATTGTTTTACTATTATCAAGTTTCATGATGGTATCAATATATTTTTTATTGTTATCATCAAATCCCTTTGAGAGGGTAATCCTAAAGACATCAACCATATTGATGATTTTTGAAAGAACCGTTTCCTTTGCTAAAGTTGGACTTACTCCTGGGATAATTTTTGTAAATCTAAAGTTATTCATACACGAGAAAAAAAGGTAAAAAATCAGATTTTTCTTTCTTTTTATTTTTTTAGTTTTGTGTTTTTACGATTACAAATCCTTTCTTCTTGATCAAATTAGAAGTTTCTCTATTGTTGATGAGGATATTTGCTTGATCATTACTCTTTGCATAGATAAGCCCATCATCTACAAGTAGGCAGATTGTTTTATTTCTATACTCCTCAGGCAGAGAAATGATAAGCGGATCATTTTTCCTATCCCCACCTGCAATATCAATCTTTGCATCAAGCAAAGGCAGATCATTAAAGGTTTTTACATGAATTCTAAGTCAGATCTCTTTTTCTAGTTCATTGATCGCAGCTCCTCATTTTCCAATCACCTTTCCTTTATAATATTCAGGGATATAAAGCTCGAGTTCACTTCCCTTGATCTCAATCAAGAAATCACAAGGCAAAATCTGGGTTAACTTTCTCTGAATTCCTTCTTTTGCATACTGAGACACAACTTGTGTTTTTGTCGGTGTTTTTGTATTTCCTTCTGCATCAGTAGAGATTGGCATCACTACAACCTGCTCACCAAAGGTATAGATCTCATAGAGCGGTCTCTTTTGTAGGAAGCTTGAAACTACGATTACTGGTCTAGCGAGTTCTTCAGACATCATTCCATCTGGTACTTTAGCAGTAAGCTCAAGCTGAAGTACTTCACTTACCTGTCCTTTGTCAATGAAAAGTACAGTATCAATTACTTGTGGGATAATTCCCATTTCAACACTTCCAATAAACCTCTGGATACTATCTACTGGTTTTGTGGCATGAATCACTCCAACAAGTCCAATTCCAGTAAGTCTCAGATCTTTATAGAGTTCAAAATCTGGCTTATTTCTCACTTCATCATAGATGGTGTAGTCAGGTCTAGAAAGCAAGAGAATATCTCTTACCTCATCATGGCTTCCGTAGGTAAAGCTATACTGTACAATATCGTCATTGAGCATTAGATCTCTTGGTGACTCAATTGTTTTGATGATATGATTGTCTTTATGGTAGACATCAATAAGTGCTCCAGCAAAGGTTGATTTTCCACTACCAGGAGCTCCAGAAATCAAGATACCTTTCGCTTTATTTCTCAAAAGATCAAATAATTCTGGATCAAGCTGATATTCTTCCATACTCATCTTTTTTACAGGCTTTACTACTGTCATCTCCATTCCATCAGAAAGTGGTGCGTATACAATTACGATTCTATACGGACCTACTTGCATAACCTTTGAGAGCTCTCTATTGATCTCTAGAAAGGCGTCATCTCTCGTTTCAACCTCCTTAAATAGCGCATCTACGAGTTGATGGAAATTCTCTTTGGTCATGATCTCATTTGGATCCACTACAGGTTGCCAGTTTCCAGGAGTTCACTTCTTTCTAAGGACAGGTCTATCAGCTTTCAGATGAAGTGACATTGTCTGTTCGTCAAAATATTTGTCTAATACTGAATTTCACAAAATTGTTTCCATTATGTTTTTGTAGTTAAGGATAAAATCCTCTTAATTATATCTTTTTGAGAAAAAAACACAAAAAATCAGACTTTTTTCATTTTTTACTTTTTTGAAGAGAAAGTATCAAAAAATCAAGACAAACGGACAGTTATATATTGATTTTTATTATTTTTTCAATATAAAGTGGAAGATACGGAAAATCTTTCCAGTTTTTAACTGTATTTTGAACCGATGTTTTTTCGTCTAACAGGAATAAAAGATATATCAGACAAAAATTATACTCTTGAATTGCTTATTGAGGCAGATGATGCTGCCACAGTCAAAAAATTTCTTGGAGATCAAAAGGTGATTATCATCTGACTGGAAATATATCACTGAGATGTTACAGACTTTGGGAAAAGTTATATTGTTGTAAAATACTGAGATACTTTAGTAAAAATTATCTGAAATTTTGAAGATTTAGAACAATTTGTTAAATATGTCTTTCAGCTTGAACTAGAAGTAATAGATGCAAACTATATTCTTGGAAATCAACTTTCAGAAACTCAAGTTCAAGAGATCATCAATTCAGCAAGAGAAAAACAAATAGCCTCTAAAAAAGCGCATCAGGAAAGATTAAAAGCAGCACAAGCTGCTGAAAAGATTAATTTCAATGATAAAAAACTTCAAAAAGCCTATCAAGCTATTGATGATATAGTCAATCAAATTGATCAGCTCATGGAAATCTGAGGTTCAAAAATTCAGCCTAATACGAGAAAGAAATTAGATGATACAAGAAGTGAGATGGGGAAACTTAGGCTTGCAACTAACTATGATAAAATTATTGAAGAGCTTCATAGTGCAATGAATCTGATCGTTGAAACTCAGGATTTTCTCTTGGATCTTCTAGAAAACGATAAAATATTTGCGATTAATCCTGAGACCAAGATCACTAATGTAGATATCATCAGAGAACAGACAAGACTGGCAAAAGCTAATCTTTTGCAGGTACTTGGTGCACAAATGTCAAGAGAGGAAACAATGTATGCCTCACTTGGTCATCTTAAAATTTTCACACAGTATCTAACTAGAGACTTTAACTTTGTCCTTTCAAATAAGCCGCTCTTCCTAAAGCAAGTCTTCAAAGGAATTGAAATTGTAAGTCTTTTTGTACTTGTTGAATTGATTGTTCTCACTGTCTTAAATCCAGTTTTAAAACTCTCTCTTTCACTAGAGAGAGTCTGAGTTGTTTTTATCTATATTGCAGTATTTTCATTACTTTTCTCATTTTTTAATCATAAGATTAGGCCCCAAACTTCGCGAGCCTACCTCGGTTGGTTGTCCCTTATAATTCTTGTTTACGCAGCACTTATGTACTTGCTCAAAGTTCTTTTAATCTTTTAAAGATAAGCTATTGTGGCCTATGTAGTCATTCTGCTGGTGACGGCAGTTTTCATTGCTTTTTTCTCGCTTTTGGGGCTTTGGTACTTTGGACTACTTCCACTGGCTTTTTTGATATTTTTCTTTTCTCAGGGATTTAATGATTTTAAACTTGAGATCTCACAAAACTTCGTAGCAGAAAGATACTGACTGTATGTTCTTTGACTCTTGGTATTCTTTGGTTTATTCTGAATTTTAAGCTTTCTAGGATATGATAGTAGCACAACGCTTCTATTATTAACTCTTCTTTCCCTGTTTTTGTGGTGAATATCGTATTTCATCCCATATGAAGATGGAAAGACGATTTTTATGCATGGATTTTTCTTTTTAGGTGTGATATCTTGGGTAAATCATCTTTTCACAATTGGAGGAGATGGATTTTTTAAGGCTGTTGGACACACTATTTTTCTTTGGGCAGTTGGTTTTTGAATTGTCCATTATGGACTTGGATATTTCACTCAAATAGAAAAAAAACATTATTACAATTTTATCTATTTTACGCTACTTTTTGGACTATTTCTGATTCTTAAGATTGATGATAATCTCCTGGTTATGCTCAATATAGATCTCCTTGTCTATGCGGGGGTTCTAGCATTGATCACTTATGCTCCACAGTTTGCCTCTTTAACGCCAATGAGACAAAAACAGCTTTCTCTTAGGAGGCTTCTTGCAGGAGAAAAAATACTGACTCCGACCAAGGTTGATCCATTTTTAAAGCTAAAAACTTTTTTTCTAGAACTTTCAGAAACTCCAAAATATCTTGCTTATGGGCTAGAATATCTTAATGTTATTCTCCTTGTTTGACTTTTAGCTAGCTATTTAGTTCCTCTCTTTCAGGGGCAACTGGTGGGGCAGCTTCGATATTGGACAGGGATTCTTCTTTTTCTTTTTAATACCTTCTTTCTCAAAAAAAATCAGATTTTTACGCTCGTGTCTAGATTTGCAACAGTTCTCATTATCAATTTTTCTCTCTATATTTCACTGATGCTGGCTACAAATGGAGCAGAAAGCATGATCTCACGATTGATTGCGCGAAATATCTTCTGTGGACTGCTGATTCTCTATACTACGAGTCCAGGTATCAAAAAATATCTTAAGAAAGCTGATCTTATCTTTTGGCTTTTGACAAGCCTTGTTGCAATGCTTTTAAATATTGTGCTCTTGTTAAGATTAGAAATCTCTGGCCAGCTTGTCTTCTCCTTAATTTTCTTTTACCTTGGAGTACAAGGAACAATCTCGTATTATGCGCTTTGAGTAATTAGAAGATTTGCTCAGCCACTTCTTTGAGGAGATAAGAAATCAGATCCATTAGATGCTCTTTTAGACAAGGAAATGAGTTCTCTACTCTAGAGAAAAAGATAATGAGTATAAATAATAATCTGGAATCTCCTTAAAATGCACTCTTGGTTTTCGTTCTAAACTGATTCGCATATCTACAAAAGAGTAGTTATAAAAAACTCCGCTTATTGCGGAGTTAATTCATTAATTTCTAGGATATATACATTCTTTTTGAGACTAAAGTCTTTGGGAACTGTGAGGTTATTCCAGTTTTCTCTTTTTTCTTTTACGATTTCAAGTTTGATAATATCGCTCTGAGCATTTGCTGTATTAAGTTCTTCTTGTGCCATTCTCATAAAAAAACCTCTTGTAGACGACAAATTGATAAAATACAAATATGCCATCAAAAACATTACCATCAAACTGAAAATTCCACACACTTTGATAATATCCCAAAGATCCTTTTTGTCTCTATAGGTAGTAAGCCATCATTTATAGGATTTATGGAAAGATTGGAGTGATTGATAGGCGAATGTTTTGATTCTCTTTTGAGTTGTTTGAAAAGCTGATTCTGGCATCATACTTTCAAAAAGTAAAATACTGATCTGGTTTTTTTAGTTTTTTTCAATGACTCTGAGCTTTGCACTTCTAGCAGCTTTATTTCTCATAACCTCGGTATAGTGAGGAACAATTACTTTCTTATTCACAAGGTGAAATCCTCATTGTTCAGCGAGAGCTTTGAATATGGTTTTCACCATTCTATCCTCAATACTGTGATAGGTGATGATCGCACATCTTCAGCCAGATCTCAGCGTCTGTGGAAATCTCTGCAAAAAATATTCTAGCTGTTCAAGTTCCTGATTAACCATGATTCTGATCACTTGAAAGATTACTGCAACTTTTTTCTGATTAAAATGTGCATTCATTAGAAAATCCTTGAGCTCAAAGGTGGTAGAGAATGCTGACTTTTTTCTCTGTTCTATCAAGAGTTTTGTTAAGTATTCGGCAGTTTTTTCTGAGAAATCTCCATATTGGATCAATGCCTGCTGCAAGATCTCAGGTTTCACTTTTTGAAGCCATTCGGATGCAGTCTGAATTGTTTTTCATTGGTCAAATCTCATGTCTAGTGATGCATCAGTCTTGATAGAGAATCCGCGACTCCCATCCTTAAAATGCTCTAAATTAACTCATAGATCCAATAACTCAAAGTCAAAAGGTCAGACTTCTTTACTGATTTCATCAATCCTTGCATAAGAAGAATGAAAAATCTGAATATTTTTTTCGTAAGATTTAGTTAAAGATTTAGCTTTCTGTATCATTGCTTCATCAACATCAGTTCAAATGATCTTAATCTGACAGATCTCTCTTTTTTCTTGTTCTTTTGAGAGAAAATATTCCGCATGTCCTCAATGTCAAAATGTTCCATCAAAACTCAAGGAAAATTCCTCAGGTATATGCTGGTAGATTTCAGATGCTAAAACTGGGATATGACGGAGCATGATCGCAAGAGAAAATAAAAGCTTACTCCATACTATAGAGAATTGCTCTCAGTTTTCAACCTCTAAGAGAAAAGCTTGATTTTCTTAAAAAAACACTAGGCTATACAAGCAGCTATTTTATATTTTATGGATTTTGCGATGAATAAAAAACTTCTTCTCCTCATGGGAGCTGGGATTATGAGTCTTACACTTCTCAATACAGCTAGTGCTGACTATCAGTTTCGCTGTGCTGATGATGCTTTTAGCTTTGAGATTCCTTATACTAAACAAGGTGATGTCCGATATCCAGTGGGATATCAGGAAGGAGACGACTTCATCTCAGGTTTTAAGTCTTATGCAAATAATACTCCTAATGCTTGGGCAAAAAGCATACAGTTTGCAACAGGACAAAAACTGAATAATTTCGACTTTAACAAGATGTTCTCTGTAAATGCTAAAATTGATGAGTTTATTGAAAAACTCTCTGCTCAGTGAGAAATCAGTGGAGGTGTGTATCCTTTTCAACTTGGAGACCTTAAGCTAAATCTCTATATTTCTGAAGGAGCAGAAGATAGTTCTGATGTTTACTATACGTTGCAAACTAAAGAGGGAGAAGAGAAACTCCTTTCAGTTGGAGGAGCTGATGATGAAGGAAATCAGATTCCA
>JABCOM020000026.1 GCA_013333605.2 candidate division SR1 bacterium
AGTTTAGAAGTTATATAAGATTTCTACTTTTGTAGATCTCCTCACTATAGATATTGTCCAGTAAAGTTTAGAAGTTATATAAGATTTCCACTCTTAAAAAGAAAAAAGATGAGAAGAACTTTTCTCATCTAAAAAAATAAAATCATATCATCTAAAAAAAGCAGTATTACTGCTTTTTTTTAGTTATCAAATAGCAACAAATGAGGATCCCAACTATCAATCAGGTAAATAAATATTTTATTAGAAGATTTTCAATACTAATCTTAAAAGAAAACTGATTTGCGAGCTCTGAACAATAATATATAAATTCTAAGAGCCGTTGAATTGGATATTTAAGTCGATTCCAGGTAGTCAGTTTGATCAAAATTGCACTCATAAATCCTCAGATTGTGATCAAAGGCACGAGTGGAACAATGATAAGATTTATTACAATTCAGCTGAGATTCGTTGTTCCAATGAAAAAGAGCAGAACTGGTAAAGTCCCAATGCTCGCTCAGAGCGTAGGAATTCAGTAATTTTTCAAAAAAGAAGAGAGAAATCTGAAACCAGATTTTTTTTCTTTTTGATTTTTTTCTTCATTATTTTCTCTGCTTAAAACCTCGCTCAAAATTATAATTCCTACCAAAGCTCAAAAACTCAATAAAAATCCAAGATCATAGACGAGGAAATACGGATTATAGCACAGCATTAGTACAAAAGCGTATTTCAAAAGTCTCCGAATCTGGACTTCCCTTCCCCAAAATAGTGCTAGCAACGAAAGAACACTCATAATTAGCGCTCTGATAACGCTTGAATCATTCCCTGCTAAAATTGCAAAGAAAATAACTCCCAAGATGATAAAAGCATTTCTTATATAAAAAGGCATCCAAAAAAGGATCGCTCCTAGAAAAATGACAATCATTACAAGATTTCCTCAGCTTACAGCAATGATATGGACAATTCAACTATCAATAAACCCCTGATAGTCTTGCTTAGGAAGCTGTGATTTATCTCAAATCAGCATTGCGAGCAGGAGCCCTCAGTTCCTATCTGGAAAAAGAGAGGAAATCAGATTTTTTAGACCTAACCTTGTATCTTGAATAAGCTTCTCAAAGCTAGAAATCGAGGACTCTTTTTCTAAAATAACCGAAAAATTGGCATAAAGACTCCCATGATAGCCTTTCATAAGGAGCCACTTATCATAGTTAAATTGGTAGTCAAAAAATCATGAGAGAGAAAATCAGGTTTCTGAACTCTCTTTTGAAAATTGTGTGTAGGTGTTTGCAAGATCGAGCGGTTTATATTTTGCTCAGATCTGATAGGTCTTTCAGATTTCTAACAATTGCTCTGATTTGAGGAGATAATTTTTTCAATCCGATGATGCTACGAGGTAGGTATCAGGCTTTGTCTGATCAGAAATAAGATAGTTTCAGAGGAGCGTTGCCCATTGCGAAGATTTCGATTGAGCTTGAAAGTGAAAAAAATCTGAACTGATCTCAGGAGCTATTCTAAACCAGAAAACAAGACAGCTTGCATTTGCCAGTAGAAATGCTCAGCTTAAAAGAAGCAGTTGTTTTTTTAGTGGAAATTTTCTTTTTTTCATCACTCGAATCCCCGCTATGAGAATCCCCAAAAGCATAAAAAAAACAAGCCCCCAGAAAAAGAGTTGGAAGCTTGTAAGGATAAGAATAAAAAATGCAAAAAAAATAATAAACATTTTCTACTCTAATAGGTTTAAAGTCTAGTGACGAACAGTTCAAAAAGTATTTACAACTCCAGTTGGAGTTTCATTAGGAGTTTGTGCTTGTTCTGGTTGAGTGGTAGTTGGCTGAGTTGTAGCTTCTGGATTTACAACAGTTACGCTCTGCAAAAATGCGATTACTTGGCTAAGATTATTTTCCAAGATTACAACTCTATTTTGAAGACTAGCTACTTCAGCTTGTAGTGAAGGAGATTCCTCATCAGCAGAAAGGTTCCCCGCTCCGGTGTTTACGCTACTACCAGTAGTTACAAGGTCAGAATTATGATCCTGTGTTGTTTGAGTAGGAGTTACTTGTTCTTCTACGTAATTTTTATTATGATACTCAGTTGCAACGCTTTCTTGAGCCTTAGTTGGTAATATAGTACTCAAAAGCTGACCAGCATGTTTTGGATAGAAAAAACTTGCGATCCATAGTCCTAATACAACGAGCATCCAAAATAGGGTAGTGAAAAAAAATGTTTTAAAGGTTTTCATGATATTTTTTTAAGGATAAAAACTAGTTCAGCGCTTCAAAATCTAATGGTTCAGGCGCCTCAAAGCTGAGCATCTTCCCATCTAAATCTTGAAACTGATACTTCCAACAGTGTAATAATTGTCTCTGAATATGCAACTGTTTATTTAAAATTCTATTGATTACTGGCTTCCCATAAATGAGATCTCATAAAACAGGATAATTCTCACTAGAGAGATGTATTCTGATCTGATGCATTCTACCACTGTAGAGCTTCACTTTAACAAGTGATATCTCTCATAAAAGAGAATGTTTTTTGCTTTTGACTAGCCAACATTCAGTTTGCGAATCAAGACCATCGCTCTCGTTGAGCTGCATCTGAGCCCTTGCAAATTTAGAATTATATGTTTTTTCAATAGCCTTATCAATCATTAAATGTTTTGGAAACTTCCCAGCTACATAGGTCAAATAGTTTTTACTAATTGCTCTTTCTCTAATAATGCGATTGATATATTGCAGCGCTTCATAATTCTTAGCAGCGATCAAAACTCCGGAAGTATCTTTATCAAGTCTATATCCAAAAGAAGGCTTAAAAACCTGATTTTTATTGGTATATCATTGCTTTTCACAGTATCGCTCAAGATAGTCATTCATACAAAGATCATTCCAGTGCTTATTGCTCGGATGAAGCACGATTCCGGCTGGTTTATTGAATACAAGCCAATTTTCATCCTCATACAAAATCCAAGTGTGAAGCTCGTCAATATCGATTTTCTTGAGTTTTCTTTCTTTTTGGCTCAGCATTAGGTTTTTATCTTTCTTTCCCAAGAGTTCCTCTGAGAATTCCAAAATATCTCAGAGAGAAAGCCTGGTTTCTTCTTTAACTCTTTTCCCATTTAATCTGACTTCTCCTTTACGAATTCGAGAATAGATATCAGAAAGTCTTACTTGTGGATAGGGTTTACAGTATTTTCTCAAAAATCTATCACATCTTTGATTCGCTTGATTTTCGTTGATAGTGATTTGCATTGCCTTTACTAGCGACTAAAACACCTCATAGTCTATAGAAAATCCCCTTTACTTCAAGCGAAAGTAAAAAAGATAGTTACTGTAAAATAAAAACTTGATTTGTCAAGAGATAATCCTATAAAAGACAAAAAAAATCTGACTTTTATCTTTTTTTAACTATACTTATTCTAAAGACTTTTTATCTTGTTGTAGCGTTTCAACATGGCAAGACCTAACGGAAACAGAACGCCTCGCTCTCCACACGAATCTGCATACAAATCTCCAGAGAATAGAGCTCTACTTTGAGCGAATCTTTTGCCAGTAGTTCAAGAGCTTTTTAATACCCTTAGATCTCCAGATCCAACGCAAAATATTGATGCATTTACCAGTGATCTGGAAAGTAAAATTGATGTGAATGCCGATAGAGGAATTCTTACTCAGATTTCTGCTACAAATTCTATTAATTTTTCTTTTCTCTCTACAGAAGTAATTCACTTAGATGAAATTAAAACGAGTGATCTTACAAATATCCCTGGTCTTCAGGATCCAAATCTAGTTCGTACTTTTGAAACTGCATTAGTTAAGCTTATCAAAAATAAGCTCTGATCTGCTGTGCCAGGAGCGGTAAAAAGGGCTTTTAATCAGGCAATCAACTACCATACTACTTTGATCCCACTGATCAATGCTATTGAGCAGTTCGCAGATACCTTCAACAAAGAAGCAGAGAGAAATGAATATAAAAAGCTGATTTCAGATTTTAAGTTTACCTACGAAGATATCAGGCAATCGCTAGCATCAGAGGGATTTGATACCTCAGCTTTACAAACTGCAAACTTTCAGTCACGAACTCCAGACCAAAAGAAACTTTTTGATACAATGTTGAGTAGAACTGTAGTCAAAAGACTCCAAAATCGTGTGAACCTCATGGATAGACTTATCGCTGATACAAAAGATGTTTTCAATAATGTTTTGCCTCCATTTTATGTGATTTTTAATCAGTATCCTTTTGATAGAGAGCAGTTAAAAGCGAAATATCCAAACGAATTTCAGGATATTGAGCAGATGGAAACTCAACTCTCTACAGAAGAATCAGAAGAAGGTCGTAAGCTCTTAAGTGCACAAATTGAGCAAAAATTTCGAGAAATATATCTTCATGACTTGCAAATATCGAAACCAATATTAGCTAATACTTTACAGAAACTTTATACCCATCAGTTTGATTTCTCTACACTAACTCCAACTGAATCTTCAGAACTTTTTTCTGAACTCGCAAAAATGAGACTTGAACAAATGATCTCTGAGACTCAAATCAGAGAGATATTTGACCTTAATGTTGCAAATTTTGAACACTTTTTTGTGAATCTTTTTGATTTGAATAGTTCAAATTTGCAAATTGGAAGATATAACTTCCCTATTCAAAAGACTGTTCTTGGTGGAGCGAGATGATCTCTCACTTCTCCGTGGGATATGCTCAGCGAGAAAGACCTCCCTCTTGAATTCAAAATTTCAGGTCTGAATAGTGATCAAATCAGTCTAGAAAACCGTCAAATGATTCAAAAACTTTTTAAAAACCAGATTTCTGATGACTTAGATTCTGTAGTGTTAAGGAGGAAAGAAATTTGAAAACTGATATATCTCTATTTGATGGGAAAGTGAGATATTTTGGATACCTATAATCCGAGAAATGCAAAGCCACTCCTTGATACATTTACTGGGAAAACAGATGTAGACCCAAATAAACCATCAATATATAACTCTACCCCGGAAAAACCAGATAATCAAGAGAAACAAAATGAACAAAAAGAAGATGGATCGCCCCTAGAAAAAGTTTTCTCAGCCCGAGATGCCATGGCAGGAGAAAAATCTGCAGATCCAGATCATGGGCTTAGACCTTGAGCTATTATTTATTTCTCGAAAGATGAGAGTATTTTGCCGCCATATGGGGATCCAAGTAAGGAGTGGATGAGAGCTGAGATTACAAAAGTTGATTGAGATGAGAAGGATCCTAAAATTACAGTAAAGTTTTATGGAACTGAAATGTCGCTTTGAGCAGAAGAGGGAAAAGAACTAATATTTGATAGTGTGAATTTTAAGAATCTCATCTCAAAATCCGAAAATTCAAATCTTTCTACAGATTCTATCAGACTTCTTGGTCCAAAAAAAACTTTTAAAGAGACACAAGAAGCTTTATCCAAAGCAGGTATCAAACCACAGATTCTTGAACAGATGCAGCTTGAAAATGGAAAGTTTGTTATGGATGTAGTTGATGAAAGTTGAAAAGCGAGTAAGCAAGAGGTAAACTATCTCACAGCTACTGATGAAGTTCCGGATCCAAACAGTTCCGCTATGAAAAAGAATCCTGTAATCTATAAAGTCAAGCCGAATGCTGATGGAACAGTTTCAGTGGAGTCAAACTTGCTGGATATGGAGTGAGAAAAGAAGAGATATGAGAGGAAGATGTCGTATTCAGATTTTCTCCTTTTCCTTAACGAAAAAAATCTCACACCAAAAACTGAAAAACAGGCTGAAGCTGATCAAAAAGCATTTGAGGACATCACTTCCACTACCAAGAGAAACTGGAAGCGAGTTAGTGTGCAGTCTATAATCTATAGTATCAAAAATGTCTGGAAAAATCTGACATCAAAGATAGATGAATATTATAAGGAACAGGATGAGGCTTGTCTTGGTCGGTTAGTATCAAGTGTTGGAATTTATAAAATGGTAGGTGATAGCCTCTCTTGGATTCCATCAGTAAAATCTGCTGCAGATAAACTCCATTATGATCAACTTTCAAAAGCTGAAAAAAATACTCGAAAGTCTATTGAAGATTGGATTTGAAAGTTTAAGGGGATGCAGGATTTCTCTGCTTTATTTGAGACTGGAGTTGATAATCCAAGTGGAATGACCATTGATAGTGCTATTGGGAAAGGTAATACGCTCAAAAAAATCCTTCTCAGTGGGAAGAGTGTCGTTGAGGATAGTGGTTTGAGACCAATTATGGCTGCAGCAATGATAGCCAATATCAGGCAGGGGAAAGGGCTTTATCGTTGACTTTCAAATTATGATAATCAGGGACTTTGGGTAAAGTGTCTGCTTTGAGATCAGCATCATCAAAGATATATGAAGATGAGGCAAGATGTGCTTGATAGGATTAAGAAACCAGGAACTCCAGACGCTGATCAGCTTCAAGATAGACTCAAAAAATCTGAAATTGACTATATTGTAAATAATATCAATAATGCTAATGGAGGTCAGGATTTCGGATCTGTAAATGATGGAAATAAGCAAGTTCTCAAACAGCTGTATTCATCAAATTTTGCGTGAGAACTTAATAATGCAGCAGATGAAGCCTTTTGAAAGAGAGCTATTGATGGTGCATATGGTAAAATTACTCACAATAACTTTAATCTCGCAGCCTGAGATTTTAAAAGGTTTATTAAATCCAGTAGAATTGAATCAGCCCTTGCAAATCTCAAAAAAATGGGAGATCTTGCAAAAAGTGAGCAACATAAGGATCAGCTCAAGATGGCACTTTCCTATATTACTTTGAGCGGTATAATGAATAGGTATGGGGATAAGAGTGTGAGAAAGTGGTTTGATGCGCTCGCAAGAACATATATGGTACCAACCGCGTTTTTTGCAAAAAAACGAGAAAATCAGCATAATGCATGGCATCTTTTAGATAAGGTAAGTGCTGTTCCTCCCTTTAAAGAAGCTATGAAATCTAAGGAAGCGATAACTGAAAATTGACCAGCTCAAAAGAGTCTTCAGGAATCAGATTTTTCAATGAATGCTCAATCAGTTGAATACTGAGCCCTCTTGGATAAGCTTCGAGCTTGGTGGGGAAAAAATTCAGGAGAAATTGATAAGTACTTTCTTAGTCTCAAGAGTCAAGGAACTTCTACAGATCCTATTGAGAGAAAGGTACAAGATCAATATCGAGAACCTAATAGAGATAATATTGATAATGACTGGGCCCAAAATTCTGCTATTACAGGAAATTATGCACTTCTGGCTTCGCCGGCAGTGATTGAACAGAATAAGAGCTATGATAGAGATGGGTTTCGTGGGCAGAGTATTGATGAAAAAAATGATAAAGCAGACTTTCGAAATAAGATTCGCTCCTCCCTTGAAGGTGCAAAGAGTATGGGGCCAGAATTTTTTCTTAGACAGTTTCTGGTCTGGTTTAAGGATGATGGTTTTTCGCCAACAAATTATCCAGAGATTGTTTCTTGGATATATACAGCAAAAGCAGTTGCCGAAAAGGCAAAAAATAAAAATACTGATTTATCTTTTAGAATGCCAGGAAAAGAGAGTGATATAGTGTCTGTTAAATCATCCTATTCTAATGATGATGTCAAAAATTTGCTCTATTATCTTTTTAAGGGGAATGTGCTGAATGCTAGGGGATATCCTCCTCCAGTAGAGTTTGAAAAAGTGTTGACTTTCTTTGTGGATTACTTTGCTTCACACTTGGAGGAGATTAGCGATTCTGTGCTGGAATCAGCTTTTTCTCCTAGTGATCAATCGGCTTGAAAGGAGAAAAAATACTCACTTATTCCACGGGATGAATATAATGCAAAAGTTGATAAAAATTCACTTGAAAACTTTGGAATCACAGGTAAAAATCAGAGTGATGAGGACAAACGAAAAGCAAGGTTTTATAAAGATGAAAATCTCTTCCTTAATTCAAAACTCGTTAGACTTGAAAAGGCGCTGCTTGGAAAAAGAATCAATCCTCCAGTGCTTTCATGAGCAGATCAAAATATCTCAGCTGCTATCTTCAGTGATATGTATGGTGGAAATAGATAAAAACAAAAAAAAACTTAAAAAAGAATCTTCTCTTTCCTTTGAAGGTTCTTTTTTTTAATTTCTCAATCAGACTTCTCTAACCTTTCACTTGCATTCTGCTAGCAAATAACTATACTCAAAATTAGCTTATTTTTTTATTGCTTATATGTTAAGAAATGCTAGATTTTATCTATGATAGTCTTGATACTGTCAAAAAATTAAAGTTCCCTACATTCAAGCAAATTACGAGATTGACCCTTGGGATTTTTGCACTTGTGATTATTGCTGGGCTTTATCTTATCTTAGTGGATACGATTTTCTCTGATGGATACAAGGGGTTTTATGCTTTGATGACAAATCAATCTCTAGACTCTCAGCAAACTAATGGAGGACTTATCTCAGGAGATACTAATACTTTCTCTGGAATTGATCTTTCGAATATCCAAGCAGAAGTCATATCATGAACTGCAGAAACTGGAGCTCAGGAAGCTTGAGTCGCTCAAGTAGCTGAGTCTACTGAATCTGTTCAAACTACAGGAACTCAAAACTAGTACTATTAACGCTAAATAAAATCAGTTTTATCTATTCTTTTTATGCTTATGCAAAAAGAGGTAAATACCAATGAAATAAAAAAACAAATTGAGGACAATACTTATAGATGGTATGTGCTTAGTGTAACTTCTGGTCAAGAAGCACTTGTAATTGAAAATCTTCAGGAAAGAGTAAATAAGCAAGGGCTATCAGAGGATGTTGTTGATTATCTGAGTCCACTTGTGAGTGAGGTTGTGATGAAAAAATGAGAAAAGGTAGTCAGACAAAAAAAACTCTACCCTGGATATGTCTTCTTTAAGTCAAAGATGAATGATAAAATCTGGTATGTTGTAAGAAATACACCAGGTGTGAGACTTATTGTTGGGGCTGAGACAAAGCCGATCCCTTTGACAGATGAAGAATTTGCTCAAATGCAAAGCCAAATTCAGCAAGCTCAGGAAAGATCAGAGTTGACAATCCCTTATAAGGTTGGTGATGTAGTACTTTTAAAACATTGAGATTTTAAAGGTATGAAATGAAATATTAAAGAAATTGATGCAGAAAAGTGAGTAATTGTAGTGAATGTTGAGATGCTTGGTAGACTCACTCCTGTGGCAATTGATGCCGATAAGGTAGAACTCACCAACTAGTTATTTATCTCCTTGATAACCTATGGAGAGAGAAAAAAAACTTGTATCACTTTGTTTGTGTATCTTGTTTATAGCATTTATTGTGGTATATTCATTGCTGTATCAGGTAAAGGGGCAAGAACTCTTGGCTAAGATGCAGGCAGATTTGGAAAAAAAGACAATACAAACCTGAACAATACAAATGTCTACAGGAGAAACTCAGATTTTCTCTTTGGAACTTGACAAAGTGAATACTGGCAGTAGCACTGCCGAATTAACTTCGTGAGTGAATAACTCAAATATTGTGACTACTGGAGTTGATGCAAAGCCAGTGGTTGAGGAGCAAAATCAGAATGCTTCAACTGATGATGCTTCAAACCCTCAGGAACAAGAATTCCTTATGCTTTCAGGGACTGACCTTTACTTTTGAGTAGTGGATAGTTTTGAAAAGTTGGGACTTAATCCTGAATATATTCTGAAAGATCGCAGAGAAATCTATT
The DNA here is from genome assembly GCA_013333605.2 of candidate division SR1 bacterium. Classification (GTDB taxonomy): domain Bacteria; phylum Patescibacteriota; class Gracilibacteria; order Absconditabacterales; family Absconditicoccaceae; genus HOT-345. The sequence continues at coordinate 9,652 of JABCOM020000026.1, forward strand.
ATGCTTTCTTTGATAAAGAGCCTACAGATCTCAAAAAAATAGTCCAAAAGCTGGGTGGAAACATCTATGTGATGGCTACTGAATCTGAGATCCTAAAAAATGAGCTCTTTTGAAATAAGATTAGCTATATCAATCTTCCAGAATATAAAACAAAGCTTGTTGTGCTTCTTTTGGAAGTGGATCAGAAGTATCGATTGCTTCAGATACCATATTCAAAGTATCATACAAGCAAGTCGTACTTAAAAACTTTATTTATCTAATGTAAACAACATTATGGCAAAAGTACAGAAAATTCTTAATATTGAAGTTCCAGCTGGAAAGGCTACTCCAACTCCACCGCTTGGACCTATGCTTGGAGCAAACGGAGTAAATATCGGACAATTTACAAAGGAATTTAACGAAAAGACTGCTGACTTGATGAAACAATTTGGTGGAATTGAAGTTAAGATCAAGGTAAAGTTGACTGTATTTGTAGATAGAACTTTTACGATGGAAATTGGTGCGCCAATTACCTCAGGTCTTATTAAATGGAGAATAAGCCAAAACCTTGGTTCAGGAGAGCCAAACAAGAAAAAGGTTGGAAAGCTGACTCTAGCTGATCTAGAAGCTATCTACGAACTTAAAAAATCAGATCTTAATGCTAATGACAAAGAAGCAGCATTCAAGATTATCGCTGGAACAGCAAGAAATATGGGAGTTGATGTTGAAATGTAATCAGCATTTTATGCCTTTTGACTAATTACTATTTACTATGAAGACACTTAAAAAGTATCTTCCCTACATTATCTCAATACTGATGATAGTGGCTGCGGGAATTGTGAAATGGCAATATAAGCAGTCAAAACATGACTCATTTCGAGAACAAAGAGATCAGAGTATGAACAATCTCAAGGAATCATTAAGAAACCTTGGGTCTTGAAATACTACTGCGAGAGCAAGATAGCACTCGCTAACCGGGAGATACCTCGTATCGTTTGAACCGATTTTATTCTTATTCAATTACAATCATGAAACACGGAAAAAAGTATGTAGAAGTGAAAAAGCTTGTAGAAAAGACAAAAATGTATCCTTTGACTGAGGCTGTTGAGCTTCTTAAAAAGGTGAATTATGCTAAGTTTGATGCAGGAATTGAAATTGCTGTAAAAACTAATGCTAATCCAAAGTACAACGATCAAATGCTTAGAGCTACTACAATCCTTCCTCACGGAACTGGAAAAACTAAGAAGGTAGCTGTATTCATTACAGAAGACAAGGTTGATGAAGCGAAGAAGGCTGGTGCTGATATCGCTGGACATGATGCTCTTCTTAAGGATATTAAAGAAGGGAAGACTGACTTTGATGTCTTGATTACAACTCCAGAATTGATCAGAGATTTGGCTCCAGTAGCTAAACAACTCGGACCAAAGGGACTTATGCCATCTCCAAAGGCTGGTACTGTAACAATGAATATTGCTCAGGCAGTTGAGGAAACTAAGAAAGGTAAGATTGAATTCAGACTTGATAAGACTGGAAACATTCACGCTCTTGTTGGAAAACTTTCATTTGATAACGCAAAACTTATCGAAAATATTGAATCTTTGATGAAAGCTATCGAAGAAAATAAACCAACTGGAGTTAAAGGAAAGCTTGTAAAGAAAGTAGTTATCGCTACTACAATGAGTCCAGGTGTGCAGGTCGAATACTAATAATTGATAACATAAAAAGAGGAGAAATCAGATTTCTCTTCTTTTTTGTTTGCTTGTCGTAAGTTCTTCCAAAAGATTCTCATCGCGAGGCTCACTTTGTGAACTTTGCCTCGTTCATATTCATTCTCTCGCAATGATGGTCTGTTTTTCAACCTCGATTTTTTTGACAAATAAAAGAATCTGGCTATACTTAAGCAACCTTTTATTCATTCAAAAAATAATGAAACAAAAAACAGCATTAAAATCAACAAAGCCAATTAAAACGACAAAAAAACAATCAAAAAAATCAGATTTTTCTTCTCTTTCTCAAAATAGAGAGAGTTTCTTTCAAGCGAAAGCTAATATTCTTGATATTAGAGATGGAGAGAGACTTATCGTTCTCCTAAACCTAGAACAAGCAACAGCTTTTGGGATTAATCTTCATGATAAAGTAACACTCAAAAGACAAAATGGAGAGAGTATTGTGGCAGATGTAGCCATTTCGGATACTGTTCCAGCTGGAGAAATTGGAATCTATCTTGATATTCTTGATAAGGTAAAATTTACCTCGAATGAGGTAATCTCTGTAGCATTGGCTGAAAGTTCAACTGCTTCCTATGATGCTATTAGAAAGAAGATGAGAGGAGAAAAAATCTCTTATGAAGAAATGTATGCAATTATCAAAGATATTTCAGAAAACAAGCTTGATGATACAATGATGACCTATTATGTTGCATCAAGTTTCTTCTATCCAACTACTGATGAAGAGATGTATCTGACAGCAAAGGCGATGGCTGAATGTGGAGTAACCTTTAAATACCCCAAAGGAGAAATTATCGCTGATAAGCACTGTATTGGTGGAGTACCAGGAAACGAAACAACAATGATTCTGATCCCACTTATTGCGAGTCTCGGGATCAAAATTCCAAAAAACTTCTCTAAATCAATCACCTCTCCTGCTGCAACTGGGGAGTGTGTAAATGTGCTGATGGATATCAACTTTGATAAGAAAGGGATTGAGAAGTTAGTGAAGGAAGAAGATTGTTGTTTAGTATGGGGAGGATCATTAGATCTTGCACCTGCTGATGACAAGCTCATTAAGGTGCAGTATCCACTTTCTATGCAATCCAGAGCCAAGGTAGTGAGCTCAATTATGGCAAAAAAATATGCAATGGGAATTACTCATTCACTTATTGATATTCCAGTTGGACCAACTGCAAAAGTTACAACAATGGAGGAGGCAAAAGACTGGAAAAAGAAGTTTGAATATGTAGGTAAAAAACTCTGAATGAAGATGTCGGTCGCAATTACCAAGGCTGATGAGGTGATTGGAAATGGAGTAGGAGCTGTTCTTCAGGTAAGAGAAGTGCTTAGAATTCTCCAGCAACATCCAGAAAGAGCAAAAGATCTTGAAGATAAAGTGCTTCATCTTGCTTCAAAAATTATCCAAGATGTAGGTCTTGCAAAAGGTAAAAAGGCTCTTGAGCTAGCAAAATCTCAGCTCACTTCTGGAAAAGCTTGGCAAAAGATGCAATCTATTATCAAGGCTCAGCACGGAAACCCAAAAATTACCTCTGAAACATTAAAACTCTGAACTCATACCTACGATATTCTCGCAACTAAGGACGGTCAGATGAAGGTTATTAACCTCCATGATGTCAATGCAATCTGTAGAAAGCTTGGATGTCCAGTAATCAATGAAGCCGGAATGTATCTTTACAAAAAGCTCGGTGATAAGGTGAAAAAATGAGAAAAGATCGCAACGCTTTATGCGCTTGATGATACGAAACTTGATCTTGGAATCGAAAGATTTAAGGAGAGAAGTCCATTTGAGTATTAAGATAAGAGTAATAATAAAAAAAGAAAGCCTGAATTAGTTCAGGTTTTTTCTCTTTACTTTTCTTCTCAGTCAACGAAAAAAAGAGCGAACTGCTTCCTTTTTTTATGCTCATCATATTAGAGTCAGAATTTTTTTGGATTCTTGAGCTTAAATTCCCTTGGTGAGAGGAATCTCTCAATAATTGCATCGAGGACCTTATCTACATTCTCTCCTGTCTTCCCAGATACGCAGATTACTTCCTCTTTTGAGAGTCCAATCATATTTTCAATTTCCCCAGCAACTCTATCAGGATTCGCAGCGGGGAGATCAATCTTGTTCAAGACTGGGATAATATCTAGCCCTTGATCAATTGCTTGATAGAGAGTTGAAAGCGTTTGAGCTTGAATTCCCTGAGAAGCATCAACCAGCAAAATCGCCCCTTCAACCGCAGCTAGTGAACGAGATACTTCGTACTGAAAATCAACGTGTCCCGGAGTGTCAATAAGATTAAGTTCGTAGCCCTTCCATTGCATTCTAGCTGGCGTAAGCTTGATCGTAATTCCTCTCTCCTGTTCGATATCCATACGATCCAAAACCTGAGAATGATTCAGCTTTCTTACTGTTCCAGTGATCTCGAGCATTCTATCAGCTAGTGTAGACTTTCCATGATCAATATGCGCGATAATACAAAAATTCCTAATCTTGTCCATCTTTTCCCTCAGGTGCAAAAAAATTAAAAATCTGATTTCCCTTCCCCTTTTATCTCTATAATCTATCGTTTTCCTAGATAAAAACAAGTGTTTTTACTACACACAAAGGAGGATTAAGACATTCTCTTTTTTGTTAAAATCTAATCTTATGTTTCGCTTTTGTCTTCCATTCCCTCAAAGAGCTCCTGTATCAGCTTGATCGCCTCTTTCTGATCCAAAAAAAACGGAGAAGTTGCGATAGTTACGATTTTTGCTCAAGAGATCAGCTTTCTTGTCTGCTCAAAGGTTCACTCTTTATCTTCAATTCCCATCAGCTTCTCCCAAAAATCCATATCAATATCCAAAATATAGTCCTCATCAGGCTTATCATAGTGGAGGAGTCAGTATTCGCTTCTGAGTTGGTCTACAGATCCGAGTAATCCACTTCCTAATGCCGGAATAATAAAGTTTCCAACATTACACTGCTCTTGGACAAATCAAAAGACTGAATTCAGATTTTTTTCATCTATTTTCTTCTCGTTAGGTTTCATATCCGAGTGCTGATCTATATGAATGAGTCTTATTCCCTTTGCAAAGCGATTTTGAAAATATTCCTTATACCAAAAATATAAAGCATGATTGTGATTGTCAAAAATGTAGATCGGAACTCCTCAAACCTCAAAGGTCAAAAACTCCTTTAATCCATAAAAATACTCTAAAGTCCCATTTGTTCATTTTTCACAAAAAACTGGCTCTTCTCAGAGTTTTAGTTCAGAGATGTCCTTTTTTACAAGTGGTACAACCCAAAGTTTTACAGGTTTTCCCTCTTCTTGTGATCAAAAAAAACAGTTCCCGTTTACTCATTCAAGCCAAAAGCCTCTATAATTCTCCATCTCTCCCTCAAAAATAAAAAAAATCTGATTTTTTATCTTATTTGTTCTACTTAACTTAAGCGCTATTTCAACCTCTTTTCGATTTGCGTCTTCTTAATAATAAAAACTAGGACACTCAGTAGCTGAAAGCAGAGATTTTTTCTCTTTATATTGCCAAGCAAAAAACTATACTAAAAAACAGTTTAGTTTTGCGAAACGAATGTCCGGACATAAACTCGTGATAAAAGATGCTCTCTGGCAGCTAGCTGGGAGAGTGATCAGCGCATTATTTGGATTTGTAATCACCAAAATTATTGCCTCATATCTTTGACCGTTGAGATACGGAGATTATGGGACAATTTTCAGATTTTTCGCTTGGTGGACTGCGCTTGTAGACTTCTGAATCTATGTCCTTGCAATCAAGCAGCTCTGAACTCTAAAAAAACAAATACACTGAGATAAAGAAATAGAATCTGACTTAAATCCAACTTCTCCTTTAGCACAAGACTACTGAAAATTCGTAGGAACGAGAGTCTTTCTCATAGGAATTGTCTATAGCTTGGCAATCGCTATTGCCTACTTGATCCCAGCCTATACAGAAAATCCCTATATCATTCGAGGACTTCCTCTGGCAATGTGTTATTCTGCAAGTAATATGTATGCAGGTATTCAGCAAATACCACTTCAACTCTTTCGAAAGATGAAAAGACTGACATGGTCTTTGATTATCGCAAGACTTTCGCAACTGCTAGTGCTTTTGCCGGTAGTGTATCTGTTCTTTACTAATGTTGATTTCCAGTCTGCTCAAACACCAAACCTTGTGCTAATATCAGCTTTTTGTCTAGTGATCTTCTCGGTAGTTGCGAGTTCCCTTGGGCAAAATGTGGAAATGCATCTCAGAACCAAAGATATTCTCCCTCTCAAGATCAGATTTGATTTCTCTTTTATCAAAAAGATTTTAAGTCAGAATTGGAGATTTGGTTTCTCTTACTTTTTTAGTAGCTTTCATACCTTACTGGTACTGATTTTTCTAGGATGGTTCTTCCCAACAGCTCAAAACTTTGATCATGCGGGGAAGTGGGCTCTAGCATTGTCTTTGATAGAGATCTTACTAATCATACCATCCTCACTAGGAAATTCACTTCTTCACAAGATCCCAAACTACAGCAAAACACAAAAGCAAAAATCTCTCTGAAATCTGATGACAATGGTTGTCCGAATCGGAGCCTTGATTGCACTTAATTTCTGGATTTTCGCAGATGATATTATTCTACTCGTCTCCTCAAGTAAATTCCTCTGAAGCCGAACCAATACCATTGACCGATGAGCCAATCAAGTGCTTCCTTTCTTGGGGATTGTACTTGTGCTTAGCTTCATCAAGCAGGTCTATAACTATATCTTCGTAGCTATGGAGCAACAAAATAGGCTTTTCTTGATCAATCTGATTGGAGTAGTACTCGGTGCAGTTGTTGGGATCTACCTTATCCCAAGCTATGGACTTCTTGGATGAGTATTAACGCAGCTTTTGATTGAGTGACTTTTCACTGGAGGAGCAATCCGGGTTGCTGCCAGAAATCATCTTACCCCGCACTTTGATACAAAAAAAGTTATAATTCTGATTTCTTTATTGGTTGGAGTTGGACTCCTAGGTGCTGGACTCCATTATCAAACAGGAGGAACCTCGCTTTGACTCTGGAAATTCTTCCTCATCGCTGCGCTAATAAATATCCCGGTTCTACTCCTAGCTATCAAGCCAATGAAAACCGTTGCGAAAGGACTTACACAAGAATAATTTTTTTATCTCTCTAAGGGAGCATGTTTAGACAAATTCTATCAGATTCAGTCACTGTCCTCTTTCAAAATCCTAAACTCATTAGGCTCTCTTTTTTGACGCTTGTGTTTTATTCAATAGTTCGTATCTACTTTATCGTCTATTATTTCAATACTTTCCTTCTCTATAAATATGAAAGCTGAGTTCAGCTCTCTGATGCCTTTATCTATGTTCTTGATAAGCTCAATAATCAGTGAATTCTCCGAGCAGTGATCTGAGTTATTATTGTATTGATCTGATATCTTTGGTTTCACCCGATAGGAGAGGCATCAGTTGTTTCAGCGCTGGATAATCCTCAGCAGTCAGCTTTCAGATCTTTTGTCAGAGGAAGTGGAAAGTTTTTCCCAATGCTGGAGTATAGCTGACTTTCGATTCCTTTCTGAGTGTTTACCTTCTGTACGGTAATGCTGAGACTCTATCTGATGGATATTTTTGATAATATATTTATTACAATTATTGTCGGAATTTGGTGATTCCTCGTGCTCTTTGCCAGCGTTTGTTGGTCGTATGCTAGGATTATTATTGCTCTAGAGGGCTGTCAGGTTTTTGATGCGATCAAAAAGAGTACAAGTCTCGCGATGAATAATCTGGGTCTCTCAGTTAAACTGATGTTTGTTGAGCTCCTCTTGATGCTGAGATTTATTGTTATTGGTCTTCTTATCGTTGGAATCCCTGTGCTTTTGATATATATTGCAGTGTGGTTGGATGTGATCCAAAATTCCTTTGTAGAGACCACGATCCGAGTAGTTGCAGCAAGCTTGCTTCTAGTAATCGCATATCTCAACTGTATTGTTGAAGCATTCTTCCTCACCTATTGGTATCAAGCTTATAGAAAAATCTCACCAAAAACATAGAAAACATAGAAAAGCCTGACGTATTTCAGGTTTTTCTTCTTTGTAAACTGTTATTTTTTTACTGTTACTCGTAATAATTAGTTCCACAAACCTGCCCGAGACTTATTTTGTGTATCATGGCGATCCAAATGAGAATTTAAAAGAGGAATAATAAAAAACATTTGCTATCAAAAAGCAAATCACTATAGGCAACCTCGCTATAGCAAGAAGTGAGTAGACTTCTTTAATATTAAACCATAAATAAAATAGTAAAATAACCGAACGAGCATTGCTACTCCAATGATAAGTTCACAATACGATATCTATATATGAAAGAACGTATTTTAAAAGTAGGGAAAGGAGTGCTAGTAGCACTTGCCCTAGTAGTAGGTTTCTCCTCTTGTGAGAAGAAAGAAGATACTCCCATTGCCATGACAGAAGTATCTCAGGTAGCACTACCTCAGGATGCACAGGCTTCGGTAAATTCAGCACGTGCTAAATGGTGTTGGTGCACTGATTACATCAAAAATCGTTTAGGTTATTGGGGAGTTAAAGCTGGAGATGCTAAAGATATGGGAAGTTGGTTAACTAAGATTGGGTGGAAAAAAGTACCAAGCTTCTCCGCCACAGATCTACCCCGTAATAAAGATATTATTATCTTTCAACCAGGTGCTCATGGCGCTCATAGTTCAGCGGGACACATTGGAATGGTTGCTTCTGCACAAAATGTAAGGGGTAATATCCTCGTGAGAATTGTTGGTGCAAATCACGAGGGGAAGGGTAAAAACAAGCGTCCAACTTGGACTGAGTATGATTGTACAAATGTATCAATATGGGAAATTCAGTCTCTACAACAATCAGGAGTTAGTCTTTACCGAAAATAATAGAGTATCTCTCTATTACAAAAATCTGAGCTTATGCTCAGATTTTTTTCTTAATCAGTATATTCAAAGGTCATATTGAGATATGGAGAACCAGATTCTTGAGTCACAGAAAGATTGTAAAGGAGATATCTTGTATCTTGTTTGTCGGTATATAAGATGTCATATGGCAAGAGTTCTCAGAATCCTACATCTTCAGTAGGATAACTTGGACTACAAGTATCTTTCTCGTGAGTATTGAGAGTATAGCGACTCTTTTCATCAGATTCTCACAAGATATGAGGTCTAGCATAGAGATCTTGTTTTTTCCCATTCAGGTCAGTATCTCTCTTCACTCAGCAGCTTGAATCTAAGTTATACTTAGTCTGAATCGCTTGAGCGAGAGAAGTCCCCTTCTCCTTACTATTGAAAATATAGCGTGCTTGTCAGTTTACTCAGAGGGTAATACTATTCCCACTAAGAGTTCATTTTAATATTTCCTTGGGTCAATAAGTAGGATTCTCGTTATATGCTTTCCATTCTGAGAGAGAAGTATTTGCGTCTCTAGGGCGAGAAACTAGCTTTACACAAAGCTCAGGGATAACCGCTGAAAAACCTGATTCAGCTTCATCTCGCTGAAGAGTAAAGTTCCCGCTTCAAGTGAGATTGTCATAATACTCTTTCCCTTTACAGTCAAAGTTTTGTGTCAGAGGCTCTGGTGCTTTAGGAGTGCTTGGCTCTTGAACTGGCGTCGTGCTACAACCAGCTAAGAAGACCACTCCTCAGAGTGCTAGAAAGCTTAAGTATTTCTTCATCATGCTAGTTATATACAAGGTAAACACTATAGATATAGAAAATCTTCAGAAAAAGTCAAGCGAATGAAAAAAGTCTCTAGGAAATCCTAGAGGCTTTTTTAAAGTTCTAAAATTGATAAATTATCAAAGAATATTCTATTACTCCAGTCTCAGCACTCTTTTTCTTCCAATCATTGTACTACAATAGGAGTACATTGCAAGTCTGGGAGGAGATGGTTTACAATAGTAGGAGGAACATTGGTTCTCATTTTCTGAAAAAAATATTTGTTATTAAATCACAAGGTATCAATTAAAAAACCTGTCTTCCCTCCTATATCCGTTTCTGAGTTGTTATAGCCTTTCCAGTATTCTTTATGTGTGCTAACAAACGCTCCAACCACAATCTCATATCCCATTTTATCCATTATTGAGTCTCAAGGAACTGGCCCTTTTCAGTAGGTACCATAGAGCCGTATCGCTCTAGGTGTCTCTGCATATATTTTTACTCCTTTAGTTTCTTTCCCAAGCTTTACCTGAAAACCGTAGACCTCATTTCTATAGATGAGAGAATCTCCCGTCTGTGTCACAATCGCTCCGCTATTCGCTTCCGTAATTACAACAATCGGAGTAGTATCTCCTGTCTCTGCCTGCACTTCTGCAAGAGTAAGCTTCGCTTCTTTTCAACTCAAAGCTTCTGCTGGCGAGAGCTCTATTTCGTTTCCTGTTTGTGAAATGTCCCCACTCAATACTTTTTCCTCCTGAGGCAAGACTCCACAGCCACTCAAAAAAGCCACACCAACGACTAAAGACCAAAGTCAGATTTTTCTCATCTTACCTTGTATATTTAATAAAACACTACAGTTGATAGCTATTTTCGTTAGGAAATCAAGAGGTTAACCCTAGCAAGATGATTGCTTTTGATCAATACAAATATTGTGTATTCTTCGGAGTAAATCTTTCCTAATCAAAATTTCCCACGGAGCGACCTCCTTAGTCAGGAGATTTTTCCTTTGAGCTAGCATTCCACTGCTACTCAAAATAATTGCACCAGCTCCCCAAAGTCCCAAATGAGTATCTTCTATATCGCCTCCCTTCCCGAAAGCCTAAAACTACATCCAGTATACCACTTCTTCCCTAAAATCAATCTAAGCTTTAGTTGTTTTCTGCTCAGAATTCCATATACTCTTCCCAGAAAATCCAACAAAAACCTGAAATCAGATTTTTATCTTTCTTCCCCTTTCTGATGGACAGACAAGCCATCTATGAATATTTGACGAAAATACCTTACGGCAAGGTCACAACCTACAAGCATATCGCTCAAAAATTCTGAATTCATCCAAGGGTAGTCGGAATGATTATGAGAAGCAACGATCATCCTGATAAATATCCCTGCTGCAAGGTGGTCTGAGCAGATGGAAAGTTGACGGGCTATGCTCTCGGACTTGAGGAAAAGATCCGTAGGCTTGCTACTGAGGGAATCCCAGTTCAAAATAATAAGGTTCCTCTTGAATATCTTTGGACTTGAGCAGAGGGAAAGAAGATCAGATTTTAAACTTTGTGATATGCGGTATGAACCTAGAGAATCTTACTCCAGCGATGAAACAATATCTTCAGATGAAACAACAGAATCCTGATTGTATTCTGCTTTTTAGAATTGGTGATTTCTATGAAGTGTTTTTTGAAGATGCAAAGATTTGTGCTAGCGTGCTTGACCTCATCATCACCTCAAAAAATAAAAACTCAGAAAATCCTATTCCTATGGCAGGTATCCCTCATCATAGTATAGAAAAATACATTCCGAGGCTGATTGCAAAGGGCTATAAAGTCGCAATTGCTGAGCAGATGACAGATCCTGTCCCTTGAAAGATTGTTGAGAGAAGTATTAAATCAATTATTACTCCAGGAACGTATATCCAAGAAAATCAGCGTGAACTCAGTACTCTCTTAGCAATTACAAGGTCTTCTGAGAAGAGTGGAACAAACTATCATCTTGCATGGTGAGATTTTACTATAGGAAACTATCAAACCAAAACACTTTCAAACTTAGAACAGGCTCAAAAGCTCATTCTATCATTGCGTCCGACAGAGATTATTCTCGACTCAGACCTAACCAACAAAGAGGAAATTATTGGTCCTATTCAGAGTTATTTGAACTGTCTAGTCTCTGTATATGGGGTTCCCTTTGATCCTGAGCATACGATTTTGACCGTTTGCAAGGTACAGCAGTTAGCTAGCTTTGGAAAGGCATTGACAGAATGAAGAGCTTCCGCTTTAGCTCTGCTTTTTGCTTATATTCAGCATACGCAGCAGCAAGTCCTCAAAAATGTTAATACGATCAGCTATCATGCTGCTGATGGACTCGTTCTGATGGATGAAACTACAGTCAAAAACCTAGAAATATTCAGCTCAAGCTATGAAAATTCTAGTAAATATACCTTGTTTGAAATTCTTAATACTACAAAAACTGCATGAGGAGCTAGGCTTTTGAGAGATATTCTCTCAAATCCAACAAACAATAAATCTGAACTCAACTGGAGACTTTCTCATCTTGAGAGGCTCTTTGATGATACAAAAACCGGTGCCATTCATCAGTTTTTTTCTGCTTTTTTTGATATCCCAAAGCTTTTAAGCCTTATCCTCTATAGAAAACTCAATTATATTCCTTTTATAAAGTTGAGAACTACACTTTGACTGGCTTTGGAGGGACTAGATGGAGAAATACTAACTCAGCTGAAGGCTATTGGACTTGATCAATCAGAAGTAGAGGAGTTAAGAGAGATTTACAACTATTTGCTTGCATTACTCAAGGCAGATGATCAGCTTATCGGTGATAGTGACTATATTGCTGACTGAAGAGATCCACAAATTGATGAACTCAGAAAGCTTGCTTATCATAGTGATGATCTGCTGATGAGCTATCAGCAAAAGCTCGTTGCAAGCTCTGGAATCACCAATATTAAACTCAAATTTATTACTAATCAGTGATATTTCTTGGAGTTGACGAGCAAAGATAGTGAACTGTTTGATCAGTGGATTAGTGAAAAGCTCGCATCAAACCTCTCAGAACAGGAAAAGAATGAATTCTGAATTCTCCGCAGGCAGACCTTAAAGTGAAATCAGAGATATTCCAGTCCATTACTAGAAAATCTCCAGTGAGAGATTATCTCATCAAGAGAGCAGCTTAGAGCCAAGGAACAAGCTCTCCTCCAACAGGCAAAGTCTTTCCTTGAAAAAAAAGTTCATGTTCTTGCTGTTGTTGCTGAGAAAATTGCTTGGGTTGATCTGTTGACGTCTTATGCGTTACTTGCAAAGGAGCAACACTATACTAGACCACAGCTTTTAGACCAGGAGATAATTGCTATCCAATGAGGTCGTCATCCAGTGATTGAGGCTTTTCTTCCAAAAGATCAGCCTTTTATTCCTAATGACCTCAAGATCGGAAAACAGCCAAATCTTCCAAGTGATGATGGCATCATTCACATCATTACCTGACCAAATATGGGAGGAAAATCTACCTATCTCAGGCAGTCTGCTTTGATTGTGCTTTTAGCGCATTGTGGACTCTTTGTCCCGGCTCAAAAGGCTGAAATCTGACTTGTTGATGGAATTTTTGCTAGAGTTGGAAGCTGAGATATTATCGCTAAAAACCAATCTACCTTTATGACTGAGATGATTGAGGTTGCGAATATTCTCAATAATGCGACAAAAAAAAGTTTTATCATCTTTGATGAACTTGGTCGTGGAACCTCTACGTATGATGGGCTAGCACTTACCAAGGCAATTTTGCACTATATTCTCCAGATATTACAAGCAAAAACACTTATTGCTACGCATTATCATGAATTGATTGCTCTAGAGCAGGAATCTTCACTGATAAAAAATTTCTCAGTTAGTGTATATGAAACAGACAAACAGGTGATTTTTATGAAAAAAATTACTCATGGCTGAGCAAATAAAAGCTATGGAATCGATGTTGCAAAATTGGCAGGGATCCCTTCCTCAATTTTGGCTGAGGCGCGTGAGAATTTAGCTACTCTTGAAAAGGATCAAAAAGATCAAAAAAATCAGACTTCTTCTTTTGCTTCTTCAGAACAGGGATTATTCTCACTTCCTAAGGAGGAGTTTCTTGATAAAGCTCAATACGAAAAAATAAAATCAATGCTTAATGGCATTGATCTTAATAATATTACTCCGCTTCAGGCACTCCAGCTCCTCGTGAAAATTAAAGAGGAACTCTAGTTACTGTGCTGCATACATACGATCAAAACTGCTTGATCTATTGGTCAGATAATCGCTCGCAGTTTTTCAAAAACTAAAGCTTTTCTCATTTGTTTCATCTAGGTAAGTGATTACACCCTTTGATTTATCATACACAATTGGCTTTTGTGCCATTTCATGATCAATCAAAATCGGACTTTCTGAGGCATTTATCATTCCAATAGAGAGACTTCCATTTGGAGTCTTTTCTAGGATTTGCGAAAATTGTTCGTAAGTGTCAATATCTAGGATACCATTAACTTCTGGGCGTTCAGTGGCATTCGGAGTTGAGAGAATATGTTTTTGATCATATTGGATACGACCAGTTTTTAGATCTTTTGACATAAACTTTCCAGCGATAGAGGTAGCAGACAATGAAGGAAGTCAGATATTGAATTTTTTATCTGTCGTCTTCATAAAATCTGAAATCATTGCGAGATTGTCTTTATCATTACGAGAGGTAATCGATGGGAAAACGAGTAGTGGTCATTGTGAGGGATCCTTTGAATATTTTGAAATCCCCTGTAAAAGTTTGATTGTATCCTCCGGCTTCATATCATGGAAGTGAAGCTCTGTCCCATCTTTTTTCATCGCATTATAAATTTTTGGAAGGTTCTCAGACAAATCAACAGCATTGATATTGGCTCACCAAGCTCTACTTGCGCTTTCTGTGTATCCATAACACTCCTTGAGAATATCCTTAGGATTGATTCCAGTTCTCAATTTCTCTACAACGACACTATTTCTACGGCTAGGATCATTATAGGGATGGTCTTTAGCAAGATTGAGATTTTTCTTTGAAGTATCCACTCCTTTCTCTGTATTGTTTACCTGTTTGACATTGCTTTCTTTCCCCTTAGCAAGAGGCTTAATTTCTTTCACTTCATCTCTGCTTCCCATATTTTCCATACTCATATTGCTAGAATATAAAGATTATACTCAAGTATATCCTTTTTTCTAAAAAAGTCAAAAAAGCCAGATTTTTCTATAAATTCAAAAAAAGCTTCTTCCTGCAAATCAGGGAAAAGCTTTTTAATTAGACGTAGGTCTAGATAATAGTTTCTGGATCATGACTGAGTATCCTGTCCTTAATTTTTAATTCTCTAAGGATTTCTCGAGAGAGATTCGTAACCTCTTCCAAGGCCTCATATGTTCTTTGTAGTTCTGTCAATTCTTTGCCAACAAAACTTTTATCATTTATCGCTTCTTGATACCTCTTTCGAAGTTCTTTTGTTTTTTCAAAAGAGCTTTTAAATTCCTTATCTAAGCGAACAAGCTGTTCTCTCAAGAAGAGAAAATATCTTTCTTGATAGGTTTCGTCAGAAACTTTCTGATGGTTAGGTTTTTTTTCCATGACATTTATTTTTTTGTATTAGACAAGCAGTATATATATTTTTAGTTTTAAAGTCAATACTTTTTTTAAAAAAATAATCAAAAAAACTGACTCCATTGCGCTGAAGTCAGATTTTTGTTACTTGTAGTATTAAAGAGCAGAAGTCCTAGGAGTGAGATCTTTATAATATAAATCTCCATTATACTGATTCTGAACCTGAGAATCTTTGATGAAATTCCCAAGTTTTCAAAGATGTCCAAGAATTTTTCCCATATAAGTAAAAATCTGTCTTGGAGTATAGTTTTCTGCTCCCTGAAGATGCATAAATTTCAATAGTGATGGAGAAACAAAGATCAACATTACTGTCAAAAACATACCCAAAATCATGTATCTGATGCTATCCCAAGCAGCTTTGATCTGCTTTTCATCTCCTTTTGAAAAGATAAAAAAGAAGATTGCTCTAAAAAACGCATAAATACATCCTCAACAAATCACCAAAACAAGTCCTCCTAATCCATATAACACTACTTCCTGAAATCCTCAAACATTATCCAATCCGATCATTGATAATTAAATCAAAAATTAAAGGTAAAGAAAAAACCCTCAAGGGATTTTTCAGTACTATAGCAGAATTACTTGTCTGCGTTCTTTGGAAGGCTCTTTCTTTCTCTCATTTCAAAGAATTTCTGGAAAAGAGCATCATTTGTTTCCTTATAAAGAAGCTTTGCAACTCTCTCAGACATCTGAGATCCTTTAGCCACCCAAGCCTTGATCGTTTCAACATCAGCTTGAAGGATATGATGAAGAGGATCATAAGAACCTAAAACTTCCTTGTATCCAAACTTTGCTGGCTTAGTATGTTCAGTCAATACGATTCTATAAAAAGGTCTTTTGGTTCTACCGTGTCTAGATAATCTAATAGTCAACATTCTAGAATGTACAATAAAAATCTAAAAAAATCTGAATTCTTACTTAAGTTTTTCCTTTGAAGTGTGTTCAGTATGCTTTCTACAGTGCTTGCAGTATTTGTTTTGAGCAAGCTTTGGAGTAACAGCCTTGTTGATATTTGTAAAATAATTTGTAGCTTTACATTCACTACATACCATTGCAACCTTTACAACTCCTCCTTTCTTTTTTGCGGCCATAATACCTTAAAACAAACAAAATAAAATATGAATGACTTTTGAGATGATCTTTAGATAATTGGCACTAGGTAGACTCGAACCACCGACCTCGCCCTTATGAGAGGCGCGCTCTAACCTGCTGAGCTATAGTGCCATAACAGTCCATAAATTTCTCAAATGAGCTATGCAAAATCGGTGAGGGAGGGATTCGAACCCTCGAGACGATTTCTCGTCTGACTCGTTAGCAGTGAGTTGATTTCAGCCTCTCATCCACCTCACCAAAATTACAATAGTCATTGTATAGTGAATTGGGTTTGAATTTCAAGGCAAAAACAATAAATTAAAGTCTGGATTTTTATCTTTTTTCACCAAAATGGCAGAAATAATAGGCGGAATAGATGATTTTTGAACCCCGAGAAGCAATATTGATCAGGTGAGTGAGGAAGCCGTCCAAAAAGCCCAAGAGGAAAATAGGCAGGCCAAACAAGTGGCTCAGCAAATCCAAGCTGACAAAAATCTCAATCAGCATTTTGCAGCCTTTCTCTCTATGCTCTTGAAAAAAATCAGCCATGAGGAACTGATAAAAGCGATTTATGATACTTTTTTCAAGACCATCAATCCTCAAAATAATATCACCTATCTGAGAAAAGATGGAAATACCAAGGTAATTGCCTGATTTTTTGTACCTTTTTTTATAAAAGAGGCTCAAGAATACAAGATTTTCTCTTTTTATGAAAAGCTTAATCCTGAGGAATCCGGATATTCTATTAGGAGATATGTCAACTATCTAGAGCAGCTTTCAGCAACTTATCATGATAATATCCCGATCAATCAGTCAGCATTTGTTGAGCTTGTGGTGCTGATTATTCAGTATTTTATCCTCAATGAAAAGGGAAAACCTACCGAAAAATATACTCCAGAAGAGCTCAAGGAAACCGTACTCAACTATCTCTATTACTCAAAATAAAGTATTTTACTCTACAAAATCACTATACATGAAAATAAAAAATCTGATTTTAGTCTTTTTTGCTCTCTTAATTATCACTGGATGTGCAAAATCAAGACCAGAACTTTCTGCTCAAGAATATAATAATAAAATCATCTCATTTCAGATTCAGGCAGTAGACGCAGTAAATGAGTATTTCACAACTTTAGAAAAAAAATATGATGGACAAAATCTAGCAGAGCTTTATATCTGACTCAGAGATCAGCTGAGATCTCTCCAGGACAAAGCTAGTCTTCAAGAGGGACGACGCCGTGAAACAATGCTCAAAGATGCCGTTGTTGATTATATTTCTGGGCTTCAGCTTGCATTGGATAACTATGAAAGACCAGTAGTTGAGCTGATTGGAGCATATTCAGGATCTGCTAGCGAGTTTTATCGTAGAGATACTCAGATTTTTTCAAACTATACCACTCAGTTTTCTCAGTCTCTCGCCAAGCTCGATGCTCAGATGGAAACTGCACAATCTCAATTCTCCAAAAAATACAAGTTTGAAGTAGAAAAAAAATAAAAAGCTGATTGTGGTGATTGTATCACTCGGAAAATCAGTAGGAATTGATTAGAAATCAGATAGATTTGCTTTTATTTCTCTTGAAAAGGGGAAAAGAATAGCTAGAGTACATTCAGTATTTACCTTAAAAATCGTGATATGCAAAAAATAAATTGAGAACTCAGAAAGAAAAAAACTCTTGGTGGTTTTACTCTGATAGAAGTTCTTGTTGTAGTATTTGTGCTCTCAATGGGAGTACTCGTGATCATGCAGGGAATCAATAAGACTACGACCTATATTTCAGAAACAGCACAAAGAACTATAGCTCTCAATCTCGCAAAAGAGGGACTTGAAGCAATGTATAATATCAGAAATACCAACTGGAGAAGGCGATCAGATAGTAGAGATAAGTGTTGGCTCAAGGCAAATCCAATGGTAGATGAGGGAAACCTTGGGTGTGAGGATGATGAGTGGATATATCCTGGAGAATGGTCTATTTATCAGAAGGATATTCAGGGGAATAAATATTTTAGTACCGAAGTAGTCTATACTCATCCAGTTTACTATACGAATCCAATGTATCTTATGATGCAAACGAGGAAATGGATAGATCAGTATGAGGATTATTTTAAGAAAGAGTGGGTCAGATGGAGGTCGTCTGTTAGAAATGATCCTTTGTCTAAATGGTGGAAACACTATCTTTATTTCATTGATTGAGAGTGGAAAGATAGAGAAAATTTTGTTTGAGATGTGACAAAGCATCGTTCTCCACTTGGAGATTATTGGAGAGTTATTTCAGTGAATTGAGTATTTGATAAAAATACCGGTCATCTTTTGCATTGTGAAAAATGAGCAGAGTGAAATTGTTGAAATAGTAGTCCAAAAGAGTTCAGATTCTGTTCGATTGTTGTATATACAGAGCCTTATCTATGATTTGTGAATGTCTGTTCAATAATGACCAACTTCCTAAAATAAAAAAAACTGAATCCTTTCTGCTCTTGTAGTCCAGAGGAAAATCATTACAATCCTTATCAGAATTTTACCCTTTTTTTCAATCAATCACATGACAAAAGTAACTCTAGAAATCAGCCAAGAAAACCATGATGCTTTCGTAAAACTAAAAACTATGATCGAACAAATGTCAGGTCAAAGCGTATCTGATGATGAAGTGCTAGACTTTGTGCTTAGAGCCGTAACTGGATCTCTTGAAATGCCAGAGGAGGAGTGTGAAGGTGGATGTTGCTGCTGTGGGCATGATCACGGAGATGATCAGCATGAGGGCTATGAAAATTATGAAAATACCTTCCATCAGCACGAACACCATCACCATGGGCACCATCATCATGAACACCATCACGGACATAGTTGTTCTTGCCATGACGATGATACTCAATGCCAGTGCAAGCACGATTAGTGGTATCAAACTTTTTTTTGACAAAAGAGTATTGGCTTATTTTGACTTGATTTTTGTGGGAAGAAAAATATGGTAAATCTGATTTATCATATTTTTTTCTAATGACAACGCATATCAAAACATTTACTACCATTGGACTTTTGGGCTATGAGATTCTCGTAGAGGCTGATAGTAATAGGGCTTTGCCAAATATTGAGATTATTGGGCTACCCGATGCGAGTATTAAGGAAGCCAAGGAGAGGATTAGAGGATGTTTTAGAAATGTCGGGATAGATCTTCCAAAGAGGAAATTTGTGCTGAATCTTTCCCCTAGTCATCTCAAAAAGGTCTGAACAAGTTTTGATCTCCCAATGGCGGTTGCCTTGCTCGGACTGATCTATGATGGGAAGCTCAATCATTATGAGAGGATGAGCGAGTTTCTCTTTTTTTGAGAGCTTGGAATGGATGGAAGGATCAAGAGGGTAAATGGGCTTTTGCCTAGTGTAATCTCTGCAAAACAGCAGGGCTATCAAACTTTTTTTGTGCCGAGAGAAAATCTTTATGAGTTGGAGTATATTTCAGATATTACCATTATTCCGCTTTCGCATTTTTCTGAGCTCTTAGATTTTTTCCTCAAAGGAGAAAAGCTTGCTTATGCTCGCAATACCAAAGCACTTGGAGAATTAAAAGATGAAAATACTGATGATAGCTATGATTTTAAGTATATCAAAGGTCATCTTTTTGCAAAAAGAGCCCTGAGTATTGCGGCAGCTGGACTGCACAATGTCCTGATGGTTTGAGCTCCTGGTAGTGGGAAAACCATGCTGAGCAAAGCTTTGACAACTATTTTGCCTCCATTGGCTTCAGATGAGATCCTTGAGGTGAGTCAGATTTATTCTGTAGTTTGAAAGCTGAGTAAGGATCAGCCACTGATTGTCAAAAGGCCTTTTAGACAGGTGCATCATACTGCTTCCAAGGTTGCAATTATCTGATGAGGAAGTAACCTTACCCCAGGAGAAGTCTCTCTAGCTCACAAATGAGTTCTCTTTTTTGATGAATTAACCGAGTTTCCAAGAGAAGTTTTGGAGGTGCTTAGACAACCCTTAGAAGATAGGGTAATCAATATCTCCAGAGCTCATGGTAGCGTGCAATATCCAGCAAACTTGATGTTTGTAGCTTCAATGAATCCTTGTAAATGTTGATATTATAAAGATCCAGAAAGACAGTGTACTTGCGGACTTTGAGAGGTAAAAAGGTATCAGAGTAAGATTTCAGGTCCACTCTTGGATAGAATTGATATGATCCTTGAAATTCCTAGAGAAAATATTTCTACTCTTCTTGAAAAAACTCAAAACCAATCTTCAGCAGATTTGCTCAAGGATATTCAAACAGCTCGAGCCTTTCAGCAGGAGCGTTTTAAGGGAACTGCTATCCAAAATAATGCCTCTATGCAGGCAAAGGATATCGAACAATTTATCAAACTTGATAGCGCGAGTAAGGATTTTCTTGCTCAGGCGACCGAGAAGTTTACCCTTTCAGGGAGAGTGGTTCATAGGCTTCTCAAGCTTGCTAGGACAATCGCAGATATGCAGGCTAGAGAACACCTTACGCTCTCAGATGTGATGGAAGCACTTCACTACCGCAGTAGGACAATGTTCGTTGAAACGAGTTAATACAAGAGAAATCAGATTTTTTTTCTCATATTTTATAAAACGCAAAAGCTCAACAGGGATTCCTATTGAGCTTTTTTGAGAAACAAGCTAATCAGGATAATACTCCTGATACTGATTTGGAAGGTACCTTTTTAGTTCCTCTTTTGAGAACCAGACCTTGATTTCCTCTTTTGCTTCCTCAAGGGTCGCAGAAGAGTGGACAACATTGCGGATCGGACCCTTTGGATCTGTTTCTCCAAAGTCTGCACGAATCGTTCCTTTCTTCGCTTCCCAAGGCTTGGTTGCACCGTTGAGTTCGCGTACCTTTTGAACGGCATTCTCGCCAACGATAATCGCCTTTAAGATAGGACCTGACATCATATATTTCACTGTCTCGTTAAAGATTTCCTCTCCTTTACGAGTCAGCAGTTGTCCGATCTCTTCATAGTGCTTATAGAGCTGCTCTCCAGTTGCAGTAATTTCATCACTGCAATAAATAACTTGAAGAAATGCTCTACGATAGCGAGCAAAGACGTCTTTGTGAACTCCCTTTGCAACCCCGTCAGGTTTAATCAGCACAAGTGTGCATTCAATGTTCTTTTTCATGCGTTTTACTTTTTGTATTTGTGAAGATATATACTATACATTTCTTGTTTAATGTCAAGTGAATATAAGAAGCTATGTCTGGAGAACATACTATGAAATAAAAAGTAAAAGTCTGATTTTTTCAGTTTTTTATTGATTTCTACGAGAAATTGGCTAACCTTAAATGAGATTTCAAAGTATTTTAAGTTTAACTGTCTATAGAGTAATGAAAAAAATCTGGCAAGTCTACCTCTCAAATCTTAAACATGTTTTTTCAAATCGAGTTGCATTTTTGATTGTTTTGGTATTGTGTATATTGCCATCTCTTTATGCTTGGTTTTATCTAAAATCTTCTCGAGATCCCTATGGGAATACCAAAGGTCTAAAAATCGCGGTTGTTAATGAGGATCTTGGTGTAGTGTTTAGAGATCAGCGAGTCAATATCTGAGCGGATGTTGTGAATGAACTTAAAACAAATGATTCGATTTGATGGGTTTTTGTGGACAGTCAAGTTGCTCAGGAGGGAACGAGACTTGGAAAATATTACGCATCAATCGTTATAGAAAGCTGATTTTCAGAAAAAATAGTTAGTCTTTTAGATGATTTTCCAAGGCATCCAGAGATCCATTATACTGTCAATGAAAAAATTAATGCTATTGCTCCAAAAATCACTGCAAAAGGTGCCTCTAGTATCAAAGAAAATATCCAAAAATCTTTTCTAGATTCATTAAATCGTGTCTTGATGGAGAAACTCAATCTTATAGGCTTTGATCTCAAAAATAGTAAACAAAGTGTATATTCATTGATTGATTTTGTGCATGATGCTCGTACTAGTTTAGATCATCTCGATCAAAAAATCGATAAAATGCTGGAACTTTCGTATCGTTCAAGGTTTAGACTTGAGGAAATGTATGGTAAGGTTCCAGAGGTAAAAACAAATATTAATGATGTTCAATCAACCCTATCCAAGAGCTCCCTTTTAGCACAAAATAGCCTTAATTTTCTCAATACGACTCCAGAGAAAATAAAAG
>JABCOM020000027.1 GCA_013333605.2 candidate division SR1 bacterium
TAAATTCAGTTCTTCTCCGATTTTTTCTCCGCTAACATAATCGTTTTCTCTAGCTAATATTTGGTAGACTAGTTGGTGTGATTTCATTGATTTTCCTTTCTAGCTGAGAGGGAATGAGAGTATTCTTTTCGAGTTTGACTAGGTGTTTTATGAAAAAACTGTTTGTAGGCTTTTGAGAAATGTAGTGGGTCTGAAAAACCTACAGAATATGCAATGACTTTGATCGTTTCATTTGTGTGTTCTAGTAACTGTTGCGCACGCTTCATTCGAACGAAAAGTAAATACTCTTTTGGAGAGAGTTGGTGAAATTCTTTAAACACACTAGTTAAGTAACTTCTATGAACCGATAGCTCTTTTGCTAAATCTTGAATGGTGAGCGATTGTGGATAGTGACTATCAATTAATTGTTTGCAGTCAAGATAGAGCTGGTGAGTTGATGAAATATTCTCTTTTTTCTGATTGGGAGCAATCGTTCCTAAATGAAACATCAGTTCATGGAGTTGTCCCATAATGTGGAGTTGAGCCAATTCATTAGATTTTGTAATCTGAGCAAAGCGGACAATATCTGAGATGAGTTTTGCAGTTGTTTGTGTATGACAGTTATTTGACTGGGTGAGGTAGGATTGGTCAGAAATTTGAGATAGAGCAAAGTAGTCAGGGGCCCTTCCTCCAGTGATCCCCAACCAGTAGTATGCCCAAGGATCCTGCTTATCTGCTTGATAGAATGTTAATTCATCTGGTTTTAGTAAAAAGAAATCTCCTGCCTTTAAATCAACAATTTTCCCCTTATAATGGAATTGACCTTTTCCTTTAGTAATGTAATGGAGTACATAGGTATCTCGAATAGCTGGGCCAAAAGAGTAGTTAGGCGTGCATTCTTCATAACCGTAGAAGCTAAGAGAAAGATCAATTGTTCCAGTCTGGTATTCTGAAAAAACGAGCATGGGCCACCTCCTACCTAACATTTTACCATACTTTAGAGACATTTTTCTATTTTAGAAAGCGCTTTTATTTGCTAAAATTTTATCAAGAAATGGATGAGGTACAATTTATGGGAGTTCGAATAGAGAATAATCTATTTTACGTTGAGAGTAAAGGTTTAAGTTTGATTATTGAAAATAGGGATGGATTCTTATTATTAAAACATTTAGGAAAGACTATTAAGAACTATAGAGGGGCTAATAGTGTTTACGAACGCGATCATGCTTTTTCTGGTAATCCCATAGCTACTAATCGCACCTTTAGTTTGGATACGCAACGTCAGATTTTGGGACAACATGGTTTGGGTGACTTTAGAAAACCAACTTTACAGATTCAACATGATGCAACTGAAGTAACAGACTTTCGATTTGTAGAAGCAAAGATTTTAAAAGGTCAGAATGGTCCACAGGGTTTACCTTCTCCACACAGCATGGATGATACAGAGACTCTTGCCTTGATTTTAGAAGATTCTAAGGCTCAACTTAGTCTGACTTTGTATTATACTGCTTTTGATAATGATGCGACAATTGCTAGTTACAGCAAATTGGAGAATAATAGCAATCAGGAAGTTGTCATTCATAAGGCCTTTTCTTTTATGGCTGATTTTCCTGCTGCAGCTTACGAAATAGTGACTTTACAGGGAGCTTATGCTCGTGAAAAGACTGTCCGACGTCAACAGGTAGAACAAGGAATCTTTTCGATTAGTTCGAACCGTGGAGCTTCTGGGCATGCTCAAACACCAGCTCTTCTATTATGTGATCAAGGAGTTACAGAGGATGCTGGGAATGTGTTTGCTCTACAACTACTGTATAGTGGAAACTTCGAAGCTTTTGTCCAAAAGAATCAACTGAATGAAGTTCGGGTTGCTATTGGCATTAATCCAGAAAATTTTTCTTGGAAGTTAGATCCTGAGGAAAATTTTGAAACACCGGTAGCTTTAGTGACTTATTCAGATAAGGGATTAACTGGTATTAGTCATGAAAGTCAGAATTTTGTACTTAAGTACATTATGCCAAGTAAATTTTCTAAAAAAGAGCGTCCAATTCTAATTAATAACTGGGAAGCTACCTACTTTGACTTTCAGAGAGAAAAATTGTTAGAACTAGCTGATGAAGCTAAGAAAGTTGGTATTGAAGTTTTTGTATTAGATGATGGGTGGTTTGGTAATCGCTTTGATGATAATCGTGCTTTAGGTGATTGGGTTGTGAATGAGGAAAAATTGGGTGGAAGTCTAGAAAGTCTGATTTCAGCGATCCATGAAAGAGGTTTGCAGTTTGGGCTTTGGTTAGAACCGGAGATGATTTCTGTTGATAGCGACTTGTATCGTAAACATCCTGACTGGGCCATTCAGGTTCCAGGTTATGAGCATACCTATTCTAGAAATCAATTAGTACTTAATCTTGCCAATCCCCAGGTAGTAGGATATTTGAAAAATGTCTTAGATGAACTCCTCTCTCATCATAAAATTGACTACATCAAATGGGATATGAACCGTAATATTACTAATCTGGGGAATGGTTCAGTTTATCTGGAAACCCAGATGCAATCTCATCAGTACATGCTGGGGCTTTACGAACTCGTTTCTTATCTGACAGAGAAACACAGTCATATTCTCTTTGAGTCCTGCTCTGGTGGCGGTGGCAGAAATGATCTTGGTATGATGCGTTATTTCCCACAAGTCTGGGCTAGTGATAATACTGATGCCATAGCACGTTTACCTATACAGTATGGATCATCCTATCTCTATCCAACCATTTCTATGGGAGCTCATGTGTCAGCTGTACCGAATCATCAGATGGGACGAATGACACCATTGGAAACTCGTGGTCATGTAGCAATGATGGGAAATCTGGGTTATGAGCTTGATTTGACAAGTTTATCAGATGATGAGAAAGCTGAGATTGCTAATCAGGTGAACTTGTATAAAGAATTGCGACCAGTAGTCCAGTTGGGAAATCAGTATAGGTTAATCAATCCCGATGCTGAATCCAATGAAGCAACTGTGCAATTTAACTATGGAAATCAAACGATTGTAACCTACGTCCGAGTCCTATCAGTTGTGGAAACAATGGAAACCACCTTGAAACTGAAAGACTTAGAAGTGGAAGGGCTTTATGAGCTGGAAGGGACAAACATTGTTTACTCGGGTGCAGAGCTCATGTATGCAGGTTTAACTGTTACCTTATCATCAGGAGATTTTTTGAGTAGACAGTATAAATTCAAGAGACTATAATAAAAGCGTATAAATTTATCAAGGAGGCATTCCAATGAAATGGTATAAGAAAGCAGGTTTTCTTTTAGTAGCTGGGGCAAGTTTACTAGGCCTAGTGGCTTGTAGTCAGAACAATCAATCAGCTGATGGTAAGGTAACGATTGAGTTTTTTAACCAGAAGACCGAGATGGCAGATACCTTGCAAAAGATAGTGGATGATTTTGAAAAGGAACACCCTAATATTGATGTGAAGCTGACTACAGTACCTTCAGCTGGAATTGTGCTAAAGACTCGGATTTTATCAGGAGACGTTCCAGATATTATTAATATCTATCCTCAAAATATGGATTTTCAGGAGTGGGCAAAAGCAGGTTA
>JABCOM020000028.1 GCA_013333605.2 candidate division SR1 bacterium
AAATAATTCAGAAAATAATAATTAGAACATTCAATTATTTATTTTAATAAAGTGAAATGAAAAATCAGATTTTATCCAAAAACATGAAATGGATAGGAGGGATAACTCTATGAGTGATGGTTTTTCTGATTTCTTTTGTTTTTGCAGAAGACTCAACTTCACAGGTATGCTCAAGATGGGTGACGGAATTTATGGATACACTATATCGCATTACTCAGCTTTGTTCTTGGCTTCGAATTGTTTTGGCAAAATTTGTTGGAAAATTAATGACAAATGCATTGGTCTATGCAGAAGCTTTTCAGATGGATACCTATTTGTGGAAGATTTGGCAAATGGTAAGGAATCTAGTTAATTTTGCAATTGGATTTTTCTTTCTCTATCATATCCTTAAATATGTGATCTCGCCCTCAACTAATGAAAAGCCTCCACAAGAGATTATTAAAAAGTCTCTTATTACAGGTGTCTTAGTACAAATGAGTTGGTTTATTGTGATGGTTCTCGTAGATCTTTCAACAATTCTGATTGCAACAGTTTCTGCTTTCCCATCTCAACTTGTTGACAATAGCCAGCAATTACAAACTACTATAGTTGCAGTAAAGGATGCAGATAAAACCTTAAAATATATGACAAGTCAAGCAGTAGTATATACTATTGATGGTGAGCTTACTACAAAGCTTGTAGATTTGCCGCAAAGGAGAGAAGTTCCTAATGAAAAATTTATTGATGAAATTATGCCGAAGCCAGAAGATTTGAGTGGTCCACTTATGCGATTGGGTTTTTCTGTGTTTAAAACAAATGATTATTTACAGTATAATAACAATAATATAGCAGGAGTTTCTTGTCAAGATAAAGCATTTAAGCAGATTTTTCAATTTATTTTGTATAGTGCAGGGCTTGTATTGTTTACGTTGTCTTTGCTTGTTTTGACTGTTGTCTTAATTGTGAGATTAGCATATTTGTGGGTCGCGATTGCTTTAAGTCCTCTCATTATCTTTATTAAGCAATTTGAAATTAAGGGATTAGATCAAACAAAAGAGTGAGGGTTTCTTAATGTAGATACAATTATTGGATTGATTTTTCAGCCGGTAAAATTTTGCTTTTTTATTGGATTAATGATGATTATAATTGTGATCTATCAATCATTTTTCCAATTGGATTATAAGGATGCTTCATTTGCAGAGGGTAATGTTCGTATTTTAACAACTAGAAATGGGGAAAACTGATATTCATCCACAGTAAAAATTGATGGGCTACTTAATATGAATATGTCTAATGCGAAAATGACTATTCAAGAAATATTTATTGCAATCCTTTCTCTAGCATTTATGCGAATGATTATAAAAGTAGCTATTACGAATAAGACAGGCGTTAAAAAACTTGATCAGTTTACAAGTTCTGTTGCAAAATTAGGACAATCTACAATTGAGTCTACTCCAATTATTGCAGTGCCTAACGGTAGTCTTGCTTTATGAGATATCTACTCTTCTCAAGAAGGAAGAAGTGCTCTTCTTGACTCGAGAGCAGCAGGTATTAATGAGAGTCTTAGAATTAAGAGAGATGAGCAAGATGAAGAACTTAGTAGGCTTTTATGAATCTCAGTAAATAATACAGGACTCAATGAACAGCAGAAATGACACTTGAATGATGTGGTAACAAAAACAAATGGATGAGTTGAAGGACTAGAAAATTATAAAAAGGTTATTATTGAAACGAGAAAAGCAAGAAAAATCTGATTTAGTGATATTGATAGTTGACTCTACACAATATTATGAAAAACATCAAGTAATACTACGGCAGTGCCTTTATGATTGGCTCCTATTGGTGAATTTGTTCGTAAAAATCTCTATGGGAAAAAATCTGAGGAGATTGAGAGTGCTTTGCAAAAAACGGACTCAAAAACGTTCCAAATATTTTATAGGTATGCTCTTGATATCCCAGAAACAGAAAACAATATTCCTACAAGTTTAGAGAGTTATAAAAAGAATATAGAAAAGCGAAGACTGGAAACTCAATCATAAAAAAATAATCAAAATATTAAAAGAGGATTTTATATCCTCTTTTTCTTAAAATTAAAAAATAAATAAAAAATCTGGCATAAAGACTGATAAAACAAATGGTGACTTTTTTTGAACTTTTGTTTTTTTGCGTATAAAGTGAGAAAAGTCAGACTTTTTTCTCTTTCTAAAAATAAGTTCCAGAGCCAACGCTACAAATAAAACAACCATTTTTTAAAAAAAGTGATAAAATAAATAAAAAATCTCTTGATTTTGTATTTTATTTTCGTATACCTTGTCACTGTCATCATAGACAGACGAGGGTGCGGATATGATGTAGTTGGTGTAGCATAGCAGACTTCAGCTCTGTTTGTACGGGTTCGAGTCCCGTTATCCGCTATTACACTACATAGGTTTCGTATCAGAGGTATTCAAGGATATCTATTTATTAGCTACAAAAAAGTGGAGATAAATGATTGGTCGTATCTTATTATGAATACTGCTTTGCTGAGTTTGAGGACTTTTCTGCTATTATTCTTATGATGTAGTAAAGTTCTTTGGTAGGAATGCTTGGGCAGAGCTTCATTTAGGAGGGACGAGGAATCTGGTGTTATTGCTTGGGTTTGTAGTTATGATACTTTGAGTATTAACAATGTTCGGTGTCTTTGTGTGAAGTCCTACAGAACAGATTGATCAAATTCAATGATTCTGAGGGTAAAAGTATTTTGGGCTCTTAGCTCAGTTGGCTAGAGCGCCTGCTTTGCACGCAGGAGGTCATGGGTTCGACTCCCATAGAGTCCAAATTTAAGTTCTTTGGTCTAAAGGTCTTGTAGAGAGGGGAGATGGCAGAGCGGTCAATTGCATCAGACTGTAAATCTGACGCCTCACGGCTACGTAGGTTCAAATCCTACTCTCCCCAGGCTAATTTGACGATGGAGGATATGTCCCCGTAGTTCAATGGATAGAACAACAGCCTTCTAAGCTGTGGATCTAGGTTCGATCCCTAGCGGGGATAGGTTGTATTTTTTTATGCTCTCGTGGTCTAGTGGTTTAGGACGCCACCCTCTCACGGTGGAAATCGAGGGTTCGAGTCCCTCCGGGAGCGAGTGTTTATTATTATTGTCTTGTGTATGGAGCAAAAAAGCTTTAAGCCAGCAACAACAAATTCGAAATTCTGAGGACAGAAAAAAGAGTTTTCTGGACAAAATAAATCAGAAAAAAATATGGCTGGGAGCTTTAAGGCGAAAATGATCTTTATAAATGATCAGATTAAGGCTCCTAATATTATGATAATAGATGATGATAAAAATAATCTCTGAACTTTTCCAAGAAGGATTGCCTTAGAGATGGCTGCTGAAAAATGACTTGATCTAGTTCAGCTTGTATATGATCCAGAAAAGATGCTCTCAACAGTGAGGCTTACTGATTATGGAAAGTATATGTATCAAAAAGGGAAAGAAGATAAAGAGAGGAGGAAAGCTCAGAAGTGAAAAGATACAAAAGAGCTTAAAATTAGCTATGCAATTGGAGATAATGATCTTCAGCTAAAAATAAAGAAAGCGCAAGAAATTCTTCAGTGATGAGATAATGTGAAATTCTCAATCAGGTTAAAGTGAAGAGAGAGAATGTATGAAGATAAGGCAGTGCAAAAGTTAAAGATTATCCAAGAGGCTTTGCAGAGTTATGGAAAGTCTCAGTACGATACACCAAAAAAAGAGGCTAATGGATATAGTATTATTTTATTTAGTAAATAGTGTCACAACAGATGGCAAATAAGATGAAGTCTCATTCAGGAGCGGCAAAGAGGTTTAAGATTACAAAATCTAAGAAAGTAGTTGCTTGTAAGTCTTGTAATAATCATCTCTTGACTAATAAGGGAAAGACAAATAAGAAGTTCGCTTATGGAAAAGAGATTCTTGGTGCAACAGCAAAGATGCTAAAAAATTTACTTCCTTATAAATAGTTGATAAAATGGTAAGAGTTACTAATGGTCTTGGAAGACAAAGAAGACACAAAAAATTTATCAATCAAGCTAAAGGGTTTAGACTTGGAAGAAAAAATCTCTATAAACAGGTAAGATTGGCTCTTGTAAAACAAGGTCAGCATGCTTATGTAAGTAGAAGGCTTAAGAAGAGAGATTTCAGAAAACTTTGGATCGAAAGACTTTCAGCTGTGATTAGAGAAAAGGGGAATAGATATTCAGTATTTGTTAATCTTATGAATACAAAGGATATCAAGTTGGATAGAAAAGTTCTTTCTAATATTGCAGTCGCTTTCCCATCAGTATTTGATAAAATTTATGATGAAGTTGTAAAATAAAAAAAGAAAATCTGACTTTGTGTCAGGTTCTTCTTTGGGCCGAGGTGGTGGAATTGGTAGACACGAAGGACTTAAAATCCTTTGGGACTTATAATCCCGTGCCGGTTCGATTCCGGTCCTCGGCAACTTAATGTTTTTAATTGTTATTTGCTATTGTTATGTGATTTACCGTTCGAAGAACAGGAGATTTGAATACAAACGAAAGGATTATTTCTTTCTACAAAAAGGAACTTTGGTCTTCTCATATTTTGGATAAAGCAAAAAAGCAAGTGCATTATGGTACTAAGTGGTATAGGAAGTTCGTAAGCTATGACTTCCCATCTTCTAGAAGATATAAGAGAATGAGAGCAATCGTTTCTAATGCTTATAGAAAGACAAAGAGAAAGTATAATACTTTGGCACAACTTGGAAAGATTGTGTAAAATTTATTTTGATATTTTGTATAAGAATGTATGCAGTTGTAGAACTACAAGGACATCAATATATTGTCTCAGAATGAGCAGAAATTATTGTGGATAATCTTGGGGTAAATCAATCAGAAAAGTTTGTAGCAAATAAAGTTTTGGCTATCTTTGATGAAGCAGGTAATGATGTAAAGGTTGGGAAACCTGTAGTAGATGGTGCTAGTGTTGAATTTGAAGTTGGAGTTACTCAAAAGGGTGAAAAAGTAAGCGTGCTTAAGTTTAAGAGAAAAACAAGATACGCAAGATTGAAAGGATTTAGACCACTTCAAACAACTTTAGTTGCTAAAAAGATTTCTTGCTAATGGCTAAGGCTGGAGTCTTAGAGCGAGATGGAGAGATTCTAGAAGTCCTTCCTGCTGGAAAGTATACTGTAAAATTGAAAGATACAGATATGGTTATCAATTGTTATAAAGCGGGTAAGATGAAACAATCTCATATCTCAGTGATTGAATGAGATCATGTAAAGGTTGAAGTGAACCAATATGATATGAAACAAGGAAGGATAGTGTATAGATATAATGTCGTGACAAATAGTCCGCAGCATTAGTGTGCTTATTTACATAATATGTTTAATTACGATGAAAGTTGTAAATTCTCTTAAAAAGAGATGTATGTATTGCCAAATTGTAAAAAGAAAGGGTAGATTGTATGTGACTTGTAAGAGAAACCCTAGACATAAAGCTAGGCAAGGATAGTTTTTATTTATTGTATTTTTTGAACGATGTTTAGATTGATGGGGCATGTCCTTCCAGAAGAGAAATCTATTTGGATTGCGCTAACAAATATTTATGGAATTGGTAGAGAAAGATCTAAGAAAATTCTGACTGCACTCAATATTGAGATTATGAAGAAGGTAAGAGATATCTCAGAAGAAGAACAAAAGATGATCTCTGATGAGTTGAAAAAATATGTATTGGAAAATGATCTTAAAAGAGAGGTAGCTGCTGCAATCAAAAGATTGAAGGAAATTAAATGCTACAGAGGAATGAGACATAATCTTGGTTTGCCAGTAAGAGGACAACTTACAAGAAAGAATGCAAGAACTGCAAAAAAACTTCTTGGAAGATCAAAGGTGAGACCAGTATTGAAGAAGTAATTTTATATAGTTTTTTCTATAGCAAATGGCTGTTACAAAGGCAAAAAAGAAGGATATTAAAGTAGTTAGTGGAGTGCTCCATGTACATACTACTTCAAATAATACTTTGATTACATTAATTGATCAGGAAGGAAACAAGATTCTCGGTGGAGGTACTGGAAAAGTTGGATACAAAGGTTCAAAGAAAAGTACTCCTTATGCTGCTGAGGTATTGACAAAGCAGATCTTAAAGGATGGACAGGGATATGGATTGAAGGAAATTGGTATTGTGTTCAAGGGAATTGGTATGGCTAGAGAAGGAGTTTTTAAGGCAATCAATGAAGTTGGAGTGATTGATATTGCTTATATCAAGGAACAAACTGGAATCCAATTCGGAGGTTGTAAAGGAGAAAGACCAAAGAGAAATTAGTCTTTTTGATTAAAAAAAGGAAATCAGATTTTTCAAATTTATTTATCTATTTTCATAGTGAATTATGAGATATACTTGAGCAAAATTTAGACTCTGTAGAAGAGAACAGTTGAATCTCTTTGGTCCACAAAAGTACAATCTTAAAAAGAGAAAGGATTTGCCAGGACAACATGGAGCTTCTATGCAGAGAAATTCTGAATATGGAAAATTGCTAAGAAATAAACAAGTAGTAAAGAGAAGCTACCTTCTATCAGAAAAACAGTTTTCAACTATTGTAAAGAAGACTGCTGCTAAGTATGCAAAGAATAATAAGATGAGTCACGACTTTGCATTGTTTCAATTCTTGGAAAGAAGACTTGATGTAATCGTTCTTAGATCTGGACTTGCAAATACAATTATGCAAGCAAGACAAATGGTTACTCACGGACATTTCCAACTAAATGGAAAGAAGCATAATATCCCTTCAACTTTTGTAGAAGTTGGTGATAAGATTTCTGTAAAAGAGAAGTTGAAGAACTCACCACTTTATGCTAATGCATCTAAGGCTGCTCCTGCAAAGATACCTTCTTGGTTAAAGGTTGATAAAAATGCTTATGCTATTGAAGTACTTGCAATGCCTCAGAAAGGAGAAATTGAACCATTAGGAGATCTACTAAAGGTTATCGAATTCTACGCGAGAGCTTAGTAAGAGGGTAAAAAATCAACAAAAACTTTATATCATATTTCTACTTCTATGTTGAATATACAACACTTTATTGGAGTTCCTAAGATTAGCTTCAGTCAGTTGGATGATGGGGCTACAAGGTTTGAATTGAAATATGTCCCAAGATGATTTTGACACACTCTTTGAAATGCATTGAGAAGAATTATCCTTGCTTACAACCTTTGAGGAGCTGTAACAGGATTGAAGATTAAAGGGGTGCCACACGAATATGATGTTATTACAGGAGTAAAGGAAAATGTAATCAGTATTCTATTGAATTTCAAGAAGCTTCGCTTCAAAATTGATGAAAATGCTGAATCACTTCAACGAATTGCTCAGAGATTTAAGGGAATTGGAAGATATACAGCAAGTGATCTTAAGTTCCCATCAGGAGTACAGCTTCTTAATGGAGATGAATTCCTATTTGAAATAACTGATAGTTCTACAGAGATCAATTTGGAACTAAGAGTTGAAAAAGGATATGGATACTATAGTCTAGAATACCTTAGACAAAGAGATAAAAAAGAAAAAGATACTGAAGAAGTTGGACTTCTTCTTGTTGATAACGACTTTTCTCTTGTTGACTATGTAAGATATGATGTAGAGGAGGTTATTGAAGACTTTAGCGGAAGTACAAAGGATGCACTTAATATTGAAATTAAGGTAAAATATGACAATATCTCTCCAAAGGAAATTATTATGTTCGCTGGAGAAGTACTAACAAGCTATGCAAAACTCTTCGTATTTGATAATGTATATATTGACAAATCAGTACTTGTAGAGTATGATGATCTTTCTGAAGCTGAAGAAGCTTTGCCAGAAGAGTCAGGATCAGTAAAGACAATGCCAATTGATGCGCTTCCATTGAGTGAAAGAACAAGAAACGCATTGATCAAAAATAATATTCTCTATGTTGAGGATTTGGAAAAGAAAAAGAAATCTGAATTATTAGTAATGAAATGAGTTGGAAGAAAAGCTATTGATGAGATTACTTCTTCACTCGCAAATATCGGTAAAGTATTAATCGGATAGCTAAAGTAGGGAATTTATCATTTATTATCTATGTTAAGATGAGACACAAGCATAACAGGCTCTTAGAGGTAAATACAGGAGCTAAAAGTAAATCAGTATTTATGAGAATGCAACTTTCTAGTCTTTTGAGAGCTGGAAAATTGACAACAACTCCAAAGAGAGCAAAAGTATTGAAAGCCTATGCTGATCATTTTTTCTCAACTTTGCTTACTATTTATGCAAAAAATGATGAGAAAACTGCTCAGAGAGAAGCTATTAGATATGTGAAAGCTACAGTATATGGAGAGGCAGAAGGTAAGAAGGTAATTGATACTTTCGTTCCAAAATACAAAGAAGAAGGAAGAAAGTCTGGATTCACTTCTGAATATAGACTTGGATATAGAGTTGGAGATGCTTCACCAAAAATTATGTTGAAATTAGCATAATACTGAGTGTGAATAATTTATTTTAGTTATCGTATTGAGATACAATGGAGTTTACTAAAAAGGATTTGAATAAAACCATCTGGATTAAGCAAACAGACCAAGAAAAAAATAGAAGATGGTATCGTGTAGATGCTACAGGAAAGACTTTGGGAAGATTGGCTGTAGATATTGCTAAAAAATTGATGGGAAAAGATAGAGCATATTATTCAGATTTCCGAGATGCAGGAAGTTTTGTTATCGTTGAAAATGTTGAAAAAATTGCTGTAACTGGAAAGAAGTTAACAGATAAGGTATACTATTCATACAGTGGATACAAGGGAAATTTGAAAAGTATTACTCTTGGAGAATTGCTTAAGAAGAATCCTGGGAAAGCCTTATGGTATGCAGTAAGAGGTATGCTTCCAAAAAATAAGCTTAGAGATCCTAGAATTAAGAGAATGAAGCTTATTAAGGGAACTACTACAAAATACGATAATTTTAAACCTATTAACTTGTATAAATAATGGCAAATAGAGAGTATAATTATGCAGTTGGAAGAAGAAAGGAAACTACTGCAACTGTAAAGTTGTATGCTAAGGGAGCATGAAATTATCTTTTGAAAACAGCTTCTGGAAAGGAATACACGCTTGCTGATTATTTTGGAGGAAATCAATATCTCCTTCAGATCGCTACTTCTCCATTTTCTACACTTGGAGTAGATGTATTGAAGAAGTTTGATGCAGAGATCAAAGTTGTAGGAGGAGGAGTTGCTGGACAGGCTGATGCTATTAGACTTGCATTTGCAAGAGCATTGGTAGAATGGAATTCTGACCTTAGAGTATCTCTAAAACCTCATGGATTGCTTAAGACAGATCCAAGAGTGAAAGAAAGAAAGAAGCCTGGTTTGAAGAAAGCGAGAAAAGCTCCAACTTGGTCAAAGAGATAATTATTTTTTCATATATAAAGCCCGAAATAAACGGGCTTTTTTTAGGTGTGCTCTTTGCTGAGAACTATTTTTATCTGCCCAATTAAATCAATAAGTATGCAAAAAGATATCGTCTTATTTTGAATCCAAGGTTCTTGAAAATGAACACAAGCAAGTAATATCCTTAAAGCATTTGAACATTATAAATACCTAGAGCCAGGAAATATTTTTAGAGCGCTTAACTCTAATACTAATCTGATCTCTGAGTATGTAAAAGATACAATTAAAAAAGGGAAAATGGTGAGTGATAATCTGGTTTTTGATCTATTTAGACTTTGCTCACACCTCCTCGAACCACAGGAAGCTTTCTTGATTGACTGATTCCCTAGAAATGCTCAGCAATTAGAATTCTTCTTGAGCTATCAAGAGAGACATCAGAGAGATTTTGTGGCTGTTTACTTTGATCTTTCCAGAGACTTAGCTGTTGAGAGGATTCAGATCAGAGCCAAGGAGCAAAATCGTGAAGACGACCTCAATATGGAAACGGTAAATAAAAGATTAGACCTTTTTGAGCAGGAGACACTTCCAGTGATTCAAAAGCTAAACAGTCTCAATAAACTTATTACTGTTAATGCAAATCAATCTATTGAAGAAGTTTTTGCTGAATTAGTAGAGAAACTAGGCTTCTTGCCAGAATGAAAGTAAGAAAGAAACGTGTTTGTCTTTCGAAGTGGATAAATTATAGATAAAAAAGAGAAGTCTGATTTCTTCTCTTTTTTTATATTGAAGGATACTTGTTTTAAATTTCTTCATATTGGGATACCTTATCTTAATTAGCTCTTCTATAATTATCAATCTTATATTCTTTATTGTGTTTATTATTTTCAAAGCTTATCTAGCTAGTTCCCATCGCCTCTTCATTTTAAACATTTCCCTAATATCAAAGATAGCAATCTCCCACTCAGGGAAAGCCTGCATACACCTCTCTAGAGGAAGCTCAATTTTATGAGATGTCTCAGTAGGATTGACAATGATCACCTTTTTCTCTCCTGTTTCGTTATCAACAAAGCATCTTTCTAGTGAATAAGCATGGAGAGAACTAAAGCACTTCTCAGTCTTAGTAACGCTGAAACGTCCAAAGGTTCAATTCTGATCCCATATAACTTTTGTATACCTTGGATCAAAATGATTCATATCTCAAGGGTTGCTTATTCCAATATTAATAAATCAAAAATGGTGGAATCTGAATAAAAGCTCCTGAATCTCCTTATCTTCAGTAGAAAATGATAGGCAAGCTTCCCCTCCCATCAGTGAATGCAGAAACAGATGTGAGACCCCTCATTCATTGATCTTGCTCAGCATTTCACTAGTGATAGCAAAGGTCCCCGTTTTATTGAAACTTTTCCATGCCTGCTTACTGAGTTCTGGATCTTCAAAGTTCCTATTGAGTATCATATTCTTCATCGCAGCAATCTCTAAGATTCTAAATCCCAATGCACTATCGCTATTGATATTTGCGAAGAGATTCCCTTCTTCCTCATCCTTAATCTCATAGTCCTGATCGAGCTCCTTAGTCGAGACAGGGATCCAAGTTCTATGCCTCTCATCTCAGCAAAAAGGAAGTCTGACTTCTCGCCCTTGCTCAGTGATTTTCATTGAAGTCTTGATCAATACTTCAAAGGGATTAGACTTCTTCAACATCTCAAGTCCACTATACCCATAACAAAATCAGAGCTCTTGCTGTCTGATCTCAGCTTTATTATATTTTCATAATGTTGGAAGCGTTGGAATCTCCACTTCTTTTCCAGGATATTCTCCTTCCTCTCATTTGATTACTTCGTGTAGCATTTCCTGCTCTCCTCAAGCGAGTTCTTGCTTGATTGTTTCAGGTTGCCTGAGGGTAGAGAGTAGTTCTTGAAATTCCTCCTCTAGTTCCTCAACTGAATCATCCAGCATATCCTCCCAATACTCGTCTCCTCCTTCCATAAAAAGAAGGGTATAATGCTGATCAGAGAGTGTTTGGTAATGCTTGAGATAAGCGGCTTTCCTTAGATGATAGTTTCTGATTTCTTGGAGGTCTGCACTCTTGAGTAGGCAAAGTGCGATAGGAAGTGTTCAGATAGTGATTTTATCTTTTAGTTCCTTTGGAAGCTGTGCTAGGAGTTTGAGATCTTGCCTCCTAACTTTTTTGATCGTATTTGAGAGCGGAGTTCACCATTTATCATTCTCATCTCCTCGAAATTTATCAAGTCTTGGCTTAAGTCTGAGGAGTTTTTTAAGCTCGTGCTTACTCGTTTCACAAATACTAAAGAGATTGCTATTCCTAATAGGTATTTCCAATTTTCTCAAAAGTGGATGAATTTTCTTGAGTTTTAGAATGTCTTTGAAAAAGAGCCCAGAAAGAGTCTCTATATCATAAACCTGATCTCAGAGTGTGATACCTATTTTTTGAAGCTCTTTTTTTATGATCATCAGATGCTCAATCTCTGCTTGAGATAGTGCAAGGATCTCTTGAAGGTTTTCAGCCGTGATCTTTATTCCTACCTCCTCTAGATAAGGACGAAAACTCATTACCTTCTCAATATTTTCAAGAGAAATGTATTGTAGATAGGTATTCTTTGGAGAATAAAAGTTAAGCTGAAGTCTTTTAAAATAGGCTTTTTTTAGTGCTCGTTCCTCATCGGGAGAGAGAGGATTAAGGACTCTTCTTCTAGCCTTTGCTACCGAGGAGAGGATATCAAAACATTGCTCGGAGACTCTATAGCGAACGTGTTCAGAAGGATCAGACTCTGAGTTGTGATCTTCGCTTGAGTTAATCAGTGCTTTCTCTTTTTCGAGTAGTCCTTTTTTCTCAATATTCTCCATTAACCAAGTAAAGATAAAAAAATAAATTAACATACTATAACTAAAAGACAAAAGAAGTCAATACTATAGAAGATAAAAATCTGATCTTTCCCTCGCTCATCATCACTTGAAAACTTAGAAGAAAATCATACACTTTAATTCAGATTTTTATTATTTTTGTGTATGTTTATGAGCCTCGCAAACAAGTATCGTCCTCAGACCTTTGATGAGATGATCGGACAAGAGCATATTAGTGATATTCTCAAAGCCCAGATGATTGCTAGAGATAAGATTCATCATAATTATCTCCTTTTTTGACCGAGAGGAACGGGGAAGACTACTTCAGCTAGGCTGATTGCAAAGGGACTTAACTGTCTTAATCTTCAAAATGGAAATCCTTGCAATGAATGTAGTAATTGTCAACTTATCAATGCGGGAACAAGTCTGGATTATACTGAGATTGATGCCGCTTCTCATACAGGAGTGGACAATATTAGAGAGGAAATTATAGACAAAGCCCTCTATCCACCGACAACGCTCCAAAAGAAGATCTATGTAATCGATGAGGTCCATATGCTCAGTAAGGGGGCGTTTAATGCTCTCCTAAAGACAATCGAGGAGCCAAAAAGTAATGTCTGCTTTATTTTCGCGACGACTGAAATCCACAAAGTCCCAGACACGATTATCTCTCGCTGTCAGGTTTTTAACTATAGAAAAGTGCCAACGCAGGCAATGACCTTGCATTTAGAAAAGATTTGCAAGGCTGAGGGGCTTGGGTACACGCTTCCAGCACTAGAGACAATCGCAAATATCTCCGAATGATGTGTGAGAGATGCTGTGAAATATATAGATCAGGTGAGTATTCTCTGAGAGATTACTGAGGGGAATATTACAAAATTTCTTGGAGTAGCTGGAGAAAATACCATAAAAACGCTACTAGAAACCATCAAAAAAGGAGACAGAAATCAGATTTTTGAGTTTTTGGATACTATTGCTCAAAGTGGAGTTGATCTCTGACAATTTACTAAACAGACTATTGGATATATTGATCAGCATCTTTTGGAAGATACGGACTTTTATCTTAAGATTTGCTCGACTTTTTGAGAAATTTTGGGCAATTTAAGACGATATCCTTACCCGATTGTTGCATATAAAATCTCACTGAATAACTATCTTAATCCAGAAAAACAGCTTACTAGTAGCTCAGCTCCGCAAGTTTCTCAGCCATCGGTTTCTACTCCAGTTGCTGCAAATATAGCTCAACCTCCAGCTCCTCAGCAGCAAAAACCTCAATCTTCACCAGTAAAATTAGAGTCAGAGAGTGAAGTCACAACCTCGCCTCTTTGACCTGTTCAATCTGAAGTTGTAAAGGGAGAATCTTCATCAACTCAGCCAGCACCAGCAGCTCCAAAAGCTGAACCTCAACCAGTTGCTACATCAAGTCAAATGCAATCTTGAACTAATGATTTGAAATCACTTTGGCAGTCTATTGTCGCTCAAATTCCAAAGCCAACCGCTCAGGCGAACCTCAAAGATCAAGCGATTATTGAGGCTATTAGTGAAAATACAGTTGAGATCATAGTTATTACAAAAATCGCAGAGATGCTCCTCAAAAATGAAGAGATCAAAAAGCTTGTAGAGTCACTTTTGACAACGAGTCTCTGAAAATCTGTGCAGCTTCAGGTCGTATATGAGGCAAAAGAGAGTTATTTTGCCAGAAAAATGGGATTATAGACTCAGATTTTAATTCTCCTAAAATATAAATGCTTAAAAAACTTTCTCTCCTCTTGCTGTGAGGAATGTATTTGCTCGGAGGTGTTCTTTTGGCTGACGAATATCATTATTTCTATGGAGAAGGTTGTAGTTACTGTGCTAAGACGCAGAGATATTTTGAAACAAATCATATAGAAGATACCTATAAAATCACTAAATATGAGATACGAAATCATCCAGAAAATCTCCAAATCCTCAAAGACAAACTCGCTCAAATCAACCTTCCAATCACAGAAACAAAAATCCCATTGATGCTTGTTGAAAAAGAAAATAAAATTCAGACTTCATTGATTGGTCCTACAGAAATCATAAATTATTTTGAAAAGGGAGAAGAATTATGAGAAGCTACAAATCAGACTTGAACTCAGCCTACTTTGGCAGACAGTGGTAAAAATAGTGAACAATCTCCATGGAAATTCATAGGAATCCTGATTCCAACAGCTCTTGGTGATAGTATCAATCCTTGTGCATTTGCAGTTATGTTGCTACTCCTCTCTACAATTTTAAGTAAGTCAAAAAGCAGAAAGAGAACGATTTTCTCTGGAGTCTTATTTTCA
Organism: candidate division SR1 bacterium; assembly: GCA_013333605.2. Classification (GTDB taxonomy): domain Bacteria; phylum Patescibacteriota; class Gracilibacteria; order Absconditabacterales; family Absconditicoccaceae; genus HOT-345. The sequence continues at coordinate 14,521 of JABCOM020000028.1, forward strand.
CTGGCAATATTCCTTTCCTATTTTTTGATGGGGATATGAGTATTCAAGCTTTTAGCCACCTCTACAGCGGAAACCTCAATTTTCAAGTGGATTATCGGTGTGATTTGAATTGTGATCTGATTGGCGAATATTAAAGACTACTTCTGGTATGGAAAGGTTTTTCTCATGGAAGTTCCTCACCAATGGAGACCAACCATGATGAAACTCATCCAATGAGTGCTCTCTCCTATTGGTGCATTTGGAATAGGTATTTTAGTCAGTCTGTTCCTCCTTCCTTGTTCTTCTGGTCCATATATTGTAATCCTTGGGCTTCTCTCTGCTCAAAGTAATGAACTCAATCTATTAGGTATGGGATATCTAGCACTGTATAATGTCATCTTTATCCTCCCAATGCTTGCAATAACCTTCCTCGTATGAACAGGAAAATCTAGTGTGGAGAAGCTTGCCAAGTTAAAAAATAAAAATACAAAGCTGATCCATTTGGGAGTTGGAATACTGATGCTTATTCTTGGAGTCTATATTATTTCTAGTATCTATTTTTAAATAAGAAAGAAACCTGAACTTAGATTCAGGTTTTTATTTTTTTTAAAGTGATACCTTTGAAAACTATTCAAATTGTTTTAACTTTTCACACACTTCCCTAAAAGTACATCTTTCGCATTTACTTAAGGTTGTCGTACGCCTAAAGTAGCTTGATGGGAAAAGCACATTATCACTAATAAAAAAGGTCTTTTGAAAATCAGTATCTTCCTTAATTTTTCCAACGATAGCATCAATATCTGCTTGCTTTATCCTACCTCAAAAACTCTGCATACTTGGCAGATAGATTTCATATGCTTCAATATTGATGTTTCAGAGTTCTGTGCTGTCATTGAGTTTTAAAAGGAGCTTGAGTGCATACACTTTGAGCTGATCAGTGAGATATTCGGGAGTCCTAGTCTCATCGCTGATTCTTCCTGACTTTCGATCAAGAATAAGATACTTATTATCCTGAAATACAACTCAAAAGTCTGGAGCAGCCATGATATTGACATAGCGAAGAGCATCAAGACGCTCAGTCTGAACCCTCATTGCATTAAAGTCTGGTTTTCTTGGCTCCTCAATATAAATGGCATCATGAGGAGTTGCTAGAATATTCAGGATTCTTTCGTGTCGTGGAGATCAGATGAAGGCATCCAAATTCTCACAAACTCTTTGAATTGTCGGCTCAAGGAGATCATCAATATCTTGCCCATAATAATGTTCACTGAGCCCTTCTTCTTGGGCAAAGGAAAAATCCTGATAGTTTCTTTCTTTTGAGAGTTCAAACTGCTGTCTCATTTCCTGAGCAATGTTTTCCTTGAGCTGCATAAGTGTTTCTGCAGAAAGGGGACCTCTCTTGAGCTGATGAAGGTAATCTGAGATGAGAAAATGTGTCTTTTCTCCCATTCGCATATCGATAGACTTAAGCTTTTTGAGGGTAAGTGTCGTCTTTCGAAGAGGAATATTGAGTGGTTTTAAGGCAAAGGTGTAGTAGTTTAAAAAATACTTTTTCTGGCAATATTCCAGGAGTGTGGTCCTAGAGTTTGACCAGCTAAGATTTTGAGTACTCGGTTTTCGCTTCATCTTCATTAGCAAAACGAGATAAAAAATCAGATTTCTTTCCCTCAGTGTAAGCCTTTAATTCTTAAATGCAAGGAGAAATAAAATTTAGGATTTTATTATTATTGAAAAATACAGAAGTCAAGAGAGAAAACAGTGAGATTCTTGTAGCTTTTTTGCTTTTTTTTAAAAAAAAATTATACTCAGAAAATGTAAATTATTTACTCAAAAAAACTGCTCAATGGCAAAGAAAACAAAAAAACTGACATTATCCGAGAAAATCAAACAATTAGCTGAAATCCCATTTTCTATTAAATGGGTGTCTATCTCACTTTTCCTATTTACAATGGGGTGGGGACTAGGAGCTGATACCTTTTTTTCCATTTATGTTAAAAGTGTCATCGGTAGCGGACTCAATCTAACCCTCATTTGAACACTCCTTCCAATAATCAAGCTCTTAACAGTTATTCCTATCGGAATTCTTAACGACAAAGGAATGTCAAAGTATCTTTTGCTCTATGGAAAGATTTGGTATGCGATTTCAGGGGCATTCTACTTTTGGGCAGGATTTGAGCAGTCAGCTTTTTTTCTTATTTGTGCAGTGATTCTCAATGGTATTGGAAGCTCAACAATGTATACGACCTATCGTACCTTGTATTGAAAAAAAACTCAAACAAATAATCGTAGTAAGATACTTGGAGTCTACTTCTCAAGTATTAATATGGCCTATGTGATTGGAGCGTTGATTAGTGCATTTTTGGTCAAGTATTTAGATTTGCCATATATGTATCTGTTCGTAGTAATCTTCGCGATTCTATCAATATTACAGGACTCAAAAATTCAGGATTTTGTTCGCCGTAAGTTTAGCAAAACGTGGTGAAAATATCTAAAAAAACAAAATACTGATCTTCCCTTTGAGTATGAAATTGATGAACAATATCAAAATATGGAAGATATCCTCAGAAAAAAGAATATGCTTTTACTCTATTTTAGGGAGATTTTCTCGCTTTCACCTTGGAAAAAGATGTTTGAAGCAATGAAGAACTACGATGGGCATATGTATGTAGCACTTTCCTCTCAGGCACTTGTAAATTTTATGAATTATGTTGGATTCCTCTTTATCCCACTTGTTGCTATGCAGAATAATCTCTCCCTCTCTGAGATTGCGATTCTTTTTGCAGTGATGAGGTTGCCTTATTTAGTCAATATCCTGATTGGAAATATCTGAGATAAATATAGTAAAAAAATCCTGATTACGATACTTGTTTTATTCTCAGCTGGCTTATTCTTTTGGCTTGGAAGCACAAGTAGTTTTATGGCTATTGTGGTTGCCAGTTTTGGACTTTCATTAGCGATAGCAATGCTGCAGCCAATCACCTCGGCACTCATCCTAGGATATGCAAAACCAAAGGATAAAGGACTCATCGCTGGAATGCAAGAATTCTCTAGTAAAATTGGGGAGATTATCGGTTCACTTGGAATCGGACTGCTTACTGCTCTTGTCGGTATGAATGTGGCATTTCAATTTCTCTGATGTGCCTTAGCCGTGCTAGGAGGATATCTCTTACTCAAAAAACTCTTTCAATCAAAAGAAAAAAAAGCTGAAGATCATCAGTGAAAAGATATTGACGTGCCGATCTTTGCCCCTCAGATCATTAAGGAATAGTCCCTCCAAAAGCTGACTTGGAAAAATAGGTCAGCTTTCTTTTTTATTTGAAAACTTCTCGAGAAAAGATATAGTAAAGAGCGAATTTACCCCCTGCAAATACAAAAATGCTCTTTTGATTGATCGTTGCATGCGGTCTCTGACTGATTTTCGGCTCATTTGGGTCAGTAATACTTTCTAGACGAGGAGACGCAGCTACTCGAAAACAGGCTAGTTCTATTCTTTGGGGAAGATCTGAGTGCCCAACTTGCAAGCATCGTCTATATCCTTATGATCTGATCCCACTTTTGAGCTTTTTTTTTCAGTGAGGAAAGTGCCGTTATTGCCATAGAAAAATTTCCCGGCTCTATCCGATACTAGAACTAGGTTCAGCTATGATTTTTGGATTATTGTACTGGTATTTGTGGTCACAAGGACTTTGAATACTGATTTTTTGGACAGTAAATGCTTGGATTCTTTGGCTTCTATTGGTATATGATGTATTGTGGTACGAGGTGCATATTCCTCTGGTTCTTGTAGGAATGGGAAGTTTCTGAGTTGGCTTGCTTGCTGGGCTCTTCCCTATGAAAATACTTTGGTGAGGACTAGTTTTCCTTATGTTCTTTTTATTGCTTTATGGAGCAGCAAGACGAGTAGTAAAAGTAAAATACTGAGTAAAAGAGGAAGGACTTGGTTTTTGAGATGTGATTATTTCCCCATACCTGTGAGGATTACTCTATGCTGGGCTCAATCATCAACTCTCGACTCTTGATCAAGTGCTTGCATTCCTGTTTTTCCTTACCCTTAGCTGAGGGATCTGACTCGTTTGGTACTTTATTCAGACAAAACTCTATCAGAAAAAAGCTACCTTCCTTTCACAAAAGATGGCAGATCAGGCGGTTCCTTTTTTGCCAGCGATGATTTTATGAGTAGCAGTGATTCTGATCTTTCAGGAAAAATTTTTTAGCTTGTTCTGATTTTAAATGAAACCTGAACAAAAAAATAAAATCAGATTTACTATCTTTTTAGCACTTGCAAGTGTGCTCTATTTTGTCTTTTTTTATGAACTTTTCTTAGCAAAAAGAGCCCTTGTCGCTGGACTGCTTTTTTGTATCTTTTTTATCGTATTGCCATTTCTTGCAATTGACCTCAGAAAAGTAAAAAAAATCTGGATCTATTGAACTATTTTTTTTGTAGGGCTCATTTTATCGATGCTCTTACCTCAAAATAACTGGCAAACAGTAATTGCACTATGGGTTTCTCTACTCGGAACAGCTTGGATCCTAAGATATCTCTGAGAGTATTTTTCTGAAGTGAGAAAAGTAGCTCGATTTCAGTATTTCTCTCGTACAGGATATTGGTTTACAATGATTATGACAATCATGTTTGGTTTTGCGCTCCTCGGGATGAATAGTAGTTTTCCTTTTAGCTGTGATCAGATCTGAACTTGGAGTGATAAGATTATTCAGACCTCGACAAATCCACTTTCCCTGTGATCTTCTCAGCAAGGTGAAGCACAAAAACTACCTCTCCCGAAAAAAGAAGAGAAGTCTGAATTTGAGACTGAACTCTCTAAGCTCTGGTGAAACCTAAAAACAAATGTTCGATGAGGACTTGTAGATACACAAAAAACGATTAACTTCAAAGTATGCTCAGTGATTTTAGAGCAACTCACGAAAATCTATCAAAACCCGGTGTTTCAGATTGCAGCAATTTTTGCGATATATTTGCTATTATACTGAGTTGTTAGGCTGCTTGTTTGGGTGATTACAATCCTAGGATATTGCTGTTTTCTCCTTCTCAAACGATGTAAAGTCTACAAAAAAAAGAAAATACTGGTTGAAGTCGACGAAATAGACTAAAAGAGGGAAGTTGCTTTTACATTGCTTTTTGTGAGCGATTCGCTACACTAAAGATCAGATTTTTTACCTTTTGCACTATTGATAATGAAGATTGGTATTGTTGGACTGCCTAATGTTGGAAAGTCTACACTCTTTAACGCTTTGACAAAGTCTTATTCTGCTCCTGCTGAAAATTTCCCCTTCTGCACGATTGAGCCTAATGTTGGAATCGTAGATGTAAAGGATCCTAGAATGGATGCACTTTCTGAGATGTCAAGGACACAAAAAATTGTCTATGCACATACTGAGTTTGTGGATATTGCTGGGCTCGTTAAGGGTGCAAGTAAAGGAGAAGGACTTGGGAATAAGTTTCTTTCACATATTAGAGAGGTAGATGCAATTGTTCAGGTGCTGAGACATTTTAATGATTCAGATATCGTGCATGTAGAGTGAGGAGTTGATCCACTCAGAGATAGAGAAATTATTAATACTGAACTTATCTTTGCTGATCTTGAACAGATTGAGAAAAATCTACCAAATCTTCAGAAAAAAGCCAGAATTACTCAAAATAAAGATGAAAAGAGAACTGTGGAGATTCTAGAGGCGATTCAAAAGGTGCTTATGGAAGGGAAACTTGCAAATACTATAAAATCTGAATTTTCACCTGAGGATTTAAAACTCATCAAATCTTATAACTTCTTGACGCTAAAGCCGTTTATTTATGCTCTGAATATTGCGCAGGAGGATTTGGCTAATGCTGAAGCCCTTAAAAAAGAATTTGAGCAAAAGCTCAATGCTCCAGTGGCTATTGTCTGTGTAAAACTTGAATCCGAAATGATGGAATTTTCTCCAGAAGAGAGGTCAGAATTTTTAACTGAGCTCTTAGAACTTCATGGAGATAATCCAATTCCTACCTTAGATGATTTGATTGGACTTGCCTTTAGGCAGCTTGGATTGATGTATTACTTTACAACTGGAGAGAAGGAGACAAGAGCATGGACAATTCCTGTAGATTCTACAGCTCCGCAGGCAGCTTGAGCGATCCATTCAGATTTTGAAAAATGATTTATTAAAGCTGAAGTGGTGAGTACTGATAAGCTTTTGGAAGCCGGAAGCTGGGCAAAAGCCAAAGAAAAAGGACTGATTCGTCTGGAGGGGAAAGAATATATCGTGCAGGACGGAGATGTAATTATTTTCAAGTTTAATGTATAGAATATAAACTCGTAGAGAAAGTGTCCTTTCACAAGGCACTTTTTCTTGTTTTTTAGCTAAGTTTTCGTATGCTCAGAATCGAAGTCTTTATCTTGATTTTTAGATAGATGAGAGAAGTATATTGCTGAAAAATCAAAAAAATCTGAATTTTCTGTCTCTTTATCCTCCTGTGAGGAATAGCACTTTTTCTCTTGCTTAACTGCCTATACAAATATCCACTTCCAACCCTCAATAATCAAGTTTTGAAAGACACCAATGGACAGCTTATCAGTGGAATCAAGATACAAGGGTACGAAACATCTGATCAGATCCCTGAAAATCTCAAGCAAGCAGTTGTTGGTGTGGAGGATCGTAGGTATTATTGGCACTTAGGAATCGATCCGATCGCAGTACTCAGAGCGATTAAATTTAACCTTCAATGACATGGAAGAAGGCAATGAGCTTCTACTATCCCTCAGCAATTAGTAAAAATTACTTGGAAAAGTTATCATAGAACCTGGAGCACAAAGATAAAAGAAATGCTGATCGCCTTCAATCTTTCTCTCCATCATTCAAAAGATGAGATCCTTCTTGCTTATTTGAATAATGTAGAGTTTTTAAATGGAATCCGTGGATATAGAGCTGCTTGTCTTAACTATTTTCAAAAGGAATGTTCTGCACTTTTCCCATCAGAGTTGAGTTTTTTGATTGCGACCGCACAAACTGGGAAAAATCCGCTCAATGCCTCAGGATTCAAAAAGATAAAAACCAGAGCAAAAGTTATTTGTCTGCTTATCGCCGAGGAATCATCGTGTAAAGACCGAGATAAACTTCCTCCAGTTTCAGACAAGGAACTTCATTCTCCAGCTCCTGCACAGGCTCAGCATTTCGACGCCTATTATCAGAAAAAACATTCAGATCAGCTTTCCTCATTTGACCTAAATCTATATCAAAAAGTAAAAAAGAGTATCGTTCAGACCGAGGAATATAGATCACAAGTCTGAATGTGAGACTGCTGCGTCTTGGTTTTGAATGAGCAAGGACAAATTCAAACGATGAATACCTGTAGGGCATTTGATGATAAGAAAGGCTGAGAGGTGAATTGATGTCTCAGTAGGAGACAGACTGGATCTGCAATTAAGCCGTTTTTGTATATTTTTGCACTGCAAAAGCTTGGACTGACCTGAGGGAGTATGATAGTTGATGAGCCAGTTTCCTATTATTTGGATGAGGAGCAGATCTATAGCCCAAAAAACTTTTCACTTTCCTACTACGGAGAAGTGAGCTTAGCAACTGCTCTAGGAAGTAGCTTAAATATCCCAGCTGTAAAACTCCTTCATGATGCGGGTGTTGAGGAGTTTATCGCATTCATCAATAGATTAAGACAAGAAGTCGCAAATACCGAGCCAGATGTCATCCTTCAAGAGAGTCAGACCTTTAATGCTCACAATCTAGGGCTCTCAGTTGGGCTTGGGACCTATGAGCTTTCTCCCCTAGAATTTGCTAACTTATGGAAAGTCTTTTTGACTTCTTGAGCTCTAGCTGATGAGTATCAATCGACAATTGCTGAAGTGGCAGATATTTTAAGCAAAAATCAGTATAGAACAATCAGTTTCTGACTCGATAATTATCTCAATATGCCAGGATGGAGCGTGAAATCTGGAACCTCTAGACACTTTATTGATGGTCGGACCTGCTGAGTGCATACAGCAAAAAAGAAAATCCTCTGTGTCTGGGCAGGAAACTATGATGCCTCTCCAATGAAAAAAAGCTGAAGTCTGACAGCGGGATATCTCTGGAATCTCGTAGCAAATCAGCTTTAGCATCTTTTCAAAAAATAAAAAACCTGAATAAAGCTTCAGGTTTCTTTTTTATTTATTCTCTTGTGAAAGGGTGAGCTTCCCATCTACAAAATATTTTTTTACAAGGTTTGGATTGATCTTTTGTACATAGTTGATTGGATTAAGCAAAAAGGTATTCAAGTCATCTCTATGCTGATCATCAAGATTGAGCTCCATCTTTTGGATAATGATCGGTTTTCTCGCAGCTCAGAAATCAAGAGAAATCGGAGCTAAGCGGTTAGTCACTACATCATATCCTCCAATAAAGTTGATACCCTCAACTTCAAAGTAAATCCTTACACTTCCTCAGCTAACTTCTACTTTTTTTGGAGCTTTTGAGAAGTATTTCATAAACTTGTCATTGACCAAAAGTTGTTCTTTCATACCAAAGCCAGAAATCTCATCCTTTGGCTCGTAATTAACAATTACAGGGATCATAGGTGCAAGAGTATCTTTAGTAATTTTTCAGATATCTAGATTTTGAAGGACTTTGGTTTCTAAAATTTTATCTGATATTTCTACTCAAATCAGGCTTCCTTTTTGGAGTAGGAAGGTATAAATAGTCCCAGAAACTTGCTCTGTTTGGCCTTTTTCGATTTGTATTTTACTATCAGAACAGAGGAGTAATCCAGTTGGATATTTTTGCTTAAGTTCAGTACAAAGATCAAGTTTCAATGTCGAACTCTGATCTGCAATCGCAAGATTATCACTAATCAGCTGAAGCATCTTTACAAAGACATAGTGATCTCTTTCTAGTAGAGCATTTACAAATGATTCCAGTGCTTTATTTCCAGAGATTGAGACCTTTTCAACATAGAGTTTGACGCCATCAAACTTAATCACAGCTTCCAACCTCACATCGGTATCTCTATCAAGTCCCTTTACTACTAAACTTTGAGTTTCCTCTTGATTGGTAAGTGATGTCAGTCTAAATTGGCTTGGAAGATTAGCTCTAAAGAGTTCTTCTAAGTTTTGAGAGTCAGATTTTTCTGGAGTTCAAAGTGTGCTTGTAGTATCAATAGTAAGCGTGGTTTGTTTTGCCAATCCAGTAAAATTCAGTGTCTTATTCCCATTATGAATAGAGAAAAGTCTGGTCGTCAAAGTATTTCTGGTTTCTTTATCTATCTTTGACTTCTCATCTTTCAAGTAGGGATCTACAATACTAACATTATACCAGTAGGTAAAATCTCTGGTAAATTGATTAATCAGTTCTCAATTCCTGTTAGACTCCTTTAACAAGAGGTCAGAGAGAAAAGAGAGATAAGACTGAAGTAAACTATTTGCATCTTCTGAAGCCAAAAGCGCTTTATAGAGGAGTTGTTGCATTACAAAGAGTTTATATTCGTTCAGTAGCTTAGATGAAGAAACTTTCGCATCTACGTATCCCAAAGCAAGAGACTCTTTAATAGTTAGAAAGTCTCTGAGCTCGGTATAGATCGCATATTCCTCACTTCCACAGTCACTAAAAATCTCTCAAAAGCGGTTGTCATTTTTCCCTCCATATTGGAGATATTGAAGAATTCCGCTACAAAATCTTTTTTGGTTATCGGAATTATATTTTAACTTTTCATAGATAGTAAAGAATTCATCAGGGATTGGTTGAGTATTAACGGTAAAGGTATCGCTCGTAGCATTATTCCCTCCAACTCAAGCTAAATCATAAACATAAAAGCTCTTGAGAAATTGATTGACATAGTGTTGGCAGACGAAACTTCCTGCTGAAATAGTATCCAAGCATGAAAGTCCAAAAAACTGCTTTATATCTCACTGAACTGGAAGTCCTGCATAGGATTTAGCATTCAGTGCAGTTTTTTGAAGAGGAGCTACAAAGATATCCAAAAAGTAGCTATTAATCAGATTTTTATCATAGGTGGAATTGAGAATTGGTTCCGCATAGGTATTCCATTTTGTTTGATCGATAAGAACTGTTCTTGGTAAGATAAGTCCGCTAAAATTGATCAAATTGTCTTGTGAGCTAAACCCTCCAGTAAGAGATTGAACAGGACCTCAAAGCATTTGCACATGAAATCATGAGAAACTATTAATTACAGAGCGCTGATCCATATAGCTAGTTCTCATCTGGTTTTCTATCCTTGTTGTATCGCCAGTTTCTTTCCCATATACTTCAGAAAAGATAGGAAACATTACCAGTCCGCTTACCACGAGCAGTGATATCAAAAAACCAAAAAACCAGACTCAATATTCAAAAAATAAGGTATAAAGGTAATTATACCAACGGATAATCTGGAGCTGTTGTTTATTAAAGAAAATAGATTCCTTCATCAAAACTGATATAAAATAAACATTTCTAAGTATACTCACAAATCAAAATAAAGCAAATTTTCAGCTCTAAAATCAGAAAAAACTCCTAGGGAAATCCTTAGGAGTTTTTTGCATCTGAATTAGATGGAAACTGGCGCTTTGATCGGCTTCTGGGGGTTATAGTCAATAAGTTCAAAATCGCTCCAGGTAAAGTCTAAGATATCTTTGACTTCAGGATTGATTTTAAGTTTGGGAAGCTGATTAGGGACTCGTTCAAGCTGCTGATTGACCTGATCAAGATGGTTGAGATAAATATGTGCATCACCAAACATGTGATTGAACACTCCAGGCTTACGTCCTGTTACCTGTGCCATCATGCAGAGAAAGAGGGCATCTTGAGCAGTATTGTATGGTACACCAAGAAAGGTATCACAGCTACGCTGGTAGAGATTTAGATGCAGCATCCCATCCTCATTAGCAAAGAACTGATAAAACGCAGGACAAGGGGGAAGTAGTGTAGATTCCTCATCAAGTTCATTGGGATTCCAAAGAGAGATAATAATTCGTCGAGACTCTGGATTGTCCTTGATCAGATGAACCGCTTCCATGAGCTGGTCTTTCCCAGGATTTGCCGCATGCAATCTCCTCATATCATCAATGGTAAGTTTCTCTGCAATATCCTCAGGAATATTGAGAGCCATCAAATCTAATGCTCCAAATTTGCGGAATTGATATCCATAGGTTTTCCCAAGATTTCCCCATTTACTACAAAAGTCGGAATCATTTAAGATTTTCTGTTCAAACTCAGCTTTCTTTTGTATCCATTCATCACTATAACGAGTTTTCTCCTCATCTGCCCACATTTGAATCTTATCAAACTGCCCAGTCTTTTTGAGCCATTTCTGAAACGGCCATTCTGTCCAGATGTGATTGTTGCATTCAAGCAGATAACGAATATTCGTATCTCCTTGAAGCTTCCACATCAGCTCTTCAAAAACAGATTTTAGACTGACCTTTTTGGTTGTCAAAAGTGGAAAATTGTGGATAACTCCATCATTATCCATGTACAATGGACAAGCATAGAGATAACCAGGGAGCGTTAGGGTACCAGTTCCGGTACGATCGCCAGTTTCTACGCCTCGCTCTTTTATTGTGCGAAGCAATTGTAAATATTGTTGCATACTAAAAAAACTTTTTATTTTATACATGTATAAATATGGTTTTTCTTAAAAAAGTCAAGATATAAAACTTAATTACTGGATAGAAAATCAAAAAATCTGACTTCACGCCTGAAATCAGATTTCTTTTTTTATTCAAACAAATAGTTTATTTTTTACTTTCCTGATAAGCATCAATCACCTCTTGAAGAGTTCCTTTATAAAGGAAAAAATCCTCAGGAATTTCATCTACCTCTCCAGCAATAATTCTCTCAAAACTGCTAATTGTATCTTCTAGACTCACATAACTTCATGGCATCCCTGTAAACTGTTCTGCTACAGCAAAACTCTGAGAGAGAAATTTTTCAATTTTTCTAGCTCTATAGACAGTTACCTTGTCTTCAACCCCTAGTTCTTCCATACCAAGGATAGTAATAATATCCTGAAGTTCTTTGTATTTTTGTAGGATTCTCTGAATCTCTTTAGCTACTTTATAGTGTCTCTCTCAGAGTTCACTTGGATTGAGGATAAGAGAGTAGCTCTCAAGCGGATCTACCGCAGGATAGATTCCTTTTTCAGCGATAGCTCTACTGAGTACTATAGTTGAATCCAGATGGGTAAACGTAGTCGCAGGAGCAGGATCAGTGAGATCATCAGCTGGAACATATACCGCTTGAACAGACGTGATAGATCCCTTATCAGTTGAGGTGATCCTCTCTTGTAGAGTTCCCATTTCACTTGCTAGGGTTGGTTGGTATCCAACGGCCGATGGGATCCTTCCAAGCAATGCTGAAACCTCAGCTCCAGCCTGCGTAAAACGGAAAATATTGTCAATAAAAAATAGCACATCTTTCCCCTCCTTATCACGAAAATATTCAGCCATGGTAAGTCCGGTAAGTGCAACTCTCGCTCTTGGACCAGGGGTTTCATTCATTTGCCCATAGACCATCGCAGTTTTTTCAAGTACTCCAGAGGCTTTCATTTCATGATATAGATCATTTCCTTCTCTGGTTCTCTCTCATACTCCAGCCATTACTGACACTCCACTATGTTGATGCCCAATATTGTGGATAAGCTCCATAATCACAACCGTTTTCCCAACTCCAGCACCACCAAAAAGTCAGACTTTACCCCCTTTCATAATCGGTGCGAGAAGATCGATGACTTTGATTCAGGTTTCTAGAATCTGAGCTTTGGTGCTCAAAGATGCAAAAACTGGCGGCTTCCTGTGGATCGGCCACTGATCGACTCCAGAAACTTGCTGCTCGCCATCAATATTCTGCCCTAAAACATTAAAAATATGTCCCAAAACCTCATTTCCAACAGGTACTTTGATCGGAGATCAGGTATTTTCTACAGAATCTCATCTCTTAAGCCCATCAGTTGAGTCCATTGCGATTCCTCTGACAATCCCATTCTCAAGAATCTGGAGCGCTTCTATAACTACTTCATTGCCATTCGCATTTTTTGAAAGGACTTTGAGTGCATCATACACCTTAGGAACCTGCTGATCAAAAGCAACTTCCACAACGACTCATTTTACTGAAACGATTTTCCCTAGCATAATAGCGTATAAAAAAGATAAAAAGTCAGATTTTTTTGTTCTTTCTCATCTTCCTTGATATTGAGAAGTGAGACTATTCTATAGCCGACTTTGAACTCACGATCTCACTGATTTCTTGAGTAACTTTAGTTTGTCTGGTTTTATTGTAGAGGATTTTGAGCTGAGTAATGACTTCCATGCAGTTATCTTTTGCGCTTTTCATCGCAATCATTCTAGAGGCGTGCTCGGTAGTTTTATTGTTCAATACTGCTGAATACAAAATATTTCTAATCATTAGATTGAGAAACTCAAACTTAAATTCAGCTAAATTCGGCTCGACCATCAGTGTTCTATTTTCATCAGTGCTGAGTTCACTTTCCTCTAGCTCAATAAAACTCACGAAATCTCCCAAGCTTTCCTCATCTAGAGGGTAAAGTTTAAACCTGGTTAAATACTGATGCATTGTATTTTTGAAATAGTTGAAATAGATTTTTATTTTCGAGTATTTCTTCTCTTCCAGTGCTTTTTTGATATAGAGGGCAATAGGCTTAGTCTCTTGGAGTTCCACTTTATCTGTAATCACTACTGATCCAACAACATTTCGCCCATTTCTAACAAAATAATCTACTCCCTTCTTCCCAACTACGAAAATATCAACATTATCTTTTGATTTTCAGTACTTTTCTTCCATTTGCCTAAAAATCCTCGAATTGATCGCTCAGCAGAGCCCTCTATCACTCGTAGCAACGATTAAGAGCACTTTACCAGAGGCATCTCGCTGCATTTCATCAAAGTCAAAGATATTGACTTCGGATCTAATTTTTCTCAGCACCCAAAAAAATGATCTCATAAATGCCCTATAGTTCATCATAGCAGATTTGAGCTTTTGAAGCTTGATCGTAGAGACGATTTCTAGAGCCTTGATGATCTTTTGAAGATTTTTGACGGATTTGATTTTAGATTTTACTTGCTTAATCGCAGCCATCTTCTGAAAAATCAGGAAATAAAAGATAAAAAGTCAGAGTAGTATTTCTCGTCATTATTTTTTCGAGCTTCTCTCCTTGATCTTGAGGAGTTTTAAGTCAGCAGTCAGTTTTTGTAAGTGAAGATATGCTCTTTCTATTTCTTCATAGTCTCATTCAGATCTGATTTGTTGAATCTGAGTCTCAAGTTTTTGCTTCATCTCTTGTAAAACTTGCTCATCATTTTGCGGATTAGTCGTAGCTGATGCGACAAAAAGCATCACCGCCTGTCCATCTGTATAGCAGACTCCATCTCCAATCGCGATCGCAATCCGCTCATCTTCAAAGAGAAACTCAGTTCCCTCTAGAAACTCACTTCCTCTCTTTTGGGTTGGGAGTAGTCTGAGAATCCCAGGACTAACGATAGTCGTCAGCGGATTATGATGGGGAAGGATTCCAATGAGTCAGCTTTTTGTTGGGATTTCAACACGCTCGACCGATCCATCAAAGATTACTCCACTGATCGTATGTACTCTTAGTAGCATCAGCTATGAAATAAAAGGTAAAAAGTCAGATTTCTTTTGTTTGTCATCGTGAGATTCAATATCAACCTTGTCATCGCGAGGCGAAGCCGTGGCGATCCAGGACAAAATAGTTCTTTATTTGAAGCCTATCTGGATTGCTTCGCTGCCGCTCGCAATGACAGTCAGAAGTGTCGCTTTGCGACAGAGGGGGTTGAATCTTAAAGCCACTCGGTCTCGCTACGCATGCTCCTCATATCCACCTTCTTTGAGAACCTCGGCAATGAGTTTCTTGATCGAAGATTCAATCTCCTCAGAGAGTTCCTGTTCTTGAGCGATCTTTTCAGCGAGTTCTTGGTAGCTTGTATCAAGTTTTTGGTAGAGATGCTTTTCTATCTCTCCCACCGCTGAAAGAGGAACTTTCTCTAGATAGCCATTGATCCCCGCATACAGAAATACAACTTGCTTAAAAAATGGAATCGGAGAATCATTAAATTGCTTGAGCATCTCCATAAGCTTCTTCCCATGATCGATTTTCTTTTTGGTTGTAGGATCCAGATCTGAGGCGAATTGAGCAAAACTTGCTAATTCATGGTAGGTTGCTAGTTCTAGCCTTAGTTTTCCTGCTACTTTTTTCATGATCTTGGTTTGAGCAGTTCCCCCAACACGAGATACCGAAAACCCAACATCCACAGCTGGAGTAAACCCAGCATTAAAAAGATCCGTTTCAAGGAAAATCTGCCCATCGGTAATAGAGATCACATTAGTCGGAATATATGCTGAGATATCTGAATCTAGCGTCTCAATAATCGGCAACGCTGTCAGGCTTCCTCCTCCTCGTGGCAAATCTACTCTCGCAGCTCTTTCAAGCAATTTTGAGTGGAGATAAAAGACATCTCCTGGGAAAGCTTCTCTTCCTGGCGGTCTCCTCAAAAGCAAGCTCACCTCACGATAGGCAACAGCATGTTTTGAGAGATCATCATAGATGATTAGAGCATCTTTCCCGTGTTCCATAAAGTATTCTCCCATCGCACATCCTACATAGGGAGCGATATATTGTACCACACTAGGAGAAGAAATCGGAGCATTGATTACGATAGTATAGTCCATCGCTCATTTTTCTTTGAGCATTTCAACGATTCTTCTGACTTTTCATTCTTTTTGTCCGATAGCAACATAGATACAATAAACATCTTTTCATTTTTGATTGAGGATAGTATCAGTGGCGATAGTAGTTTTTCAGGTTTGCCTATTTCAGATGATAAGTTCTCTTTGTCCTCTACCAATTGGTACCATAGCATCAATAGCTTTAATTCAGGTTTCTAGTGGGATACTAACTGATTTTCTTGAGATCACTCCAGGAGCCACTTTTTCTACCAGTCAAAAATGCTTTGGGATGATAGGATCTCACTCATCTACGGGTTGTCCTAGCCCATCAAGTACTCTTCAGAGATATTCTTCTCCAACTCCTACTTGAAAGATCTGCCCAGTCGCTAGGACAGTATCTCCCTGCTCAAGACTACTTGGCTCCCCGAGGATCAATACTCCGACTCATTCAGAGGACAGATCGAGCACCAGTCCCTTGAGCCCATTTTGAAAAGTAACGATCTCAGAAAACATCACATTATCTAGTCAAACTACCGTGGCAACCCCATCTCTCAGCTCAACAATTTCTCCTTTTTTAGAAAAATCTACCTCAAGGTTCGCACCATTGATTCAGGTTTCAATTTGTTTGAGGAGTTCCTGTACTATAGACATCGTATTGTATATTTTAGAGTAAAAATAGCGAAAACTTAGGAGAAAAAAGATTAAAAATCAGATTTTAGGAGCCTTTCTAGATCCTCATCGAGCGATCTAGAAAAGATATAGCCCTCTCCCTTGAGTTGAACCCAGAGATCATCTCAGGATTTTTTTTGATGAGTTGTCAGCTCAGCTTCTTCAAAGTGCTCTTCTAGATAAGCTTTAATAGCAGGCTCGATCTCTTGAATATCTCAGCTGAGAGAAAACTTCTTTTTACTCTCTAGCTTTTCTCTAAAAATTGAGAGTTGCTGATCGAGTTTTTTGCTATCCAAGAGCCCAAGAGGTCAAAAAGTCTGAATTGTTTCTCCGATTTCTGGCTGAAGCTCAGAGATTTTATTCTGATAACGCTCAAGTGTCAGTTTTTTCCCATACTTTTCTACAAGAACTTTCAGTATTTCCAAGAGTTCTAGCGCTGTCAGTGTTGCTGCTTTTTTACGAGGCATGAGGAGAGATCTAGGAGATAAAAATTATTTTTGAATATCTTTGATGAGCGCTCAAATATATTCATCTTTGAGTTCTTGATCATGGTTGAGGAGTCTTTTTACGACCTTTTTTGAGGTGGCTTTTACTGAGTCTACTCGTGCATCTTTGAGCTCTTTTTCAAGTCTCGCAGTAGTTTTTTTTGCATCATCGATAATGATTTCAGCCTTACCTTCAGCATCACTCAGAATTTTTGTCTTTTGCTGTTCAGCGAGGAGATGTGCTTCATGAACGATTTCTTTTTTTCTTTTTTCAGCTTTTTGGAGAATGTTGTCTGACTCTTTACGAGCAAACTCAATCATCTTCTTATACTCAGCATCAGCTTTTTTGAGCTTGTTGAGGAGTTGGGTTCTTTTCTCAATTTGCTGGACGATCTTGTCTCAGAGAAACTTCCTAAAGAGAACCACAAGCACTAGAAAGTTCACGATCCCAGCAATTACCAGATCATAATGAATATCCATTGAGCTAAAAAAGGAAATAAAAGGCTGATTTTAATGTGTTTGGTCATCGCGAGGCGAAGCCATAAAGCCCCCCACGGCTTCGCCGTCTCCCCCCTAGCAGGGGGAAAACAGGGACGAGATATTCCCCCTCTGATAGGAGGGGGTAGGGGGAGGTTTTCTCTCCTATCCAATCAGCTTAAACGCAATAATCAATCCATAGATCGCACATGACTCAATCAACGCAATTCCCAAAATCGTCAATACCATATAGCTCGAGCTGAGTTCAGGGTTTTTACCCATATTATCCAGTGAGGTCTTGGCAACCCATCACTCAACGAGAGCAACCGCAAGCCCAGAGAGACCAACAGCGAGTCCAGCTGCGATATACATATATGAATTTACCATATTTGCAGGGTCGACCTCGAGAATCTTGAATGCAACGATCAATCCATAGATCGCACATGATTCAGTCAGCGCGATAAAAAGGATCATATAGGTCATAAACTTTCCCCTCATATCAGGGTTTCTCAAGATTGAGTTGAACGCAGCGACAGCAATCATCGCCTCACCAACTGCGGCTCCGATCCCAGACAACGCAACAGCAAGTCCAGCTCCTAAAAATCCAAATCCATCCATTATCATATACAAAAGAATATAAAAGTCTGATTTTTTATTTTTTTCCAATGTTTTGAGTAATTATCACTCTTCTGTAGCAACTTTGATAAATATCGCGGTTAAAAGCGCAAAGACAAAGGCTTGAATCACCGCGGACAAAAGCCCTTGAGCGATCACGATCAGCGGAAGCACTAAGGGAAGCTCTCGACCACTGAGTCAGATACTCAGTGCCTTGAGCCCAGCAATCAGCATTCCCAATAGGATCGTTCCAGAGGTGATATTTCCTGTTAGTCTAAAGGATAGTGAAACCACCTTTGCTAAATATCAGATAATATCTAGCAACCCAGTAAATATCCCAACCACAATATCAAAGAGTTTCATCACTGCTCGTAGCGGATAATAAGCTCGGGCAGACATTTCTCAGCGTTCTATTTTGATGAGTCCTTTCCCGAGAACTGGGAAATATTCATACAAAAAGTGTCAGAATCAGAGTTTTTGAACTTGAAGATACAGCACCAATCACACCACGACTATCGCCATCGCGATATTAAAGTCAGTATCTGAGGTCGGAGCCGTGATATAGTTTTCTAGTCAGGGGAACATGGTCCCGAGAAAGTCAAACAGCACACCAATCAAATTTGCAAACAAAATTACAAAGAAAACTCAGATGACAAATGACTTTACCCAGTATTTTTGCTTTTCTCAAATAATATCTGTAAAAAATCCATAAATCTTTTCAAACAGCATCTCAAAGAGCCCAATACAGCGCTCTCAAAAGGTCTTAAAAAGCTGATTTTTCTCAGATTTGAACTTTTGATAGCCAAAGATAATGATCAAAATCAACAAGAGCAAAAAAAGTTCTCCTCTCAGCAAAGGAAGAGGAAAACCCTGGATCCACTCAAGGAATTGTGAACTCCATGACTGGGTAATTGCTCGTAGCTGATCTAAAGTAGGCATCGGCTTTTATTTTTGTTGAGTAAATTTTTATTTCTCGGTTATGATGAGGTATTCTTTGTCATCGCGAGTGAGTGAAACGAACGCGGCGATCCAGTAGAGTTCAAATAAGGAATGTATTTAGTCCTAGATTGCTTCACTTTGTTCGCAATGACGGTCAAATGAAAACTGGATTGCTTCGCTACCGCTCGCAATGACAGTCGGTCATCGCGAGTGAGTGAAACGAACATGGCGATCCAGATAGTTAAGAGATTGATTTGATCTCAATCTGGATTGCTTCGCTACCGCTCGCAATGACGGTCAAAGGAGCCTAATGACACCCTCTACCCTCTACACTTCGACTCACAATAAGGCGACGGACTAAGCGCAGACCACTTTCAAAGTCCAGCACCATTATCACAGGCACAGAAACATCCAGATGGCTTTTCATCAATATACTTGATCGCTCAAACCTTAGTTAGAGTACAAGCTTCTGTATCATTTCCAAGCTGAACCATACCGTTAACCTCCACGCTACCTGGGATAGAAGTCGTAGGTACACCGATCGCTAGCCCCTTCTCAGCTCTGATGAGGAAGGTGCCATCTTTAGCTGGAGTAAACCATTGCCTTACTCACCCCCTATCAATATTGTCACTCCATACAAAAGTGTTATTGCGAGATTGTCCTCTATTTTGTGGGTCAAAGTTGATATTTGATCCAGCAATAAAGTTATTCACTCACTTTACAGTTGTCTTTCTTCCTCCGATAGTAGTATTTCAGTTTCCAATGATAGTGTTATCTCCTCAAACTCCAATAAAGTTAAAATTCCCTTGAATTGTCCCTTGTTGTCACCCAGCAATTACACTATATTGAGAGTCGGTTTTAATAACATTGATTTTCCCTCATAAGATTACGATACCTGTAGTATTGTTAGATACCTTATTTTGAACTCCAACTACTGTGATAGAATCATTTCCAGCGAGAGAATTATTTGTACCATAAAAGAGAGCAGAATGTTCAGCTTTTTTGTCTAGTGTATTCCTATTGCCTCTGTGTTCAACAAAGAGGTTTCCACTGATGACAGGGTTATAATTTTTGGCACTGATGGTCGCAGAAGGAGGGATCTTCCCATCATCTCCTTTCATTCCTCAGGTGCTAAAGACCATCTGCTCAATATGCTGTACCTTGTGATCTAGGTCCGTTTTGATCTCAATAGCCCTCGTCAGATAGGGGAAAAATACGACTCCTCCAAGAGTTCCTCCGAGGACTGCGATGAGTGTGGCTTTGTTGCTTGATGTGAAGCGTGAGTTTTTCATGATATCAATCTCGTCAAAATAAAAGATGATGCCTAAAGCATTTTAGCTCAAGTATACTCAGATATCTCAGTATTGCAATTTATTTGCAAGGAAATAAAGTACTTGTGCTTGACATTTTGGAGAAAAGTGATATATTTGGCGGTGGATGTGTGGATCATTAACAGTAAACAGCATGAAAACAAAAATCAAAAAGCTGATGTTGACCATCGTGTTGGTCCTCAGCGCAGTAGTTCTCTCCCCTGCTCAAATCGTTTATAAAAAAACACTAAGAACAGAAGGAGGTGATATTTCTATCACTGAGTGTGTAGTGAATACGAGACCCTATGACAGTGAAAATTTGAAAAGAACTCGAATTCTAGCTAAAAATGGTACAGAATTTGCTATTACTTTCCCAGAATCTTATCAAAATTTAAGTATCGTGAGAAATAATACAAATATTATCATTGAGGGTAGAAAAATTAAAGTGAAAGAGCCTGGTTTAACAGCATTTGAGTTTACTTATACAGAAAACGGAGTATCTTATACTTCTGACTTTGCTGGTGATGTAAACTACTATGGTGAGCTGAAGTATCAGGGAAGAACCAATCTGAGAGATAATCCTATTGTCGTGACAAATGCGAATAAGAATGATCATCTTACTATTCCTCAGGCCTTTACTGGTCTAGAGTGGTTGCTTTACAGAAATGTGTTTGACAGTGATCAGAAAACTATTGATTACGATAAGTTGGCTGAATGTCAAAATACTGCATTTTCACGCAAAAGGGTTATTTCATTTGAGGAATTATTAACAGTAAAGAGTGATCAAATTGTCGGTGGGAAGTTGGAACTTTTACTACTTTTGCAAGATCATACTTCAAATGCTCTCTCAAATGGAGTTCCTGGTGGTACGAGTGTACAGGCGATCACGCTTGTAGACGCTCGAACCTACAATCTGAGTCTCTCACAAGTAGGACAAGGAACAGTCTCTGTATCCAAGAGTCAATTGAAGCCTAGAGAAAGTGCTACGCTTACCGCGCAAGCTGCTCAGGGCTGGAGATTCTCTCACTGGGAAGAAAATGGTCAGAACTTAGGTACTACGAATCCTCTTACGGTAACGATGGGAACTCAAGATCGCTCTATCAAAGCGGTCTTTACAGAGATTCCTAAGGTTAGGGTAACTCTACAGATCGTAGATACCAATGGTCAGAAATTAGCTGATCCTCAGTATCAAGATGTAACGAGTGGAGGAAGTGTTACTTTTCAAGTTCCAAACTTGGCAAATGTGAATTTCAAAGGCTGGAAAAGAAATGGTCAAATTGTTGAGACAGGAAGTAGTTATACGCTATCTAATGTCACACAAAATGAGATCATCCAAGCTGTCTTTGAAGTTCCAGTGCAGTCTATTAGTCTTTCTTTCACTGAGTTGAATCTGAAAGTAGGAGAAAGTAAGGCTTTGCCTAGTGTAACTGTGATTCCATCAAATGCCACTGATCAAACTATTACTTGGGTTTCAAATAATCCAGGTATAGCAAAGATTGAAAATGGCAAAGTAGTTGGGGTAAGTGCAGGATCAGTTGATCTTGTTGCAAGTTCATCAAACCAGAAAAAGGCTACACTCAAAGTAGTAGTTGCTGAACTTCCTAGATTTATTGTTACCTTGCAGATCGTAGATACAAAAGGACAAAAATTAGCGGAACCTCAGCAGCGAGAAGTAACGAGTGGAGGAAATGTAGTCTTCCAAACTCCGAACGTTCCAAATGCAAATTTCAAAGGCTGGAAAAGAAATGATCAAATTGTTGAGACGGGAGGTAGTTATACGCTATCTAATCTCACACAAAATGAGACTATCCAAGCTGTCTTTGAAGTTCCAGTGCAGTCAATAACGGTAACCCCTGCAAGCATAACCGCGAAAGTAGGAGAAGGACC
>JABCOM020000029.1 GCA_013333605.2 candidate division SR1 bacterium
AGGAAAGTAGCTCAAGCTTTTCTTTTTTACACTTTTTCATTGTTATGTGATTTTTGTATTACACGGGATAATATATCTTTTTTCAAAAAAATGTCAAGAAGAAAAATCTGATCAGTATTCTTGATCAGATTTCTTATTTTCGTTAATAACTTACCAACTAAGCAATTTCTCCGAGGTATTGATTGATTTTTTCTTGGTAAAATTCCTTTTGGTTCGCTCCGAGGAATCCTTCTTTGATTTCATGATTTACACCAACAAAAACTGTAGGAACTGAAGTGATAGCGTATTCCTGAGCTAATTCTCCCACTTCATCAATATCAATTTTAAGAATTTTTACTTGTTCTGGATTTACCTCAGCTGCCAACTCTTCCATAATAGGAGAAAGCATCTTGCAAGGTCCACACCAAGTAGCAAAGAAGTCAGCAATAATAACTCCTGAAAAACTAGATAAAATCTGATCAAATTCAGCTTTTGAACTAATGTGTGTTACTGTCATATACTCTGCATAAAAAAGAATAAATATATGAGGTGATACCTCTTTTTAGCCCTTAGAAATCGTTTCATATCTCTAAAAGACCATCTTCAAGTCTAGCTATCCTTCTAGTAAAATCAAGTCTATTGCATACTTTTACAAAAAAGAGAAAAGTCAGATTTTTCTTTTGTTTCTCTATTTCCCATTCTTTATTTCTCAAGCTCTGCGAGAATTTTCTGCTGAATTTCTAGCATTTCGCTTTCACTGAGTTCTAGAGTCTGCGTTTTTCTAATATCTTCCATGCTTTCAGAAGGCACGAGATGCAAATGCGTATGCGGAACATCCCATCCTGCGATTACCATTTGAGTCCTCTTGCTTCACATCGATCTATCCAAAGCAAGAGCAATCTTCTGAGCAACAAGGAAGAGCTCTTGTGCATAATCAGCAGGAACTTCAGCAAAATAATCAACTTCAACCTTGGGAACAAGTAGGGTATGCCCTTTGGTAAGCGGATGAATATCCAAAAAAGCAAAGACTTTCTCATTTTCATAAATCTTGTAGCAAGGGATTTCGCCAGCGATAATGCGAGAAAAAATTGACATTTTTGAGGTAATTAAGAGAATAAAAAAACAGATTTTTTATCTTTGTTTACATTGAGAGGTTTGATCTGTGATCTCATCACAAAAAGGAATATTATCTGAGGTTTTTGTGTTTGAATGCTCTATATCACTACCAGTAAACGTATATTGACATACCTGATTTGATATCCACGTGTTCATTGGATTTTCAACGAGCTCCTCATCAATAGTTTCACTAATATGTGTCCCAGAAGTACTTACTGTAGCTGAAGTAGAGAAGTTTCAGCTTGATTTCAGATATTTTTCCCAGTAGAGCGCTAGCTGTTTTTGTTGTTTCTCATCTAAGATACAATCAATTTTTGCTGAGAGAGAAGGTTCTGGTAGCTCCTCAGAAAATGAGCATTTTCAACTACTTAGTGGTGAGACAGAGAAATGCATTTTCATACCGAGGCCTTTATCATTTGTCTCACATGCATATTGAGAACAAGTATTAAGACTTTTTGGTAGCTCAGAACAAGTATTTACTAGAAGCGACTTTCAGGTCAAAGAGAGAGGATTCTGATTGTTAGTTTCTCCTGTTAAAAGCTGTGGATTGACGTTACTGCTTAGGGATTGTGCTCATCTTCACTGAAGATTCCAAGCTTTATACAGCAAAAGGGCAAGCTCACCTCTTTTCATTGGGGCGGTAGGATTATTTCTCTGCTCTGTAGCCAAAAGTTTCTTTTTTCTTGCGAGTTTATAATAATTAAGCCACCATTCTTTCGGATTTGGTTCGGATTGTTTCCCCTCTAGAATTCTCATCAAAATCGTGATTCCTTGCGCTTTTGTTAGGGTTTGATCTGGAGAAAACTTTCCATTCTTTCACAAGATAATTCACTGAAAACAAGCAGATTTTATTGAATCTTTAAGATCTGATCGTGCCTTATCTAGATCCTGAAACTCACAAGACTCTGGAACTATAAAACCATTTTCAAGCTTTGCACCAGTCTGTAGCGATAAAAACTTAACAAAGAGCTTTGCAGCTTCATCTCTTCTTAAATCCCCATCAAGCTTATAAGCCTGAGTCGTTGAGTGGATTGTGAGTCACTCTTGATGCATTCGTTTTATGGCGTCATCATACTCGTTTGCCAAACTCCCGCCTCCAAATAGTCCTACAAAAGCCAACAGAATCCCTAACTGTTTTTTCATTTTTATATATTTAGAGATAAAAAATCTGATTTTTTCTCTTTTAAATACTATGAAACTCTACTATCCAAGTGTTTTTCTTGCTCAAAAAAGCTTTGAAATGATTCGCTCTTCTAATCTAATCACTGGTTCGAAAATCCATTTTTCAAGTCTTGAATAACAAGCTGGTAGGACAAGAATAATTGGGATCAATAATCCAATGATTGTCCCAGCGATAATATCTGTCGTCCAGTGAACTGTTGTTCCTATTCTGCAAATTCCAGTCAAGATAGCGAAAATAAACAAAAATACTGACCAAATTTTGAGTGAACGCTTGTGATATTTGATCCCAATCAACAGCGTTGCAATTGCGATTGAGAAGGTTACAACCGCGTGATCTGACGGGAATGAAGTTGTTGGAAGCCAACTATGAAGTAGTGTTTCATTATCTACACTTTGAATTCAGAATTCATAAATTGGTCTCTGCTTATCAAAAAACTGCTGAATTAAAATATTGAATGCTACAGTAAAAAAGCAAGAGAAAAAGACAAAAAGTGCTTCTTTTTTGGTTTCAAGCTCCTTTTTTACAATCCCTTTAATATACCAAAAGCTCAGGAAAATAGGATATACAAAGACAAATACATCAGCTCCTACGCCATAAAACTGCGTAAGCCATGGATGTTCGTTTTGTTGTGCTACAAGAAATTTGAGAAAGTCATATCCCCACTGAGGTTCATTCATTAGGATTTTAAACATTATTTTTTCTGTTGAGAAATAAAGTAGTTGCAGGGATTTTGAAGTTTACACCCTTGGCATTTAGGGTTTCTTGCTGTACAGATGTATCTTCAAAAAAGAATCATGCAGTGATGTGCCTTCTGTTTATATTCATTTGGGATGCGAGTTTCA
The DNA here is from genome assembly GCA_013333605.2 of candidate division SR1 bacterium. Taxonomy (GTDB): domain Bacteria; phylum Patescibacteriota; class Gracilibacteria; order Absconditabacterales; family Absconditicoccaceae; genus HOT-345. The sequence goes on from JABCOM020000029.1 coordinate 3,121, forward strand.
AGCAGTTTTGAGGTTTGTAGTGGAGTAGTAGTTTCAACGATCCCAAGCCTATTACATATCCTATGAACATGAGTATCTACCGCAACAACTGGCTGCCCATAAAGTACATATAAAATGACCTTAGCTGTTTTTTCTCAGACTCAGGGAAGCTTCATAAGTTCTTGCTGAGTAGCTGGGATATGACATCAGTTCTGAGCTAAAATCTGACTTGTCGCTCGAATATGCTTTGCTTTTGATCTATAAAGTCCAATTGATCTAATAGATTTTTCAAAAGATTCAAATCCGAGAGCCAAGATATCTTCAGGTTTTTTGATTTTTTTTCGAAGTTTGTCTGTGACTTTATTAACCTGCTTATCGGTTGTCTGTGCAGAAAGTATGACCGCAACGAGCAACTGGAAGCCATTATGATAAATCAGTTCAGTATCTGCATTAGGAAATTTCTCCATCATAAATCAAAAAATCTGATCTAATTCCTTTTTTGTTCTTTTTTTCATGATACAATAAGTCTTTAAAAATGAATACTTGACTTTTTAATTAAAATATCTATATTGGTGGTAGATAAATATAAAAATATAAATAATATGGAAGTAGCAGGAATTACTAATCTTAAGCGGTTTGTTGATGATTTCTTTGGGAAATCAGACAAATCTTCTTATACTTCTCAGTACCCAGATAAAATGGAGCGACAAGGACTTTTCTCTGGTCTAAAACCTGAATGTGCCCTAGTAGTGCTCAGTCGATTGGGGTATCTCTTTACAGAAGAAGAGTTTCATCTTTCACTCGAGACTATTGTAAAAAATCACATAGTGAAGCAAAAAACTGAGCGCTCTACCTCTAGTAGTAAAACAAAAAGAGTATCTAAGTATGATTTTGAGCCACTCTTTGTATTTTAGAGAGGAGAAGTAGTAAGAAAACAAAAGAAGTCTTGTGAGTATCTCTCAAGACTTTTTTATATATCTACAAAGACTAAAATCAGTCTTTTCTTACTTTTTCTATTAGTTCTTGTCCTCCAATTTCTCTAATCTCTCCATGATCCAAGATAACAATCTGCTCAAGTGGCAAGTTTTGAAGCATCTCAAAGAGATGAGTGATGATGATAAAACTATTTTCTTCAGTATCAGTTGTTTGAAGAAGCTCAGCAACTTGCCTTACAGCGTTTACATCTAGTCCACTATCTATCTCATCAAGGATAATGTATTTTGGCTTAAGAAGTTTGATCTGAAGAACTTCGATTTTCCTTTTTTCTCCCCCTGAGAATCCAACATTCAGATCTCTCCAAAGAAAATCTTTGCTGATTTCTAGCTCCTGCATTAACGGCTCAATAATCTTTTTGAAACCAATAAATGTTGTTGGAGCTTCTTGTCTACTATCATAAATAGACTTAAGAAAGTCAAAAAGTTTTACCCCAGGAATCTCTGGAATATTTTGGAAGGTAAGGAAGATTCCAGCTTTGCTTCTCTCATCTGGACTCATATCATTGAGGAGTTGCCCATCTAAAAGAATTTCTCCACCTGAAATCTCATATTTAGGATTTCCAGTAATTGCCATAGCCAGAGATGATTTTCCTGATCAGTTTTTCCCAAGGATACAGTAGTTTTTCCCATCTTTAAAATCAAAAGAAATCTGATTTAGGATTTTTTTATCTTCTACTTGTACTGAAAGATTTTTTATACTAAGCATAATCAATATAGTATTAATGAGTAAATCGTATCCATAAAATACAGATTTTTTTTAGGATTGCAAGAGGTATATCTAAGCTTAGAGAAAAAACAAGAAAAGTCTGATTTTTATCTCTTGAAAATGAGGACTACTTTTCGTATACTGAAAAAGTGTGAATTTCTTTTTGGAAAGTGTGGAGATTTTTTGGAGTTTTCTTGAGAAGTTTTATATGCTAGTTATCAAAATGACTACAAATACTAAATTACTAGCACTTTTGGATACTGTGATAGAATGCTATCTAGACAAAGGAGAACCGGTAGGTTCTAAATTTCTCAATTCTTTGGAAGTGGTGGATTATGCGCCTTCTACACTCAGAAAATATCTCAATATCCTAGAAAAGCAAGGAATGGTATACCAACCCTACAATTCCTCTGGGAGAATTCCAACACTCCAGTGACTCTCTGCCTACTTAGATTCAACGCTAGCTCAGAAACCTGATGATATTGATTTGCATCTAGATTCTGCTAGACAGGAACTCAAGTCTCTCGTAGAAACTTTAGGAGAGGTAGCAGATGGGGTAGTGGTTGGATTTATCAGAAACGATGAGTATTACTATCTTGGAATTAATAACTTGCTTCGTGATGATATGATCGATGAATATTCGGCAACTAGAACGATTATCCGTTTTATCGAGGAGAAAAAGATCGTTGCTTTTATTGATAAAAAGATCCTCAAACAAAGAGAGGTATACTATACTTTTGTCAATGATCAAGATACTTTAATTTCCTGTGTATATGTAAAAATCAGTCTAGATGGATATGATATGGTACTAAGTATTGTAGGTCCGCTGAGGGTTAATTACAAAAAAAACATCACTATTCTCAAAAAAGTTTTAGAATCACTTGGATGATAAGATGAGTTTGAACTCTCCAGAAAAGGAATATCAGCATTCTAATAACGAAAGACAAGAGCAACAGAAACAGCTTCAAGAGCGTATAAATATACTCAAACAGCTTGAAACTGATGTTTTAACTTCGCAAAAAGAACACCAAGAAAAACTAGAAAATACTGAACAGTCTTCTTCTGAGAAAATTCTACCAGAGGTCCTTTTGGGAGATTTAGAAGAGAGGATTCAGCGTTTTTCTGAGCTTGATCAGCTCAAATACAACCAAGAAGTCACAAAAATCAATGAACAATTAACCGAGCTTGAGAAAGTGTTTTCTCAAACTTTAGAACTAAAAAAGAGAGTATTAAACTCACTTTCGAGAAGTCAGAAAGTTCAGCTTTTGAACAAACAATTGCCAGGCCATGATCCAATAGCAAATCAACAGAGGGTTTTGTCTGCTGAGAGGATAGAAAATATCAGACCGCAAGAGGGTGAATCAGCGATTAGTAACTGGGCTGCAAAACGAATTCAAAATCTGATTTCTTAATTTTTATTTACTTGTATATAGCGTTTTATAATGGCGGAAGTTGTGCAAAGTGCAGGTGGTATCGTGTATTACCTGACTAAAGAGTGACAACCAAGATACCTTTTGATCAAAAGGCTAGCACTTTCTGGGAAAATCGAACGAGTAGCTCCAAAGGGAAAAATCCAAGCAGGAGAAAAAACTGAAGAAGCTGCGCTTAGAGAGGTTTCAGAAGAGTGCTGAATCAATATTCAACATCTAAAACTAAAACAAAAGATTGGGATGACCTCACTCAGAAGTTCTGAGACGAAAAGAGGGCATTTGGATAAGGATGTGACGTACTTTTTGATGCTCTATACTGGAGATCCATCAGCTGTAAAGATCACTGATGGAGAGGGATATATCTGAGTATACAAATGGGCAAGTATTGAAGAGGTGTTAGGCTTACTCTATTATGAAGATATTCGTGAGCTGATGAGAAAAAGTTTTTTTGCACTTCAGGAAGACAAAAAGCATCAATCCATCAAAAAGGCATTTATGGAAAAATTACCGTAGGAATTGACAGATAAAAAAAGCTGGGAAGTCTGATTTCTCAGTTTTTTGTTTTATTTTTATAGAGAAAAATAGACAACTTTAGTTGGTATCCAGATCTTGAAGTAACCGCTTTGCGGACATTGCTTTATTATTAGTAGAGAGCAAAATTCTTAGTTAGAATATATACCAAAACCCAAAAATAGAAAAAAGCAAGAGAAAATTATACAAAGCATACAACAGGCTTGCACAAAATATAAAAGCGAGTATACTTTCAGGTGAGTATTTTATTCTCTTTGCGTATAGATGATGCAAATGACAAAAACTAAAACAACAAGCACAAAAAACAGATTTTTTTGACCTTTGAGTAAAGTGATGTTGGGGACAGCAGGAGCTTTGCTGCTTGGTGGAGTTTTACTACTTCAGACGAAGACTTTTGCTGCGCCTGGAGACGGTCCAGTAGTACAGTATAGCTTTGAGGATTCAAGCAATCTCTGAAAGGACAGCTCATCAGCTGGAAATCATGCGACCAATAACGGAGTAACGCAGACACTCGGAAGAGTTGGAAAGGCTGCACATTTTAATGCAAATTCAGTTTTTTTGGATCTAAGTGCTCATGCTTCAAAGCTTAATCTTACTGAGGGAACCGTAAGTTTTTGGGCTAAGGCGGATTCAGATGCTGCAGATTTTTCTTCTATTCTCTCTTGGTGAGTTGCTCCAGCTGATGGGTCAAGTTTTGATGCATGATATATTTCTCTTGGGAATATGACAGCAGGTTATCCAGATGAGTTATTAAGTTTTGTAAATGGCTATAGAGCAACAGGTGGAAATTGGCAGGTTTTTGTAAAGGTAACAAGACCAGATAGTTTTTATAAAGATGGAAAATGGCATGCCTATACAATTACTATGGACAGTGCAAAGAATCTTTGACTTTATATTGATGGAATTCCTCAAACTATCCATGGTAATTGACAAAATTTAATCCCTTTTTTCTTATCTCATAACAACGGAAAGGTTTTTATCTGACGATCAACTACCGAGCATCATCAAGCTATAGGAGCTGGAATGAAGTGAGCTATTGATGAATTTAAAATTTATAATTATGCGCGTACTGCTGCACAAATCAAAGCTGATTATGAACAGGAAGCAAAGCCAGCACTTATTATTCATTATGAAGATGAGAATGGTGAGCAGTTGATCCCTCCAACAATGCATACAACGAATCCTTGAGGATCGACATTTCAGCTTAATCAGACATATACTGTTAATCCAGCAAAGCTTAATGAACCAACTTTAAAAGCCAGATTTGATACTCCTGATTCACAGAGTGTGACTTTTACAGATGCTGATAGGGTAAAGGAGGTAACTTTTGTATACAAGAGACCAAGACTTGTTCTTCATTATACTTTTGATGAGGGAGGAACTACAGTTGCCGATAGTTCTCAGCTTGAGACGAAAAATCCAGGTACTGTGATCGGAACTCCAACTCGAAGCGAACGAGGTAGAGTAGGTGGAATGTATACTAATACTACAATTACTCCTCAAAATAGTTTAGGTATCGGGGGTAATACTACTGCTTTTACAATTGCAGGATGGGTAAAGACAGATGAAGACGGAATTCAAAAATATTTTATTTCGAATGCTCCATCTTGAGATGGATATAGATTTGGTCTTTCTGATAAAAAGGTCGCTTTTTTGATCGGAAATGGACATACAAAAACTGTTAACTATACACAAGAAAAGTGTGGAACTAGAGATTTAAACGATAATAAATGGCATCACTTGGTTTGAGTATTTGATGCTAAAGAGAAAAAGGTTGTTTGTTATGTAGATGGTGTGAAGGACTGAGAGGTAGTTTTGCCTCATTTTTATACGAATAGACAAGATCAAAGGCCTTGGATTGCCGGAAAAACTCCTCACGAAGGAACGGCATGACGGGAATGATCAATTGATGATGTTAGAGTGTATAATTATGCTCTGAGTGCTCAGAAGGTTAAGGAACTCTATGATAGTTTTCCAGCAGAAGAAACTTCTGCTCCAGTAGGACTTAGTCTTACAACTACGAGTCCAAGAACTACGCTTGTAGTATGAGAGAAAGTCGTTGCAAGTGCAAATATTGATCTAAATAGAGCAGGAAAAGATCTTAGACTTGTTATGACGATCCCAAAAACACTTGTCCCTGAGAGTAATTCTATTTCACTTCTCAATGGAGAAAATGTACTTTCAGGACAAAAAAATGAATTAGAACTTGCTGATAAGAGGGTTTACACTTATAGCTTCAAAGACGGACTAAGAGGACAAATTAAAACAGATTTTTCCATCTTTTATCCTTGGGAAACTACAGATCATCAAGTTACCGGCACTGTCCTTGCTGAGCTATATAAGGGAAATTTGCTTCTTCAAAAAAAAGAACTTACATTTACTTCTTGGGCTCCATATAGACTCAGTATGCACTGGATTCATTATACTAAGCCTGGAAATAATTATAAGGTAAAGTATGCCGTAAATGTGTATACAGAGACCTATTATCCATGGGAAACTCCTGCTAATTTTAGATATATTGATAGTAAAAATCCGGCATTATATAACTTTATAGCAACTATACCACTGCCAGCTAAGGCAAGGTATGTAAGCAGTTCTGTCTGAAATCCTGATCTTTCCATGACTTATGACTCAGGTAAGCATGCTATGATTTTTAGAGGAAACCCTAGAATGTTTACGCTTTGGAATAATAGGCAAATATTAGAACTTGAGTATTCAGGACTTCAGGCTGGAGAGGTAATTACTGCTGCTCCTATGACTTTTACAGGTTATCTTGCTAGTCCAACAGGAAGAATCTATACTGGAAGTCTAAATTGGGTTAATCAAACTGTCGAAGCTGCCAATACTGACATAAATTTAGGATTTCACCTACCACAGGGGTCTATCGTTGATGACCAAGATAGGCAGGAGCTTTTCGGACTTTGGATAGGTAATGGGTGAAACACGAAAGTAAAAAATGCAAGCGTTGAATTTACCATCCCTGAGTGAATTGAGGTAAATAGTATTAGACTCCCTAATGCGACAGAAAGTAATGGAAATGGTCATGAAGTATTTTGGCCTCATACGATTAATTTTGACTACTGGACCAATAAAGGGAAAACAGGTTCTATCAATGGAAGCCATGGTGCTGGATATGGGAAAACAGAACTTGGATTGTCTGATGGAGAGTTTATTAAGAAATTCATGATTAAGTTTCCAGAAATCAATCCGTGAGATGCTATTCCAGATATGATGGGGCATGCAAACTTAGGAATTAGATTCAATGGTGATGCTAAAAAAATTAAAGTTAATGGTGCTCCTATTACACAGAATACAACTCTAACTATGACTGGTATGTTCAGAGCGGAGTGATTACCAGATCGTCCTATTGCATGAGGATTGACCATCGCAACCAAGTCATATGCTCCGACTTATATCCAAACTTGACCTCTTAATTGAAAAAATTTCACGCCAGGACAAACACTCAGAATGCGTACCTTCTTTTGGATTCAGCCGGGATGGCACTACAATAATGGAGTATTTCTGAAGAATCCATCACTCTTTTTGTTTGTTCCTCGTTGATTTGAATTAGATACTACTACAATTGGTAAGATAGTTACAGCTGGTACCGCTACTATTTGAACTCCTCGTAAGGTTACTAATCAGATAACGAATCCACCAGCCAACCATGAAGTATGGAGAATTGATATCACGGCAGATTTATATCCTCATAGTCCGAATATTTATTTAGATTATGATCTCAAAATTACAGATAGTACGCTCCCTTGAACATATCAGTTTGGAGATAAAGCAGTGCTAACAACAGATAATTTAAAATATCAGCCTTGGCATGCTTGGGCGGTTGGAGTAAAAGATGATCCATACTGACTTTATGGAGTCCCAAAGGGGAATAAGATTGTTCGATGAGGAGATACACAAATTATTATCACCTCAACTGATCTTGGAAACGGAGTCTGTTCAAAAACTTCCGTTGATTCTCTCTGATGTAAAGGATCCTTTAACCCAGATGAACTTGATACGATCTACAACTATAAATCAGGAGGAACAGGACTTTTGCAGACAACGCTTTGGAATGCAGGTGCAACAGTTAATAATTATACCTATACCTTCAGAATCCCAAATGTAAATACCACAAATACAGACGGTACGAAAAATGAGTGGAAGCCTACAATTAAATCGGTAGAGATTCTTGGTGCTACAGGAGCTACGTATACAGAAACGCAAGAGGCACATGCAACTTTACTAAAAATTACGATACCTACTTTTGCAGCGACGGATCGTCCTATTATAAATGTCGTTTTCCAAGCTCCAACCTTTGATGATGATCAGGCATATAAAAATACCTATATTGATACTTTTTATACTGTTGGAGGAGTTCAAAAACCTGGTAGAACAGTAGGATTCAGACTTGTTCCATCTGGATTTAAGCCAACTCTTGATTGAGAGTATAAGTTTTGTCAGATGGCAAAAAATAAGAATCTCGCTCAAGGGGTTTCAGTTGATGAGTGTCAGGCATTGCTTGATTTTTATAGAGAATCATCATTAACAAATGCACTCTGGAAAAATTCTAATTGATGGAGACTCGGATCTGAGAGAAATCAAAATAGAAAGTGGTATAATGAGAACGTGCCTCCTATTTGTTCTTGGTATGGAATTAGTTGTCAAAATAATAAACTGATTTGATTAAATCTTTCAAATAATAATCTACAAAAGACATTTACAGGATCATTTGTTAAGCTCAAGAATCTCGAAGTTCTTAATCTCTCAGGGAACACAAACTTCAATGCTGAGTTTAAATCAGAATTCAAGACTTCTCTCACAAAGCTAAAGGAAATCAATCTCTCATATACAAATACAAACAATCTGAATAACCTCCCAGCGAGTCTTGAGAAGTTGGTAGCTCAGAAGTTGACTCTGACTGAGTTCCCATTTGCTCATCTTGCAAATCTTAAGGAGATTGATCTCAGTCTTGGACTACTTTCAGGAGTGAGTAATATAAAACCATTGTTTGATCGTCCAAATCTAGAAAAGTTAATCGTTCATGATGCAAAGCTTAGAGGATCAATCCCAGCGAGCTTGCCTGCAACTGCAACGATAAAAGAAATCAATCTAAGAAATAATCAACTTACTGGAAAACTTCCAACATGGGTTAGAAATCTGGTTTCTCAACCTGTGAAAATTGATTTTGCTGAGAACTATATCACTGGACCATTCCCAGATTGGGATGCAAACTTTAGACCTGGGACTCAGATCAAGTTTGAGAAAAACTATATTGATACCCTTTTCAGTGAAGGAAATTATAAAAGATTTAAGAAAAAGTTTTGAAATCTGGATTCATCATTTGCTCAGTTTAAGCTCGTAGCGACTAATTGAGGTAATAGAGTATTTACTGAGATTAAAGATATGAAGTCTGATCCTAAAGTTCGTATTATTGTAAAAAAGCAGTTGCTCACAAGTGTTGATGGAGGAACTGTGAGACCATTTAATGATGGACTAGAGCTTAGTGCTGTTCAACAGCCAGGATCTCATATCAATGTTCAGAAGAGAAATCAGGTTGGATTTGATGTTGCTCTCACTCATGGATTTGTATCTACACTAAATATTAAAACAGAACTCTGAAATGAGCCTATGCTTTCTGTAAAACTCATACCAGCAAAGGATTTCCAAGATGAGAATGATCCAAACAAACTACAAGATCCAAATAATCCTGATAGTAAGGTACTTGCAGGAAAGTCAATGTTTGGAACTGGACTTACCTTTGAACTCAAGGGAAAGTATCTTGCCCAATATTTCTCAGCTGTACACTATAGTCTCTGAGGAAATGATATTGGAGGAGGTTTCTTCTGGAGAGAGGTAGAAGATCTTGAAACACCAGTTACTATTAGTGCAAACGGTACAGGAAATGTTGAATGTTATGGTAGAGTAAAGGGATTCTATTATAGTTCTCAGAGAGGAGAGAGACTTTGGCCTTTGGACCAAGAATCCCAGGAACAACTTAAACAATTAAATCCTACCTATGCCGATCTAGCGATGCAGTGAGGACGATACACAAGATGTCAAGGAAATGAAAATAATATCTATGGAAAAATTACGCATACCTACAAGGATAAATCCTATGATTTGATCGCTGGAGTTTCCTACAATGTTACAGGTAATAAACTTACAACGCCACCAGCTCTGAGATGTAATTTCCAGAGATTGAATAATGCGATTCCATTCGGATATATCTATGATTCAGCAGGGGGAATCGGTATCCTAGGGGCAAGTATTAAATCTTCAGTAATGAAACGCGCGACAAAGTGAGATGCTGAGGCGTATAGCGATATTCATTCATTTCATAAGAAATATCTTGGACAGTTAGAAAACTGAAAGTGTGTCTCTGATATCTTTGATCATGATGGACAAAATCCTCGTTATAATGATGGTTCTATTCCTGATTATAGTTCTGATAAGCTTGATAGACTACTTGATTTCGGATTCGGTTCTGCACAGACAACACTTTTCAAACTTGGAATTAGAGGTATTATCTGACTTTCAAGTGAGCTTAGTAATAATAGTAGAGGAAGTATTGAAGGAAACCAAGCAGGAACTTCACTTCTTCTCAATACTGATAACTCAATCGCAGGAGTCATAAATCTTGCTCGTCAAAGGGCAGAAGAGCTTTGTAGAAATAAGTGGCAAGCAGTGCCTGGTGGATATCTGCAGTTGCATCCAAATGTGAGTATTCTATGTTATGATGGAAATATAAATTCTAATTCTAAGCTTTTGCATATTGATCATTATGATATTGGCAAGAATGGGAAAAAAATAGATCTAATCGTTGCTAAAAATACAGATGTTTGGTTAAACCATTATCAATGGTGACAGGAGTCTACTGCAGCAACTGCTAATATATTTGTTGATAAGTGAGATTTATTCCTTACAGATTCTACTCCGGTTGGTGAACTTACAACATTTAGAGAAAATGGGTATCGTAAGAATAAACTAGAGGCTTCAGAACCATGAGATTCTCGTGGAAACTTTCTTAAGGGAAACTTTATTGTGAATGGACTTATTATTGGAATAAAATCTGATGCTAGTCAGTTTACTCCAATAAAAAATAAGCTTGTTATTCATGGAAAAGTTGCTTCTTATAATACGTATACTACACCAGATGATAATAAAAAACAGGTAATTAAAGATATTCTAGAATCTGATGGTAGAGGAAATATACAGGAAGAAAGATTGAAATTTATCGGTTTAGATCAGGTTTTCAAGTGGTCATGTAATAGTGCGACTGGTACTGGAAGTGATGGAACTCCATGTATTGGTACAGACAAATGAACTTCATTTATTACCAATAAGGCATTTAGTCTGATTGATATGGACTTATCATCACCATTATTTCAATAGTTCGACTTGAGCATGATAAAATTTGAAGTACTAAAAATCCCCTCATTGAGGGGATTTTTTTGAAAATAAAAATCTACTATTATTAAAGATGTTTTAAGCCTGATTATTTCCCAAAGTTCTGAGTTGCTAGAGAGTCATTATACCAAGCGATTGCTTTTTCTAGTTCTTCAATTGTAAAATCAGGACAAAAAAGATCGCTAAAATATAGTTGTGCATACCCAATCCACCAAAGCATAAATCCAGATAATCTCTTGGCATACTGTTGCTTAGTTCTGATAACGAGATCTACTTTAGGTAAATGTCCAAAATCCATATGCTTCTCTAGGTTATCTTGGGTTATAGATTCACCAGATGAAATCAGATTTCTTATCCCTCTTAAAATCTCGTCCTGACCTCAATAGTTGATCGCTAATACAAACCAGCGGTCAGTTGGATAACGATATTCTTTCTGTTTTGTAAGGAGTCGATTTTTTAGATGATCTGGCAACTGATCCATATCTCCAGCTACTCAAAAATTAACTTGCTCTTTGTGGAGGGTGTCGTAGAGTTGTTGAGTGATTTCTTCATACAAAACAAAAAGATATTCTAATTCTTCCTGACTTCTATTTTTGAGGTTCTCAGTGCTAAGTCCCCAGAGTGTGAAGACTTTCGTTTTACTTTTTGTAAAAATATGAATCGCTAGCTCCATCATCCTCCTAAAACCTTCCAAATGCCCAATAAATTGATCTAATCCTCTCTGCTTAGCCCAAGTCCTGTTCCCATCAGGGATAAAAGCGATATGTTGAGGTGCTTTCATCGATAGTCTAAAAGATAAAGTGCTGATTGCTTTCCTTTAGTAGTTATCGCTTGCCATGATATCAGTATCTTCGTTCTCTTAATAGGCGCAAAATCAGCTAATTTCTAGTCTAATATACTAGTGAATCACTTTTTATTTTCAAATCAAAATCCTTATCATAATTCAGACCTAAGGTTATCATCAGATTTTTTCTATTGACTTATATTTGGTTTTATATATAAAGAAAAAAAATTTTATTTTGATTTTTGTACAGAATGCCAACATTGATACTTGTATTCTTTTGGATTATCGTGATTTGACTATTGATCTTTTTGTTTTATCTCCTCAAGAAATATCTTGGTAGAGTAATTATTATCTGTGTATTTGTACTTTTGCTATATGGAATTTATTGGCTTATTAACCCAGCTGGTGCGAGAGGAATCTTTGATGGAATCGTTTCTCTACCTACGACAACCATTAGGGCAATCAATAATCGATTCTCAAAAGATACTTCAACAACTGGGCAAAATAATCAAGAAATCTGATCTGTGTCTGGTGTAGTGCTTCTCACTTGAGACCTACAAACAGGAAATAATCAATCAGAAGCCAATACTACTCAAAACGATCAGCTAACACTTGATCAGCTAGATGCCGAGATCATTGCTAATACAACTGATGCTTCAAGATTAAATACAACTACAGATACGGTAAATTCACAAACTACAACTGAAAACACTTCAAATGTTAGTGTTAGTGTATCAACATCAGGTTCGCTTCAGCAAACTTCAGAAAAAGACAAGTATATTTTCTCTGCAAAGGACTATAAGGTTTCAATGAACGCTGATGGGAATATCCTTGTAGAAAAGAGAGATAATTCAGCTATTGAGGAAGACGAGGATGATGGTAGTTATGATGTTATTGAGTCAAATCCAAAAAAAGACAAAAAATCTGATTCAAAGACTACAGATAATGCAAAATCATCTACAAATAAAAAATCTTCTAGATGACTCTCATCATCTGATCTGAATGAAGCAAGTCAAATCTTTAATTTCTAATTAAAAACTCCCTTTGGGAGTTTTTTTAGAACAAATTTTTGCTGAGAAAGGAAGCCAGTTCTTCGCAAGCGAGGTTTAATGCAATCCTATTTTTATCTTAATCTCGATCTCCACATTCATTTTACTCATTTTTAATAACAAACCGTAATTGCGAGCGATAGCGAAGCAATCTAGATATCCTCAAACTTACTCCAGAAAACTGGATCACTCCATTAGTTTTCCTTGTTCCTGATGACTGAAAAATGCTCCCTGCTAGGGGAGCTGGCGAGCGGTAGCGAGACTGAGGGGCTGTAGTATTCAACCGCTTGTGTCCTTTGGATATCTCCTCTTAAAAAAATAAAAAACCGCTATGGTAGCGGATTTTTTATATCAAAAGGGGAAATTTCATATATCCCAATAATCTTTTTCAGAAAAAGTTTTCTATGCAGAGGACAAAGTCAGATTTTTTCTATTGCTTGATAGTGAGCTTTTGTCCCATAGCCCTTGTGTTTTGCAAAACCATATCCGGGAAATTTCCTATCCCAATCTGACATAATATGATCTCTCGTTACTTTTGCGAGGATAGAGGCCATAGAAATCTGCATCAATTCAGCATCGCCATCAATAATTGTCTGACTTCTAATTCTTAGTTCCTTACTCAGTCAAAAATCCTGCTTCCCATCAATGATTAAGGTGATTTGATCAGAATTTTTTTCTTCCCAAGTTGCAAGAAGTTTCTTTACATCATCAATGCGGATTTTTTTCTTTGGCTTGATGGTCAAAAATTTAGAAAAAATCTGATATAACCCTTTTGTAATAGCGATATTCAGGCTTCTTGTCACTCAATACTGATCGATTATTGCTGGTTCAACACTCCAGCTTCCTCAGTAAATCACTCACTCAGATAGCAAGTTTTGGATATGTTGGTAGGCAATTTCTCTTTGCTTTTCAGTCAGTTTTTTGCTATCTTGAAAAAGAGAAGTATCGCCTCGGCTTCCCTTCTCTTCTCAGATAATAATCCCAATCCTCATTTCTCCAGCGAGTGGTCATCTTCCCACCTCATCAATATAGACTTTCATAGTTGCTTATTTTAAATTATAGTTTTGCGGCCAAAAGAATGGAGACTTTGAGCATCACTTTGTGGTACACATGATCTCAGAAATCTGAGTTTTGTCTCCTGAAAGATTGATCAAGGTAACTTTCCAATCTTCATTAAAACGCTGATTTCAGCTGATAGCATAGCTCAAAGTATAGGAATATTGTCTTGTATTTTTCGCATCATTCACGCTTCCAGGGATCAAAAAGATTGAATTCAGATTGAGGTCCCCTACAAGATTCCTTGTGAAAATGTTAATATTTTTCTTATTCCAGTGGCTGTCTCGTGTTGTGCTATTTTTGAGTGGTGCGTGTACGAGACGGTTCATCTCAGTAAAATTCTCACTTACCAGATACTGATAAAAATCCTGAATCAAATTGCTGTCTGCTGTACGATCAATATGTTGTGTAGAAACAACTCTTACTTGATTTTGCTGATTTCCAGTTGTCTCTCCAGAAACTGCTCAAGAAGCCTGATTAACTACTGAAGTTTCATCCGCTAGTGCTCCAGAGTTAATGGTGATTACCTCAGTGTTTTCTGGAGTTAGGAGATTTATGCTCTCAGTTGGTGTCTGAGGAGTATTATATCCTCTACCGTAGATAAAAACCTTGTAAATAGCGAATAAACAAAATACAAGAGCAAACAGAAATACTACGATAATCCAAGCAGGAACCTGCTTTTCTTCATCTCTTTGAGTCTCATTGGAGTTGAGCCTTTTCTGAGTAAAGCCACTAGTGTTCTGCTTTTTTTCTTTTTTCTCTCTATCTCATCGTGTTTCTTGCTTTCTTGGAGTCATGATTGCGAGCTTAGTAGATAAAATATTTTTTTTGACTATAGCAACCCTTTTTGAGAAATCAAGCCTTTTTATCAAAAAAAAAAGAAAAAATCAGTTTTCTTTGCTTTTTATTGAGTCAATAAATTACTTCAAAATTTGCAAATTTCTAAAAATTGGCTATAATTAAGCTATGTTTTTATATTATGATGATTGTCGAGATGGGACTTTCTAGAGAAACTCAATCGCGAAAATGATATTATCGTTTACTTTTGATTTTGATCATTCTTGGAGGATTAGCGCGAGCTGGACTTTGGGGATATAAGTGGTATTTGGACAAGCAGTCCTTGGCTCTAGATACACAAATTTCCTCAAAAAATTCAGAAATTCAAAAGATATTAGAGGATAAGACTTTTCAGCAATATTTACAGGTCCAAGCCTTAGAATCTCAAAAAACGCAGATTCCATGGAGTCAATATATCCATAAGATTCTAGAAATCCTAGAGAGTATCAAATCTGTAGAATCTGGTAGAGGAGGAGTGGAACTCTCAGACTTCAAGGTGGATCTCAACGAGCTCTCTCTAAATGGTGTAGTGAGTAATTTGAGAATTCTCTATGGAAATAGGCAGTGATCATGAGGACTTATTGATAGCTTTAATCAACTTGACTTCTTGACTGATATTTCGATCAAAAATTATGAAAAAGCTGAAGAAGGTCAGCGTTCGTTTAAATTTACTTTATCTGCTAAAGTTCAAACCAATGCAACAACAGGATCAACAGCTCATTAACAGCCTACTTGAACAGCAAAATTCATCAGCTTATGCACAGCAGTCTGCTCAAGATTCCTCAGAATCTCAAATCTCGATTTCTAGGGTTGTGACTGCTAAGTATAAGGTATATGTGATAATTTTGCTGATTTTATCAGTGATTTTGGGGACAAAGTTTTTGCCGAGAGCTTGGTCAGATTTTCAAAAATCTCAAGAAAATTTTGAACAAAAACAAACAAAAATCCAGCAGCTTGATACTCAAATCCAAGAATACAAAACAAAAAAGACTGTTTGGAAAGCAATTACTTCTACAAAAGAGCAAATCATTGGCTGTGTAAATGATACAACTAACTGTGAAAAATTACCTCCAGCATTGCGTTCTCAGTTGAGGATGATTACTGCTTACTTGCAACTTGGAGATTTGAATGCGCCAAAAATGCAGGTTGATGAAAAGAAGATCTTGAGAAATCTAGATCAGTTTCTTACAAAAAACGATCCATCAGAGGCGAGCTCTCTCAAAAATGGAAAAGTTGAAGCGATTAAAATCGGTGATCCAAAGCTCGCAGATGAAAAATCTGGTTTCTATCAGTTGCCTATTGAGCTCAAGATGACCTTTGAAAACAAGGATGATCTAATTTCTTTTGTAGATAATATTGAACAGTATATTATCCCATCAGAGAATGATCGTATTCTCTATCATATTGATCAGGTTTCCTATGATATGATGGCATATGATGAAGAACAAACTATAGAAATTAAACTCAGTGCCTACTATTTTAAGTAGAGATGTCTCTTAAAAGATATTAAGTATAGCAGAAAATAAAAATCAGACTTTTATCCTTTTTATCTCTATTGATACATAAATGAACGAAAAGCATCAACCAAACTTCATTGAAAGAATGCTGATGGGTATCATGCAAGCTGTAGATACACAGACTTTTTCTGAAAAGGATAAAATTCTTTTTTACAAGCAGCTTGTCTATATGCTCAAGGGAGGTGTCTCAATCCTCCAAGCCGTAGATACCCTCAAGAGAACGACCAATAACTATGCGCTCAAAAAGGTTACAACGAGTATTATCTTTTATCTCAATGAGGGAAAGAGTTTTTCGTATGCGCTTTCTAGGTTGCCAGAATATTTTGATGAGTCAGATGCTGCTATTGTAAAAACGGGAGAAAATACTGGAACTCTTGATGTTGTTCTTCAGGAACTCGCAAACGAATATACCTATCTTGGTTCTATCAAAAATAGATATAAATCAGCCTTGACTTATCCGATCATTTTGATTATTATGGCATTTGGTGCTGTGATATTTTTGTTTTCAAGTGTGCTTCCCTCTATTTTGGAGATGGTGGCAGGAGATCAGCAGCTTCCACAGATTACCTTGATTCTCAAGTCGGTTTCAGATTTTTTTGTCTGATATTGGAGAGAGATTATCGTTTGTGCAATTACAGGTTTGATTGTTTTGATGATTTATGCAAGTACAGAAGTCGGAAAAAACAGACTCTCAAAAGTACTGATATGACTGCCGATGATTGGAGCTATGACCAAGACCTATTATCTTATCAAATGGGTAAGATATACTAAACTGATGATCGGTTCAGGATTAGATTATCTTCAAACCTTTAGATTGTTGAGGTGAGTATTGGATATTCCGCTATATAGAGAGATGATAGATAGCGTGATCGCTGGACTCCAGCTTGGAAAAACCATCTATGATGCTATTAAAGATCAAACACATATTATTTATCCAAATGTTGCCGTGATGATTAAGGTTTGAGAAGAAACTGCACATCTGGAGGAAGCAATGGAAAATATCATTAGTATGTATCAGGAAGAACTTGATACTTCAATTACTCAGTTCTCAAAAGTCCTTGAGCCAGTAATCTTGATTTTTATGGGAGTGATTGTAGCTTTTGTAGCGAGTGGAATTTTTGGCGTAGTCTTCTCAGTAATGGAAAATGTCTGAGTTTAATAGTTAATTTTGGTCTTGATGTCAATGAAAAAAGGATTTACATTAGTTGAAATGCTGATTGTCGTTGTGATAGTTGGAATTTTAATGTTGATCTGACTTTGACTCAATCGAAATCAGCTCGCACAGCTCAAAGCAGCTACGACTGTAGAGGAGGTACATACAAGCTTTGATGAAATTTTTCTTCAAATTTTAAACTCTTCTTCTCATCAGGCAAAAGATCCAAATAATCCTGATTGACCATGGATCGCTAAACCATATTCCGCACTAAAACTTGTAATTACTCCGAAAGCTTCTGACTTAGATGGAGTAAACCAGACTGCTCAGTCTGATATGCCAATAAAATACCGTATGCTTTCCGATCAGGATTCCTCAGATCAAGAGGATGAGAAAGCTTGGACTCCACTTGGAGAGAAATATGAACTCACATTCCTCTTTGGAACAACAAACAACGGGACCGATGAGGAACTTCATTCCCCAGTTATAGTAAAATATACGCCATTTCAGACTTCATGCGAGATTTCTTCTCAAGGCGCATCAAATCCTCAATACAAAAGCCTCTTTTTTACCATAAAGCCAAAAGGCTGAAGCGAAGCTAGTTTTTCTCTTCAAGACACCTACTGTAGACTTGCTCCGCAGTCCTCATCTGATTAAAATGAGGCAGTGTAAATATATTTTATAATTATTGATTCTCATCTCATCTATGATACCAATTATTATGCAGATTTTGCCACATACGACTTGTTCTGGTAGAGGAGAAATTATGCTCAGATGCGAGAAAGCGAGCTTAACGCCAAATTTACAGATTCAGATACAATCAGCATTTTCTACTCTATCAAAAAATCCAGATACACATATCGTTTTTGATACCCACAAAGATCCGATTGCTGATTGGATCTATATCTATGCTCAGGCAAAGCAGCTTGATGCTTTACTCAAAGGTACCTTAGAACCTAATATCTCAGATCTCAAAAATTGAATACTGAGTTCAATATATTTTGCTTATGAGGAGTGAGAAATGTGAGATCCTGAGCAGACAATCAAGCTCCTTTCTCAAAACGGACTTGAGAGCTATCTGCTCACCGCCTAAAAAATCCAAATCTTAGTCTTGAAAAATGAGATATTTTCCTTATTTTTTTTGTATTTGTTTTTTCTTTGAAA
>JABCOM020000030.1 GCA_013333605.2 candidate division SR1 bacterium
ATAGCCACTGGAACAAAAAAAGCCATCATAGGATATATGATGACTTTTTATAGTTCAGACCTAGTAAATCACACTCAAGAAGTCCAGCAGACATTCTTGATAATATTATTATTTGATTCTGAAAAGGAGGGAAAACCCTCGCAGTTACGCTCGCAAAAAAATGAGAAAGCGTAGCTCTTATTGAGCAAAATCCAGAAATGTACGGAGGAACATGTATCAATATTTGATGCATTCCATCAAAAAAACTCCTCACACTTTCTCAGGAAAAGCATCCAACTACCTTACAAGAAAAAGCTGAATACTACCAGCAAGCTATAGATGAAACAACTAAACTAACAGCTTTTCTCAGAGAAAAAAATTATGCAATGCTCGCAGCCTTTGAAAATATTCAAATCATTGATGGAACTGCTAGCTTTATTTCTGATCATGAAATCAAAATAACTAGTCCAGAATGAGAAAGAACAATCTCAGGAGAGAAAATCTTTATCAACACCTGAGCAACAAGCAACCGCCCAGAAATCCCATGAATTGAAAACACAACAAAAGTCTATACCAGTACAGAACTCATGAAAACAAGAGAATATCCTGAACACTTAGCAATCTTAGGTGCCGGATTTATTGGGCTAGAATTTGCTTCAATTTATGCGGACTTTTGATGCAAAGTTACCATCATCAATACTCATTCAAATATTCTCCCTAATGAAGATGAAGAAGTCGTAGCAAGAATTAGAGCTGATTTTGAACAGAGAGGTATCCAGTTTCTGGACTTAACAAAGCTCACTGAAATCAACGAGAAAAACAACAAACTCAATCTTACGCTTGAGTCCGAAGATCAGGCAAAAAATCTGACAGCTGATGCACTTCTTCTTGCCGTTGGAAGAACCCCTAATATCAAAGATCTCCACCTAGAAAACACAAAAATTGAAACCACAACCAAAGGTGCGATAAAGGTCAATGAACACCTTCAGACTTCTGTTCCTAATATCTATGCAATAGGAGACGTAACAGGAAATCCACAATTTACCTATATTTCTCTTGATGACTTTAGAATCATCACAGATCAGCTCTTTGGAAAGGCTCAGAGATCAACAAAAGACAGAGAAACATTTGCTTATTGCTCTTTTCTCAACCCACCTTTCGCGAGAATTGGACTCACCGAAAAACAAGCACTTGAACAAGGATACAGTATAAAAGTTTGAAAACTAGAATGAGCAGCAATTCCCAAAGCAAGAATCCTTGGGAAAGCACAATGACTCTTAAAAGCAGTTATCGATGAGAAAACTGGACTCATCCTTGGAGCATCACTGTATTGCGCAGAAGCACATGAAATGATAAACATTATCTCTCTAGCGATGAAGCGAAATCTCCCATATACTGCACTTAGTAGCCATATTTTCACTCATCCAACAATGAGCGAAGCACTAAATGACCTCTTCAAGCTCTAAAAAAACAATCTTTCAAATACAAAAAAATCAGCCTAAAAGGCTGATTTTTTCTCTTGTAAATAATCTGCAATCATCCGAGCAAATTGGAGCGCCGCTTGTGGTCCATTTGCTGTAATCAAATTTCAATCCTGAACTACAGGCTGATCTTTATACACACCCCTCTGATTCTTAAGATAAGTAATCTGCGTTCAAAACACTTTAACTCCTAAGCCATTTTCCATTGTAATATACAACAATCCAAGTCTAGTAATTTTGTAAAATAAAAAATCCATATAAATATCTTTCAACTTCATCTTGTTTTTTAGATAAAGAAGACTAGGATCAAAGTGTAACGAGCATTTTATAATTCACCTTTTCCTTTGCATAAACACATAGAGATGATAAGAAATCCCAACCATTTAGAAAAAAATGAAAGTCAAAACTCTAACAAAAATATCATTGCTAATGCTATACAACCAATAACACAAAATATTTTTAATGCTATTGGCTATAAGGAATGGAGTAAAAATACAGAATTAATGCTAAGTTCAAACACATTTAAATCAACAAAAGATTGTTGAAGTGGAACTTGTTCCTAGTCAAATTCTTATACAAAAAATGAAGAATTCGTTTCCCTCCTTTATCTTTTAAACAATTATAATAATGGATATTAGAAAAGCAACTATTATGGATCTAGATTATATTACGAAGACAATCTCTGAATATTACAAAGATTTAAACACTAAAATCAGCCTAGAGTACTATCAAAGTTCAATAGAAAAACTGACTCCGTATATCAAAGAAAGATTAAGTGAATGAGAGAGAGTATACAAATATTTCATAGCAGAAGATTGAGGAGAAAAAATCTGAATGCTAAATCTATTTACAGGGTCGTCAAAAAAGTCTGAGATTTTGCTTTGTATCGCCAACAACGAAGAAAATACATGGATTCTGTTAGATTATTGAATATCATTACTTCAAAAGGAATGACTTCCTATTTTAATTCAAACAGCAGAACCTGAAAAATACATCGCTGAAAAATTACAGAATATGAACATAAAAAAACTAGCAACAAATTGGATCATTTAACCAAACCACAAAAGAAGAATTAATCCTGTAATGGAAGATATTAAACGATAAAATATTTGTAAACAAATATTTCCTTCTTACAAAAATCTTTATCCATCTCTACAAAAATATATAAGAAAAGAATTTAGAAACAATTTCCTAACTCAAATTGTCGCTGATTTTTATATAACATGGAACAATAACTCCTTTAGTAATTTTTTTTAAAGAACGATTTCATAATACAGGATATTCCACTTTTTTAATATCATAGAATATGAAATAAAATGCATTCAACAAGGGATTATCCCATCATTTTATATAAATATTCACAATTCAAAAATTAAAAATAGTTTTAACGAAATTTTGTGAGAACTTACAGACATTCCTATGAATGTTTGGCTATCATTTTTTTCAGATATCGAATGACAGTTGAAATTAGCCTAAAATACAATAGAAACAATAAAATTTGATTGTTATTAAAAAATCAGTCTAAAAGGCTGATTTTTTCTCTTGTAAATAATCTGCAATCATCCAAGCAAATTGCGGCGCTGCTTGTGGCCCATTTGCTGTAATCAAATTTCAATCCTGAACTACAGGCTGATCTTTATAGATAGCTCCCTGATTTTTAAGATAAGTAATCTGCGTTCAAAACCCATCATCTCGACCAGTCACTTGCTTGCCAACAAAGAGCCCAGTATCTGAGAGTAATGTAGGAGCAATACAAATTGCTGCTATTGATTTGGCTTTTTTAGCAAGCTCAAGATAGTCAGAATTTTTATAATACTGATCATAAGCACCTCCTCCGCCAACAAACACGACCATGTCATAGTCCTCAGCACTTACCTCAGAAAATGCCTTTGTTTCATCAATCGACTTCATAAAAACACCTCTACACCTCCCCCCAAGTCATGAAGCAATATCTATATCATACCCCTGATCAGAGAGAACCTGATAAGGAATTCAGAATTCATCATCCTGAAATCATACATTAGCTACTACAAATAAGAGTTTTACCATCTTTGGTTACAATAGAACTAAAAATAAAAATCTGACTAAAGATCCTTAATATCAATATATTCTTTTTCTAAATCAATCTGTATCTGACCTCTCCCTAAATAACTTCAAATTTTCTTCTCAAGCTGTGGGAAAACCTCTTTCTCAAACATGAAATAATCCTCATCTATCATCTCTCAAAGACAAAATAAACTAATATGAGGTTCACTCTGAGAATTCATCATTTTCACACGAAGCTCATAATTTTCTTGCTCTTGAACAAGCACCAAATATACCTGATTATCGACAAACGATCTCCAAACTTTCAACTGAGAGAATCAGATTTCTGACTTCTTTTCTAAAAGAGAATTCTCTTGAAGCAAGGGATCACCTCTCCCCTTCAGTCTCCCTTCATTAGCAATAAATAACTGAGAAATCTGATCTTGAGTAACCCCAGTTAGATACGCCAGAGTCAAATGAGGATTTTCTAAATCCCTATGTCCAATTCATCTCTCCTGCAAAAAAATCGAAATCTCCGCTCTAATACGCTGTAAACAAGACATTGATTGCAAAGTTGGCTTAAGATATTTCCAAACTCTCTTGGGAGATTCAGCTTCTTCCATCTGATTTTACGCAAATAAAAACTATAAAATCTTAAGTTCCTTGAGCGTTTTCTCATAAGCTGCATATTCCTCCGGATATTGCTTATTAAGAAAGTCTCTCAATAACTCCTTCCATCATCCAAAGGTCAAAAGACTATCCTTGTCAGGAGTTTCCAACTTTTCCAAAAGATCATTGACCTTTATCGTTGATTTCTTAAGCCTAAAATCAGCCAATTGCTCCCTAAGCTGATCATCAATCACGCTATTTACTTGATCATAATTGAGCTGTTCAACCTTAAGATTCAAGGTTGTTTTTTTGAGATTAAGAACTTGTTTTTCAAAAGTTCACAAAGGAAAAAAATTCTGATTTTCAAACTGCTTTTTCAAAAACTCTAAACATTCCTCATGAATCTTCTCAACATCTTGAGCAACAACAGGTCTCGATTGCTCAATCTGAAAATATGAATTGACCTGCTGCTCAAAAAATCAAAGCTGACCATCTCTCCAAGTCCACAGCCCCTTTACCTGATTCATCTCCAGAGGGGAAGTCGCCCAAACACTTCCTGCACAAAAATAATTTTTAAAAACAAATGGCGCATGCAGATGTCCAGAAATGAGCTTAATATCTGGATTATCCAAAAATTGCTCAGAAAGTGCAATATCCTTAAATGAAAAACTCGAAAGATATCATGGAAACTGCTGTTTATTGGTATAATAGTGATGAATAATTGTCAGTTTTTTTTCTTGCTTGATATATCAGTTCAAAAGCTGATTGATCTTTCCTGAGAATAGTTCATTCTTATCCTTTGACTGCAAAAGAGCATCAGTCAATAGCGAGCTTCCTAGCTGATATTCAGAATATTTATTTTCATCAATATCTAAGCAAAACGGCAAAAACAAAATCTTCTCTCCGTCAATCTCGGTCAACATGGGCTCTGTGATAAAGTTAAGCTTCCCAGCTGATGAACTAAACTCTAAGAGATCAAAAACTCTCTTTCCCTCTTCAAAAACAAACGAATTCCCAAGCCGATCATGATTTCCCGCCAAAATATAGAGCGCTCTCCCTTGAGCATAAAGTTCCAAGAACCATTCAAAGAGAGACAACAATGCCGACCTATCATAACTAAAATGATACACAAAATCTCATAGAAAAATCAGTTTTTTTTCTTCTGGATGAGCCTGCACAAACTCACGAAGTGTAAAAAGCAAATCCGTCTTAATTTTACTATTGATATGAATATCTCAGATTAGGAGCATAGTTTAGTGGAGCAGTTTTAAAAGAATAACAATTGTCTAATATATTCTACTTTTAAAGAATTAATAGTTTTTTTCAAATCAAAAATTTCTACTATCTTCCCAGTTCTAATCTCTAATATTAAAGAAATCTCTTGCAAAAGTACAGATGTTTCAAGAAATCTTTTTTTTGCTAAAACAAAAAACTCTTGATCAATCGGCGTACTAGATAAAAATGCTCTTGTTTCTCTATCTACAACCAGCAAAAAATGTCTAGGATACTCAAAGAACTCCCTAAAAACTGGAGACATATATTGTCTACCTATATAGTTAGAGGAATATTCTCCTCGAACTCCCATCAACCAGTCAAGGAAATAACACAAAACATAAGATGAAGGTGTTTCATTAAATATCTTAACAAAATAAGAATCTCATCTTACATGATATTTTCTAGAGGAAACTAAATACTCCAATTCATCAAACTTCACTGATTGTAGAATATTAGATGGCCTCTGTAAAATCAAAAAATCATCATCAGCGATTCGAAGATGATCCTCATTATAATATTTTTGATGTTCTAGCTGTATAGTTTTTTTTGAAAATTTAGTTCAAAATTGTGCTCGTCAAAATGTACTTCAGTACAAAGATCTTCCAATACGATTTACAAGAAGTGTCACATCTGAAATGTTTCCAGATAATTCCTCTTTTATCATTTCAACTTCTCTATTAGCAATAGACATGTCCAAAGGAGAAAAAATCTGTTTCAACATATCTTGTAGCTTAATAGTTGGAGGCAGAAAATAACTTGAGTAGTTAAGCCAACTTGTTCACTGAACACCATAAGCAACCTTAAAATACTGTTGTAGGCTTCAATATCCCCCAATAACTAAATGTTCAATGAGATGTTGAAAATAACTATTTTGATTATAAGGAGCTGTTTTTATGTAGATTTGCATCAGCTGATCCAATCAAGTTAAAAAATAAAGGTGAAAGAGTAAAAACTCAATCACCCTAAAGAATGAGGATAGTGTATTTACTTATCCTTCCTGTGCCGGCCCTTAGGACTACCTCCAGAAGTATAACTTCCATTCTTAACTTTTTCTTGTTTGTTAAGTTTTTTCGAACGAGAGGTGTGTTTGTCATAAGTAGACGGTCTAGCATTTTTTGTGTGTTCTGCCATAATCAAACTATTTTTATTTTTTCTCCCAATATTAGGATTGAAAGCAACTATAAACAAACATCTCAAAAAATCAAGTACTTTTATCCTATAAACTCTTTACCCATATACGGCTGAAGCACCTTTGGAATCCTAATTCTTCCATCTGCTGTTTGATGATTTTCTATCAATGCGATCAAAAATCTTGGAGTCGCGATCGCAGTATTATTCATAGTATAACAATACTGAAGCTTTCCTTCTTGATCACGATATCTTAGATTAAGCCTACGAGCTTGGAAATCTAGGAACGCAGACACTGAATGCGTCTCTCCATAGCTATTTCTAGATGGCATCCAACATTCTAGATCATGAGACATATACTTACCAATCGCTAAATCTCCAGTACAAAGTTGCAAGAGACGATATGGCACTTCACAGTCACTCAAAACATCCATTGCATTCTGAAGAATCTGCTGATAATACTGTTCAGTCATCTTGAGGTCAGCAGGCAAGATTACAACCTGCTCTACCTTCATAAACTGATGTACCCTATAAAGACCTGCGGTATCTCTACCATAACTTCCAGCTTCACGACGATAACATGCAGAGTATCCACAATACTTCTTTGGAAGCTCATTTTCTTCCAAAACCTCTCCCATATGATAGGCAGTAACTGGAATCTCAGAAGTTCCAATCAACCACTGATTATCTCTCTCCATCCAGTAAGCATCTTCCTCTCCTCCAGGGAAATATCCAGTCCCCATAAGACATTCAGGATTCACAATATTTGGCACCTGAAGTGGAGTAAATCCTCTTTCTACCAATTTTTTCAAAGTATATTGCAAAACAGCCTGCTCCAGAAGCATTCCATCTCATTTCAGAAAGTAACTTCTCGCTCCTCCGATCTTTACTCCTCTCTCAAAATCAACCAAATCAAGTTTTTTCATCAAATCAATATGACTCTGTGGCTCAAATCAAAATTGAGGAATTTCTCAGAATACCTCAGCTACCACATTTTCACTATCATCCTTTCCAACAGGAATTTTTGGATCAAGGCTCGTATTTGGCATCTTCAAAAGCATCTTCTCAAGCTGAGCAGCAATTTCAATATGTTGAGCCTCAAGTTCCTGAATCTTAACCTTGAGATTTTTAGCTCCTTCATAGTCCTGTTGACTTGCTAATTGCTTTTGCTCAGCTTTTGCCTGGTCAATAGAAAATTGCAACTGTTTTCTCTCATCATCAAGTGCAAGTACTCAGTCTACATCAATATTCATGTTTCTCTTCTGGCAAATAAGCTTGTAAGCAGCCACATCATCGCGAATTTTTTTGATATCAATCATGGAACATATCTAAAAAAGATAAAAAAATCTGAAATATACTAGTGATTGTACAGTTTTATATCCAAACTTCAAATGAAAATTCAAAAAAG
>JABCOM020000031.1 GCA_013333605.2 candidate division SR1 bacterium
CTCTAAATCTTCTGCGAGAGCAATTCAATCCTCTTTCTCGATAAGAAGTTCTGCGATTTTTTTATGGTCAAGTCCCTAAAAATTGAATAAATTTTCTGAGAGATCAAATCAATACACTTTATAAATAAGAATTTCTACTATTATTTTTTCTTTTTTTTTATTGTCCAGTCATTTAAATTTTTATAAATTTTTTGCGACATCATTTCAATATCCTTTCTCAATAAGAAGTTCTGCGAATTCAGAGTCAAGCCCCTCAAACTTCTCTAGATTTTTTGCGAGAGCAAGTCAATATCCTGTCTTAATAAGAAGTTTTGCGATTTTTTGATGACTAACTCCTTTCGATTTTTCTAAGATCCTATCAATTTCCAAATCTTCTGGATTCTTTGAATATGATATATATTCTAATATATCTTTTGCTAAATCTTGAGGAATATTTTCCTTAGCAGAAATATATTCTGCACTCTCGCTCTCATTTTCAAGTACCACTCTAGCAGCACGTCTCCCCACGTTTTCTAGTTGGCGATTGGCTTTCAGAACTTGAGCGAGATCGTCTCTATACTTTTGCTGGTCTGGAGTACGATTTTTGATACGAGGATGTTCTCTGTTGATCTCTGGTTTAATGTGCGCTTGATTGTTCATTTTTTTTATTTATTACAAATTAAAACAAATATATTTTATATATTTTATTATAAAAGTCAATATATTTGTATTTTATTTGCTTAAAAGAAATTAAAATCTGAGGAAAAGTCTCTTAATATTTACGAATTTCTATTCTTCTCTTGGATATTTTAGTTTCTAGGTTGGAAAGAATATTTCATAAAAATCTGATTTTTTCTGCTTGTATTTTATGGAGAAAATAGTATCTTTGAGGTATAGTTCTTTAGTTTTATGAGAATATGGTATGAGACTTGATTCTACACAGCTCCAGCACCTAGCTAAGCTTTCAAAGTTGCATCTTACTTGAGATGAGGAGAGGACTTTCCTAGGAAATATGGATGAGATTTTGGATTTTCTCTCTCGTTTGCCAGCAGAGGAGGCTTCAGAATCAGATATAAGTAGTGAAGCAGGAGTTCGTCTTTTTGAGGAGCAGGTGGAGTATCCAGAGCCAGAGAGCTTATTTCACAATGTGAAGCATGAAATGGTAAATGATGCAATTAGCATTAGGACTTCTCTGAGCGCATAAATGGAGGAGAAGTCAGAATTTTTTTCTGCTTTAGATTGATTGTGTTAGTTTTTTATTCTATTACCAAATATAAAGATGCGATGGATTGTATTAGCGGTAATTGTTGTTCTTTTGCTTATGATGGTGAGAATCGTAAATCAGTACGAGAGAAAAGTTGTCCTTACTTTCGGAAAGTATACGAGAGTTTTAACTCCGGGTCTTAATTTGATTATCCCTGTGATGGAGCAGACTATTGGAGTGGATATTAGAGAAAAAGCAGTTGATGTGCCATCTCAGGAAGCAATGACCAAGGATAATATCTCATGTACAATTAATGCTGTTATCTACTATAGGATTAAAGAAGATCAGGTAGAAAGAGCGGTTTTGAATGTGAGAAATCTTGATTATGCGATGACACAGTTCGCTTTGACAACTATGAGAAATATTGTTGGACAGTTTGAGCTTGATGAGCTTTTAGCAAAAAGAGAGCAGGCTGCTATGAAGATTAAGGCGATTGTTGATGAAAAATCTGATAGTTGGGGAGTTGATGTGCTTTCTGTAGAGTTAAAGGATATTAATATTCCAGATGATCTTAAGAGAACAATTGGTAAGCAGGCTGAGGCAGAAAGAGAAAAGAGAGCAAAGATTATTACTTCAGAGGGAGAACTTGCGAGTGCTGAGAATCTTACTAAGGCAGCAACTATGCTTTCTGAGGCTCCAGGTGCGCTTCATTTGAGAACTTTACAATCAATCAATGATATTAGTTCTGATCAGTCAAATACTACTATTTGGATGATCCCAGTTGAGGTGCTTGAGGCAATGAAAGGAATCGCTTCATTGGCAAAAAAATAATATCTTCATAATGTATGAAAAAAGAAAAACCTGACTTTTGATCAGGTTTTTTTGAATTTTCGTTCAAAAGAGAGTTTTGTTTTAGTTATTTGGAAACCAAAGTTTGATTTCAAGTTCAGCTTCCTCCTCGTTTGCAGAGGCATGGATTACATTGTGGATTGGTCCATTAGGGTCTTTTGCTCAGAAATCACCTCTGATAGTCCCAGGAGCTGCTTCTCGAGGGCGAGTTTTCCCAGCCATAGCTCTCACGGCTTCTATCACATTCTCTCCTTCCAAAAGGAGAGGAATAATCGTATCAGAAGCCATATAGTCTACAACTTCATTAAAAATTTCAGCATTTGTCCTGGTGAGAAGCTTCCCAATCGTTTCGTAGTGGCTTTCTAGTATCTCTTTAGATGCTTTGAGCGCATAGAGGTTTTTAACTTTGAATCCCGCCTGTTCAAAACGAGAGATTACTGCTCCAATAAGGTTTTTTTGTACGGCATCTGGCTTTAGAATAATGAGTGTTTGTTGCATGTTTTTTCAATAGAAGTAAAAAGATATCCATTTCTATATGTAGAAATCTTGGTTTGAAAAGCAAGTGGAATTTTCTTTGAGATATCTCTTGCATTTTTAGAGCAAGAAACAATAATAACAGGCAGAAAAATCTGATTTTTATCTTTTTTTGAGAGATGGGAAGTAGTCAGTTATCTCAAGATACCTTGAATTTACAGAAGTTTATGATTGAGTATCCGCATGTTCAGGAACTGAATTTGGAACAGGCGAGAGCAAAATATCAGGAATTTATTGATGTGATTAGTGATCATAATCATTTGTATTATATTGATGCGAAGCCGATTATCTCTGATGTTGAATACGATCAGCTTTTTTCGTATCTGAAGCAGATTGAGGAATATTTTCCTCAGCTGATTTCTTCAAATTCTCCTACACAAGCCTTGATAGGTCAACTTTCTGATGGATTTAAGAAAGCTGAACATCGTTTCCCTTTGCTTTCTCTTGAAAATAGCTATTCTCTTGCGGATATTAAGGCGTGGGCGCAGAGAGGCATAAAAATAGCTGAAAAAGCTGGATGTAAGAATCGAAAATACCTTTTAGAACCTAAGTTTGACTGACTTTCTGTCGAGATTGTTTACCAAAATGGGGAATTTGTGCAGGCAATTACAAGATGAGATGGGAAAATATGAGAAGATATCACGCAAAATGTGAAGACTATTAGAAATCTGCCCAAGCAAATCCCTTATTCTGGAGTCTTGAGAGTGAGAGGGGAAATTATGATGGGGAAAAAACAGCTTTTTGAGCTCAATCAACAGAGGGAGAAATCGGGATTATCTTCATTTGCAAATACGAGAAATGCTGCAGCTGGAAGTATTAAACTTTTGGATAGTGCTGAAGTTGCTAGGAGAAACCTTGTTTGTTTCGTGTATGATATTTTGGAGTGAGATCAGCATCTGATTTTGAAAGAGCTTTGATTGCCAGTATTTGAATTGCCTTTTAGAGCGAATGATCCACAAAATATTGATGAAATCTGAGCTTTAACGCAAGATTTTCAGCTTAAGCAATATTTGGATGATCAAGACTATGATTTTGATGGACTGGTGATAAAGATGACAGATGAGGAGCAGGTTTATAGAGAGCAAAAATCTGAGGTGAGTCTTTTTTGATCAGATTTTTCTAATGCTTGAAAGGTAGCTTCTCAGCTTGGTATTCGTGAAGTATTAGGTACTACGGAGCATCATCCGAGGCGAGCTATTGCCTATAAATTTCCAGCTCAGCAGGTGGCTAGTCAGATTCAGAGCGTAGATTTTCAGGTGGGAAGGACTGGAATTATCACGCCAGTTGCTAATATTCAGCCGGTTCAGCTCTCTGGAGTTCAGATCTCTAGAGTAAGTCTGCACAATTTTGATTTTATTCAAAATAAGCAAATCAAAAAGTGAGATTTTGTCTGGGTGCAGAGGAGTTGAGAGGTTATCCCTTATATTGTATGAGTGATTAAAGAAAGGAGAGATGGAACTCAGGATTTTATCCGTCCTCCACTTTTTTGCCCAGCTTGTAATTGACCTATTAGTAATATTGATATTCACTACTATTGTACAAATCCAGCTTGTCCCGCGCAGATCAAGGAAAAAATTGTTCATTTTGTTTCTAGGGATGCAATGGATATCTGAGGAATCTGAGATTCTATGGTTGAGGTGCTGGTTCAACAGGGGATTTTACGCTCAGTTTCTGATATTTATGCTTTAGAAAAGATTGAAAATCAGATTTTGCTTCGTAAGTTTCCAAACTTTTGAGAAAAGAAAATTGCGGAACTTGCTGGGCAACTTGAACTCTCAAAGAGAAAACCGTTGTGGAGACTTCTAAATGCACTCGGAATCCCTAATGTTGGGAAAAAAATTGCTCAAGATTTAGCAGAGTATTTGCTGAGTAAAAAGGTGCAGCGCTTGAGCGATATTCCAAATATTTTGTGAGATAAAGAGTGACTTTCTGAGCTCTATGGAGTTTGAGGAAAGATCATTGAAGGGCTTCAGCTTTATTTTTCTAATCCTGAAAATCTAAAAGTTTTGTCTATTTTTGAGGGTGCTGGTATTAAGCTGATTTCAGAAGAGAAGGTGGTGGAGTCTATGTGATGAAGCCACTTTTCATTGACTGGAAGCTTTCCAATGAGTAGAGGAGTGCTTATCAAACACTTGCAAGATAAAGGTTATCAGTATGATGAAAATCCACTTCAGACGACTAATTTTATGCTTATCGGAGAGAAGCCTGGCTCAAAGGCAGAAAAAGCAAAAAAACTCTGACTTGAAATATTTGATAGTTGGGAAGAAATTGTTTCTAAATTTGGACTTGAGTTTAGTGAATCTCAGCAGCCAAAGAAAGTGATTCAACAGTGAGGACTTTTTTAGATTATTTTATGAGTTTGAAAAATGCTTGAGACAAGGATTAGAGAACTTTTGGAGTTTCAATCTAAACAAAAACTCTCTTGGAGTATGAGATTCCCTTTTTTAAGACCTTTGTTTGTCTTTACTAAGAGATTCCTGGCTTCTTTTCAATATTTAAAATTGAAACTAGCTAGAAAGTATTGATCATATTTGCCTTTTGTTGCAGTGAGGCATCAGTCGCTTCTGATGAGAAAACTTGGAGAGAGCGATCCTCTTTTGCAAAAAAATAAAATTAAAAATATCCAAATTTCGATTGGACATTTAGATTGATTGATTATTCAGCCCTGAGAGGTGTTTTCCTTTTGGGAGAGGATTTGAAAGCCTAGTTATAAAGAGTGATATTTAGATGGAATGCTGATTTCTGGAGGTGAGGTTATCCCTGGAGTTTGAGGAGGTTTATGTCAGCTTTCAAATCTTTTGTATTGGATGTTTATTCATCTAGATGTTGAGGTTTTAGAGAGGCATAGGCACTCTTTTGATGTGTTCCCTGATTCATGAAGAGTGCTGCCTTTTGCTTCTGGAGCTACAGTTTTTTATAATTATGTGGATTTAAAAATTAAGAATACGCTCTCTGTACCTTTGCAGTTGAAGTTGCGAACGACTGATCAACATTTGAAGGGGCAGATCTTGACTACTCAAGCTGGAATCAAAAAATATCATATTTGTGAGGAAAATCATACTTTTATCCTATATCAGGGAAAATATTGGAGGTATAATCAGATTTTTAAGGAAGAAAAAAATGGGGAATCTGATTTTAAGAGGATTTTTTTACTTGAAAATTTCTCTGAGGTAAAATACCCAATCACAGTTCAGAAAATTCAAGAACTTGGGTATAGCTGCATGGTGATTGATTAGAGATATGTTCTATTTGTGATTGCTCGGTGGTTGAGTTGAATCTGAGCTTGATTTAAATATTAGAATAGCTATATTCTCCTTGGTTAATAAAAATGATTTTCTATGAAAAAGTTTCTTATTTATGCTGCAAAAATTCTTTTTTTGTTGCTAGCGATATTTGTGGTTTTTGTCCCTTTATTGGGGGTAGAAAACTATACAAATCTAATCTTTATACTTATGATAGGATTTTTTATAGGAGTTCTCTGTTTTGAGAAAAAGTGAGTTGGGAATAAAAAATTTTGTTTCAATGATGAAAAAAATGAAGGCTGATTTAAGTTTCTTAAGTCAGCTTTTTTTATATCTTGACTTTTTTTTATAAATATGTATTCTTCCTCTTATTAAATAAAATAAATTATGCGTAAAACATTATTTAAAAAGTGCGCTTTTGAGCGTGCATTTGAAAAGAGTTTGGTTGTTATCATGACACTACTTTTGTGGTGTGGTGTATGGATCACTGGAACATTACTCATAAGCTCTGTATTTTGGTATTTTGGAGCTGGGGACTTCTTTGATCTCCTTTGGACTGGTGGAGCTTTGAGCCTTACTATTATGCTGCCTTTCGTAGTTGTTTCTACCTGTGGTTCAAAGGTTAGAAATGTAAAAACTCAAAATGAAGGCTGATTTAATTTTTTTAAATCAGTTTTTTTGATTTGAAAAATCTCTTGATAATTATTAGAAAATTCCTAGAGTAACTTTGTCTTTACTTTTTATTCTTATATACAATGAAACACAGAAAATGTAGTGCTATTCTTTTGATTCGTATTATCGTAGGTGCTATCTTTATTATTCATGGATTGCCAAAGCTTATCAATGCAAATGAGGGGATGGCTGGATTTGTAGGTGGTGCTTTTCATAACCTTGGACTAACATTTTTGGATCCTGCTCAGTGGCTTTTTGTGCTCGGACTTGGAGAAGTAGTGCTTGGAGCATTGCTTATTCTTGGGCTTTTCGTTTCTTTTGTGGCGCCAATTCTTGCTATTATTATGCTTGGAGCAATGAATGTGAAAGGATGGGATTGGGATAAGATTGAGCTAGATGCAGTTCTCTGCGGACTTGCAGTTGCACTTACAGTAAGTGGATCAGGAAGATTCGCTCTTCAGTCTCTTTTCTGTAAAAAATGCTGCGAGAAGAATGCTGATGGAAAGGCATGTTGCTCAAAAGAAAAGAAAGCTGAATAGTTTCAGGATTTTCTTTCTTTATGATTAAGAATATAAGAAAGCTCTCTCCTCTATGAGGGAGTTTTTTTGATACTAGAGGAATATTTTTTCTAAAAAATCTCTTGAAAATCTGATTTTTTTTCCTATTATAGCACTTGTTAAATATTGGTGCTATATTTTTATATTATTATCACAGAAAACAAATGGCAAAAATACCAAAGCAAGACCGTCTTGCACAGATAGAAAAAGAGCTTGTGGAGCTCAAGGAAAAATATACGATAAAAAAAGCTGAATGGGAGAGGCAAAAGGCACAAACTCAGCAACTTAAGAGTTTGAAGGAGACTATCAAGAATCTTGAGCATCAGGCAGAAGTTGCTGAGAAGCAAACAGATTACAATAGAGTTGCTCAGATCCGCTATGGAGAATTGCCTCAGGCTCAAAAGCAGCTTGAGGAGCTAGAAACCAAAGCACAGCAAAATGCCTCTCAGGATATTGTGGATAGTGAGGATGTTGCTCAAGTTATTGCTAAGTGGACAGGAATCCCTGTTGCTAAGCTCGTTTCTACTGAGATGCAAAAATTAGCAGATCTTGAGGCAATTTTGAAAAAGTCTGTCGTTGGACAAGAAAAGGCTGTTCATCTCGTAGCGAATGCTATTCGCCGTGCAAGGGCTGGACTCAAAGATCCAAATAGACCAATTGGATCCTTCCTTTTCCTTTGACCTACTGGAGTAGGAAAGACTCAGCTTGCAAAAGCGCTTGCAAATACCTTGTTTGATGATGAGAATGCTTTGATTAGAATTGATATGTCAGAGTATATGGAGAAGCATTCTGTATCCAGATTGATTGGTTCTCCTCCAGGATATATTGGTTATGAGGAGAGAGGACAATTGACAGAGGCTGTTAGGAGGAAGCCGTATGCTGTCGTGCTTTTTGATGAAGTGGAAAAAGCGCATCCTGAGGTCTTTCATCTGCTTTTACAGGTATTAGATGATGGAAGATTGACAGATAGCACTGGAAAGACTGTAGATTTCAAGAATACTATTATTATCTTGACCTCAAATATTGGTTCTGAGCTCTTGCTAGAGCAAGGAGAAAAAAATAAAAAATCAGATTTTTCTGATCTTTTATCTAAGATGATGCCATTGCTTCAGCAGCATTTCCGTCCTGAATTTTTGA
This sequence comes from candidate division SR1 bacterium, assembly GCA_013333605.2. Lineage (GTDB taxonomy): Bacteria > Patescibacteriota > Gracilibacteria > Absconditabacterales > Absconditicoccaceae > HOT-345. Next base: position 8,175 of record JABCOM020000031.1, read on the forward strand.
ATAGGCTTGATGATATCGTACTTTTCAATGCTCTTTGAGAGAGTGAGATTCGCGATATCGTTGATGTGCAGCTCAATGGCTATCTCAAGCAGATCTTTGAGGGAAAAGAACTTGAAGTTGAGCTTACTGAAAAGGCGAAAAGCTTCCTTGCACAAAAAGGACGAGATCCTCAGTTTGGGGCAAGACCGCTCAAGAGAGCTTTGCAGACCTATCTTTTAGATGAGTTAGCGTTTGAGATTATTGAGTGAAAAATCCCAGCACAGTCTAAAGTTATTGTAGATGAAAAGTGAGGAAAGTTGAACTTTTCTACAAAATAATCAGCTTTTTAAGCGTTTGATAATCTTCTGAAAAAACAATTAGTGTATAAGCTCTTGAGAGGTTAGGTTTTTGATAAGTCTTTCGTAATCGATATGATTTGCGAGCATCTCAAGGGCTTTTTCTTTATCAAAATTTTGCGTTTCGATTCAGATTTTATCGAAAGGGACCTTAAGAAATAGACGAGGAATCCTGAATTTATCGCATACGAGCTCGATCCCTCGGCTTTCCATATCTACAAAAGAGTTTTCTTCTATGATTTGCTCGGTCATAACGGTTTCAGAAGATCGGATACTAGTGATTTGCTCAAACAGTATAGGTAGTGGAGGTAGGAGTTCCTTTTGAGTAGTCAGATTTTTTATTCTTCAGATTTGAATTGCTTTTGGTGGTGTTTGTAGGCAAGTATGTCAGCAGATTCCGATATTTATTAGGAAAAAATCTGATTCAGCGTGTTCGGTCAAGAATTTTGTGAGAGAATAGATGGTTTCATAGTTTCCAATTCCTGTGCAGAGATAGGAGATTTTTAGGTTTGATTTGAGGTTTAGTACTTTGATTTGAGTTTTAACAGTTTTAAGCTCTCAAGAAGTAGCACAACAAACGAGAAAATGCATAATCATAAAGCAAAATAAAGGTTTAGCACATTGATTTCAGAATTTTGTAGTCTATTTTCCCACTTCCGAGGAGAGGAAGCTCTCAAATTGGTTTTATATGATCGATTTTGATAAGATTATTAACTCATTTAGATTTAAGGTAGAGATTGATTTCTTTGAGCGATGGGCTGAAATCAACGCAGAAAAGGGTAATTTCAACATTGTCTTCAGTTTCCTTTCATTCAACAGCGAGATTTGCTCATGCATCACTACCATATTTCTCTAGTAATAAACTTTCGATAAATGGTAGAGAAATCATCTCTCATCAGAGTTTTAGAAATCTTTTTTTTCTCCCTGTGATATAAAGATAGCCATTTTTATCCAGATATCCTAGATCTCAGGTTTTATACCATCTTTCTCAGTCGATCTCTAGAAATGGATTTTCAATACTACTATCTAGATAACCATTGAATACACTTGGTGCAGAGAAGAGAATCATTCATTCTTGATTAGAATCCATCTCTTGGTTTGTATCAATATTTACAATTTTAATTTTACCAGTTCAAATACTGATTCCCACAGATTGAGCTTTTTGTTTTTCAATAGGATTGATAGCGATGATCGGACTACATTCAGTGATTCAGTATCCTTCGAGAATTACTCAGTGAGGAACAGATTTTTTGAACTTTTCAAAAACCGCTTCACTACACTTTTCTCCTCCAGTGATCACATATCTTAATGAAGTTAGCTGATCTGGTGCGGCAATATGTAATAGGTTTCTCAAAAAGGTCGGGGTTGTTGCTAAGAGTGTCGGTTTTGTATGATCGATCAACTTGGCAACAGTGAGTGAGTCGTTAGGGTCTGGCGTATTTATAGATCTGAGTCCAGCGACAAGTGGAAGCACGGTATTGACTGTAAAACCAAAACTATGGAATGGAGGAAGGTAGCAGAAGAGTCTTTCATCATGTTTGATATGCATGATATCTAAAGCTCCCTGAAGATTGGTAATAAGGTTTTTGTGAGTAAGTTCAACTGCTTTTGGGAGGTTTTCGCTTCCTGAAGTATAGAGGACAACTGCTGTTGGATCTAATTTTTTTGGGAGAGGGAAAAACTTACTTTTGATGAGGGCTTTAATTTTGCGGAAGAGTGAGATGTTTTTGAGGAGATCTTCAAGGAAAATAAAATCATAGTCCTTTAATCGTGGGATATTGATCTTGTCAAAAAACTTTTTGGAAGTCAGGATTTTTTGTGTTTTTGAAAACTTTACACAATGGTCAAAAGCGCCTTGTGGATGAGTTCGGTTCATCATTACTGGAATCTTCTCTGCAAGGTAGGTTGAAAGTAGGAGAATACTTGTGCTTCCGAGAGAGGGGAGCATGATTCAGATATGTTTTCATGGAATGCTTTTCAGATAATCACTAATGAGAAGCGATTTTAATACCATATCACTTCTTGTTTGGAGTCCAAAAATCTGATCGTAGATTTGAGTTGCTTGTTTATCTGTTTTTCGCTGGAGCTTGAAATGTTCAAGGATATTCAGCTTTTCATCTAATAATCGTTCTTGTTTTTTTGAGCTGATTTTCCAATCACAAGGCTTGAAATCAGAAGCTTCACTTTGGGTAAGTCCCATTGCCATTGCGACCAAATCAGCTACTGTTTTGATCTCAAGTACTGGGGTATTTGAAGCTGATGGGTATTTTGCAAGGATGATGTTTTTGATTTCTGCCATATCCAATGAATCTAAATACAGATCAAGAATAAGGTTTTGTTCAAGAGAAAGTGGTGTTTCTGCAGGAATTTGTTTTAGTATTTTGAGTTCTGAAAAGATTGTTTTGATGATTTCAGGATTAAAATTTTGTGTATTGTAGGTTTTCGTTGTTTTTAGGCTTTTGATCGAGTCTTGGATAAAATCCGGTAATGCCCTATTTTTTACATCGTTATAGTAAAAATAATGCGGTAGAAACCTGACTTTTTCTTCTCCTTTTTTGTTATAAAAATTTTCTAAATTATGATTGAATGCTTCAAGGGAAGTGGTTGCTTGCTCCTTGAGAAAGTCAGTCTGTTCTACGATCTCAATTGTGATCTTTCTCTTTGGGAGGAAGAATATGAGGTTTGCAAGGAGATATCGTATTGCTTTAGCAAAGTTTCGGAAGAGGTTTGGACTTTCTCCTGTTCGAGCTTTAGATCGCATAGATCACCATAATCCTTGGATGCGAACTGTAAGAATTTTTGTATTTTCAGGAGCTGCATTTACTGCGAGAAGGGCTGACTTTTTCCCTCAGAGATATTCTAGTCCTTGCCCTGCAAGCTGTCCTGATGGGAATAAAAGAACTGAGTCAGATTTTTTGAGTGCGTTTTTGAGTTCTGAGAGGCTTGAGTTAATGCTTTCAGAGAAATCTTTTTTTTGATTAGATGGATTTTCCTCAACACTAATTGCACCGATGAGGCGGAAAATCGGAGCTAAAATACGATTCTCTGCAAAGAAGCTTGTAACAACAGGCCTAATTTTGGTATATGGACGGAAAATACTCCAAATAAGCATAGGCTCTAGGAAAGAGATATGGTTTGGTAAAATAAGGAAAGTCTGATTTTTTGCTTTCTTTGGAAGTCAGGTGATCTGCACGGTATAGCGAAGTTTGATGATCCAAAGGAATAGTTTTGCAAGTCGTTTCATAGGTTTTGTTTTGATAGTGGTAAAGGGTATTTACTCAAGTATAAGGACTTTTTCTTTTTTCACAAGATTTTATTGAGATTTTTGATACCTTTTGGACTTGCTATTGCTCGTAATGACTTATCGTCCATCGTTGAGATCAGATTTTTATTTGCATTTGAATAGAGATTGTTTATATTTATCAGTGGAAATGGGAGTTTTTATTTGAATAAGAAGATGAAATGCAAATAGAACAACAGCCAATTCTTCGTGTCTTTTTAGTAGATCTTGTCGACAAACAGACTTCAAGGGAGATTCTAGAAGATAGAATGAGAGAACTCGAAAACCTTGTTAATACTTATGGAGGAGTTGTAGTCTTGCAAAAGTATCAGAAAAAAGATCAACCAGATTTGAGAACCTATGTTTGAAAAGGGAAGCTTGAGGAAATTGTAGAAGATATGCTTCGCTTGGAGGCAAATCTGCTTGTGATTGGAAATGCTTTGAAGCCTGCTCAGATTTATGCGATCAATGAAAAGCTACGTTTAGTCAGTGAGGAACAAAATCTCAAAGAAAAGATGGTTGCTCGAGATAGGATTGATCTGATTTTGAAGATTTTTGAGAAACATGCAGAGTGAGGTGAAGCTAGACTTCAGATTGAGCTTGCTGCGATTAAGCATATGGGACCTAGAATCTATGGAATGGGTATGGAGCTCAGTAGGCAGGGAGGTTCTTCTGGAAGTGGAAGCTGAGCAACAAGAGGGATCTGAGAAACCAATACAGAAAGAATGAAGAGGCATTTGAAGGAAAAAGTTTTGAAAATAGAGAAGAAGCTTGTTGAATATGAACAAATGAGAAAACTCCATCGTGATGCTCGTAAAAAGAAGGGAATGCCAACGATTGGGATCGTTTGATATACCAATGCTGGGAAGTCCTCACTGCTCAATGCTTTGACCAATAAGGGCGTTTTGGCTGAGAATAAGCTTTTTGCGACGCTTGGGACGAATGTTGGAAAGTGTTATCTGATCACAAATCCAGAAACCTGACTTGGTAAGGAGGTTTTGCTTAATGATACGATTGGATTTATCAGAGATTTGCCTCCAAAGTTGGTAAAATCTTTCTCTTCAACTCTGGAAGATAGTATTGAGTCAGATTTTTTGCTCCATGTTATTGATGCGAGTGATCCTTTTGTTGATGAGAGAATAGAAGTTGTTCATAAGGTTTTGAGCGATATTTGAGCACATCAGGATAAGATTCTTGTCTTCAATAAGATTGATAAAGCTGATGAGGAGAGAATTGCACAATTAAGAGAAAAGTATTCAGATTTTAATTGTGTGTTTATCTCAGTTAAGGAGGGAAAAGGTTTTGAGGAATTGAGATGAAAGTTGATTGAAAAAGTAAAGTAAATTTTTTAAGATACATTAGAAAAAACCTGACTTTTGATCAGGTTTTTCTATTATTCTTCAATAATGCTCTCTGTATCGATCCAGTATTCGCTCGGATCTGTTGGGTTTATATATACGGTGATTTTTCAGCTGTTTATTGGGGAAAAGATTCCCTCATCACTTGTTAGTATTTCTCCTTTGTGTTCTACATCAATGAGATATTCCTTCCTTTCATTAATAATAACTCAACTTTCGTGAATCCCTGTTATATTCAGAGTTAATTGAATTCAAATTTCTTTTAATCTTTTCTTTTTAGCACTGATTTTAATAGCTTTTTTTAGCAAGATAATCCCAGAAATGCTTGTAGCTATTCCAATTACAGGTGAGAGAAACAATAAGAATGTAGATAGCTCCATCACTGTCATTTTCTCTGGATTTTGAGGATCACATTTGATGTTTACGATTTCATCAATACTATAAGAGGTGTTTGACTTAATGTTAGACCATGTTTCGTGTAACTCCTCACTACCGCATTGATATTGAAATTTAGGCTTATACATCGTATCTCCTTCTGAGTCAATGCTTTCCTCGATTTCTATAACTCTTGCTGTTGAGCTAAGTCCATTTAGCATGAGCTCCGTTGGTGTCCAGCAAATATAGATTCCAAATCCCGCAAATATTAAACCTACTAAAAGGGGAATAAAAGCTTTTGTATACATCGTTTTTTACTTATAGAAATAAAAATCTGATGTTAAGTATAATCATTTTTTAGATCTTAGCAAAAAATGGATGTTTTATTCTTCTTCAATAATGCTTTTAGTATCAATCCAGTATTCGCTTGGATCGATAGTATTGATATAGACTGTGATTTTTCAGTTATTAGGCTGATAATAGATCGGTTCATCGCTTGTTAGGATTTCGCCTTTGTAGTTCACTTTGATAAGATATTCTCTTTTATTATTCATTACAACTCATGTTGCTTTTAGAGAGTCGATCTCAAGCAAAATCGGAGTTCAGATTTCTTTTAATTTTTTCTTTTTAGCACTGATTTTAATAGCTTTTTTGAGCAGGAAGATTCCTCAAATTATGATTAGAATACTAAAGATGAGAAAGGCGGCGAATCCATATACTGTTCCATCGATGATTGCGATGTCTTCAGGATCATTTGGATTGCAAAATGCTCGGAGCTCAGATCCTTCTTCATGATAAGTACTTGATGGTTTTGTCCAAGAAGTTCTTATGGTTGAGTCTCAGCATTGATATTCTAGTTTTAATGAATTTTTAGTGCTTTGACTTGTATAGTTAACATTGGTTTTCACTTCTATAACCAGAGCTGTTGTAGAGATCCCATTTAGGACAGTTTTTGCTGTGGTGAGTGAGGCGAGAATGCTTGCAGCTAAAAAGAGGATTCCTATAAAGAGTGCAAGGAATGCTTTTTTATACATTGTTGCTATAAAAATATAAAAACATTTCGGTATCTATATCTTTTTTATCATGATTAACAAGGTATTTTTTATAGTAAAAAAGCTGATTTTAAAGAATCCCTAGTAATTGATCAGGATTTTACTATAGTTACTTATAACTTCAAGGCTGTGGTAGAAAAATCTCTGAATCTTAACAAAAAACGGTGATTTCTTGGCCAGATTTGGCTTTGGGTTACCGTTTTTAGATTTTCAAAATCACAGATTATGACAACATTTAAGCAACTCGGACTTACCGAGAAGACTTTAGTAGCACTTGAAAAAAAGGGTTATAAAACGCCTTCTCCTATTCAGGAAAAGGTGATTCCATTGCTCTTGGCTGGGGAGGAGAATATTATCGGTCAGGCTGCTACAGGAACAGGGAAAACTGCAGCCTTTTGACTACCATTGATTGAAAAGCTTCAGGGGACTCATCGTCCTCAGGCATTGATCCTTGCGCCAACTAGAGAGCTTGCAAACCAAGTAGCAGAGGAAATTGAATCCTTTCAAACAGGAAAAGAGCTGAGAGTCCTTTCAATTTATGGAGGACAGTCTTATACTATTCAGATTTCAGCTTTGAAAAAGGGAGTAGATATTATTGTTGGAACGCCAGGTAGGGTGATTGATCATTTGGATCGTGGAAGTTTGAAGCTTGATAGTTTGGAATATTTCATTCTGGATGAAGCAGATGAGATGCTGAATATGGGATTTATTGATGATATTGAGACAATTTTCAAAAAAGCAAATCCTGATAAAAAGGTCCTCTTGTTTTCTGCTACGATGCCTAAAGAAATTCTCTCAGTTGCTAAAAAATATATGGGGAACTATCAACTCGTTTCTGTGAAAAATGATCAGATGACGACAACTCAGACTTCTCAGATTTATTTTGAGGTGCAGGAAGAGGATAAGCTGAATGCACTTTGTAGAATCATTGATGTAGAACCAGATTTTTATGGGATTGTTTTTTGTAAGACAAAGTTAGATGTTGATTTTGTGACTGGGAAATTGATGGAGAGAGGGTATCAAGCTCATGGTTTGCATGGAGATATTTTGCAAAAGCAGAGAGAAACGATCCTAGATCAGTTTAAAAATAAGACTGCGAAAATCCTTGTTGCGACTGATGTGGCTGCGAGAGGAATTGATGTGAACGATATCACCCATGTGATCAATTATGCTCTGCCTCAGGAGATTGAAAGGTATGTGCATAGAGTTGGGAGAACAGGAAGAGCTTGAAAAACCTGAATCGCGATCAGTTTTGTGACTCCACAGGAATATAGAAAGCTGATTTCACTTCAAAAGATTACCAAGACTGATATTCAAAAGTGAGTAATTCCTTCAGCAGAGGAGATTATTGCAAAAAAGAAGGAACAGCTCTCTAGAGATGTTGATGCAGTGCTTGATGGACAAAAATATCTGGACTATCTGCCTATTGTCAAAGAACTTACGAAAACTCACACTCCAGAAGAAGTGATTGCTGCGCTCTTGAGGCTTAACTATGATGATAGCTTTAATCCGCAGATGTATAAGGAAATCAGTGAGGTAAAGATTGATACGACTGGAAAATCCAGACTTTTTATTGCTTTATGAAAAAAAGCTGGTTATAGTCCTCGTAGCTTAGTAGATATGTTGGTAACTGAAACTGGGGTAAAGGCGAGGATGATTGATGATGTGAGAGTGATGGAAGATTTCTCTTTTGTGACGGTGCCGTATCTAGAGGCTGAGCATATTCTTCATGCTTTCAAATCTCGTAAGGTAAAAGGAAAATCGCTGATTTCTAAGGCAAAAATGGATCGTGGTTCATCTTCTGGTCAAGGAAAGAGGGGATTTTCTAGAAGGAAGAGATAGGTTGTTTTGTTACTGGATGTCTTCAAACTGCTTTTATAAGTATTATTGTATATGATTATGAAGAGAATTAGGTTTGTTTTGATAACTCTTTCAATGCTGCTTTTAGCTGGCTGTGGACTACAAAACACTCCTGAATTCCAACCAACGCTTCAGGATCAGATTTCTTTGTATTGTTTGGATCATGAGGGGAATCTAGAGATGAGAGAGGAGAGCTGAAGACTCCAGGGCTACTGCGTTTTTACTGATGGAAGTGAATGTGCTGAGGCGGATTTCTTTAATGGAGTGTGCAAGGCGGGAGAGATTTTTGGTGAGGCAAGCAAAAGATGAGAAATCTGAGTTTTGTCGGCGGATGAGGCTGTAGAAGTCGAGGTGAATTCTGGTAGTGTTGATGCGGATTCTGGGAGTGATGAGATTGTGTTAGAGTAGAGAGTTTTCTAAAAAACTCCTTGCAAAGAAAAAGCTGATTCCTATAAAAAAGGTCAGCTTTTTAGTTTTTTTTGTAATTTAAGATATGAATCATAGAAAGGTTATTATTATTGGATCAGGTCCAGCAGGACATACTGCAGCAATTTATACAGGGAAGGCATTACTTGAGCCGTTGATGTTTGAGGGATTTATGGCTGGTGGGATCGCTGCCGGAGGTCAGCTTACGACTACAACTGTTGTAGAGAATTTCCCAGGGTTTCCAGAGGGAATCGATGGTAGTCAATTGATGAGTCAGATGAGGAAGCAATCACTCAATTCTGGAGCAGAAATTCAGACTAAGACTGTTGAAAGTGTTGATTTGAGCAAAAGACCATTTGAAGTCAGAGTTTGATCTGATGTATTTACAGCTGATAGCTTGATTATCGCGACTGGAGCTACAGCAAAGAGAATGCATATCGCAGGAGAGGAGCTCTTTTGGCAGAAGGGTATCTCTGCTTGTGCGATTTGTGATGGAGGGCTTCCAATCTTTAGAAATAAGAGGATTTTAGTAGTTGGAGGAGGAGATGCAGCGATGGAAGAGGCGATTCATCTCACACATTTTGCAAGTGAAGTGGTTGTGCTTGTAAGAAGAGAACAGCTGAGGGCTTCTAAAGTGATGCAGGAAAGGGCACTCAATAACCCAAAAATCACTTTCCTCTGGAATACCGAAGCAGTTGAGGCGGTAGGAAATCAGCTCTTGGAAGGAGTTCGAGTAGTTAACAATCAAACTCAAGAAAGAAAGCTGATTGAATGTTCAGGATTGTTTTATGCGATTGGTCACAAGCCAAATACTGATTTCCTCGATGGTCAGCTTGAATTGGATGAAGCTGGGTATATTCAGACGCAGCCTGGTAGCACTCAGACGAGTGTTGCTGGAGTGTTTGCTGCTGGAGATGTACAGGATAAGAAGTATAGGCAGGCGATCACTTCTGCTGGGACTGGATGTATGGCCGCACTTGAGGCAGAGAAATATTTGCAAGAAAAGAATTAAGAAAAGAGAAATGACTTGACTTTGAAGCTCCTTAGAATAATATTCTAAGGAGTTTTTTATATCTTTCCAATCTAAGCTATGCTAACACTTTTTCTTAGTCTTGTGTTTCTTCTTGGATTTCAGTATCAGTTAGAAGTATCTCAGATACAAGGGGACTCTCAGCAGGTTGTTCCTTGAATCTCAAAGACTCATACCTGAAATGATAAGCACTCAGGCATCACGCCCAATGAAAATTACGCATTTATGAATACAACAGGATTTCCTGATATAAGACATATGAAGCTTTTACCGTGAAGGTATTATATTAACTGAAAAGTTGCAGAATATGAGAGTGATGTTTACGATTTCTTTGTCGATCCAGATCGAAAATATAAAATCCTTAATGCTGAGATCGTTGCGACAGGAACACATCAGCAATGGCATAATACTTGAGGATATCTCTACCTTGAGGATGATAAGTATTATTATTTTTATCATTTTAGTGGATTTGATTTTAGTGCTTGATCAAATTTGGGATTTAGAAAGTCAGATATTCCTAATATGAAGGTTATAGGTTCGCCATGAGAGCAGTATTACCTTAATATAGCACTCTATTCTGATGGCTACCTTGTATTGCCTCCGTATAAGTTCCCAGTAGATCCTCAGACATTTTCGTTTATTCCTAGAGATGAGTCATATAAGGTTTTAACCTGAGAGGAAGAAGAGAGATTTATCAGAAAAAAAGGTCGAGAGTTCTATCGAAATTGAGGCAGACAATATACCAACTATCTTGGAAGTGATAAAGATCGAGTATATAGACGAGGATATTCAAAGGACTGATATGCCTTGATCAGAGAGAAGAAGAACGCCGACTTTAGATTGCTTTCATTCCCAGAGATAAAGACCTATGTGAATTCAGGGCAACCTCGAGATATCAAAGCTTACACAGGAACTATAGATGAGAAGAATCGAAAACTCATTGATAAAGATCCCTTTGACCAGCCAAACCTCTATTATCATGACAATAAAATGTATTTCTTGCACTACTACTGAAATGCAGTCTTTCCAATAGACTGAGCAAGTATGAAATACAAAGTTGTTCCGTATACAACGGAGGAGTGATCTAAGAGGGAGTATGCCTTACTCTCGGACAAGGACTATTACTATCAGTTGATTAACCATTATGACGGAAGCTATTATACTCTCAATAGAATCAAGAAATAACTTTTACCTCGTTTGCGTTCTGATTTACCTTGTGAAAAGGACTTGACTTTGAAGCTCCTTAGGATAGTATTCTAAGGAGTTTCTTTTATCTTTAATATTCCTCAGATGAAAAAAAACTGACTTTGGTTATTGGTCGCTAGTATAGTTTTTTTGAGTGGCTGTGGAGTCTTGCTACAGAAGGAGAAGGTATTGAGTGGAGATATTTCACAAACAGGAAATGAAACAGAACTTTCGCCAGCAGAAGCTTTAAGCTGAAAAGAAGCGAAGCTTACCCTTGCAGAAGTGCAGGCACAGACAGGAGATACTACTCCGATTGTTGTAATTACGGAAGTGAATAGCGGAGCGATTGTGACACAAACGGGAGATGCTCTCATCTATAGAAATGAGGTCTATGGTTTCCAAGTGAGGCTTGGGAAAGAGACTAAGGGGAGTATGCTTTTTGTAAACTGAGATAGAAATGGAAATAATAACCAACCAACCTTTTTGCTCTATGGGAAAGAAGAAACGGGGGAAATACAGGGAGATAATAGCCCATTATGAAGATCGGGATTCGTAGAGATTTTAGGGGTAAAAATTCTTAATAGTCAGCAATATCAAGACGCCTACTCAGGGGCAATATCTGATATATGATGAAGAGAATGATTTCTGTCTGAGATCTTGTGATTCAATGAAAAATATTTTTTTCAAAGTATCGTTACTAATGTCTGACATGAAATGGTAGCTAAGCGATTGCCAAATCTTGTCTGTACTTCATATCAGAGAACTGAATCTTTTGAGGAGAAGGATTGTGGAAATCGACCTGATAGAATCTTATATAAGGATTTTGTTGTATTTAATATCTAAGTATAATTCTGTTAAAATAAAAAAACTCTAGGGATAACCTAGGGGCATTAACTTGACTTTTGTTGTATAATCTTTACCTTTAAGTCTACTTTTATTTTTCAGTAGGAGAAGATGAAAAAAAACTGACTTTGGTCTTTGGTCGCTGGTGTCGCTTTTTTGAGTGGATGTGGAGTGCTGCCGCAAGAGGAGAAGATGTTGAGTGGAGAGGTATTGAGTGGAGAGGCTGTTCAAGAGGAGGAAGTTTTGACTGGGGAAACTCTTATGTCTCAATTCCCGAAGTGTACGCCTATTCAAGTGAGACCGTTTGCAGAATGAGAGCCTATTGATATTGATAAGGTAGCCGTGAACTGTAAGTATGAACAAGGGGATATTTACTTTTCATCAACTGATGGGCTTGGGGGCATGTGTGGAATGATCTCTATTTTTAATGAAGGGATTTTTGACTGAGATGATGACGACCAAGTTAAATCACCAGTTTGTCAATCAAAAGAGGATGGAATATCACTTTGGGAGCCGATAGGAGAATATAAAGTACTTGCTGAGTTTATGAAGAGACATTGACTGCCTGAGAAGAAGTTGATTGAAAGAGCGGGGATTCTTTGTCAACAACGCTGGGAACCTCGAGAGGAATTCTATTGCGGACAAACAAAGCTTTGTAAATCACTCAAGAACCTCGCTGAATACTGAGAAGCTTGAGAGAACTACTTTATTTTTGGTACAAGACCTCAGTGAGATTCAGGTTTTGAGACTTATCTTGTAATCAATGATAAGCTTTATAGCAAAGGAGAAGGTAGTATCTTAGAAAATTCTCAGTGATACATTAGACAAGAGTGAGATCGAAGAGTCTCTCAAATCACTCCAGAAAAAATAGTTTTGAGGAGATTAACTCAAGGACGTCTTGTAGAACCTTATAAATCAAATCCTGATCTTCTCTCTACATTATGAGAAAAGGATGATGGAAAAACTGTTATTGGAAGCTATAAAGTAAAGACTTGTGAGATTCCACTCTAACTCTACATATAAAAAAACCTCTAGGAAAACCTAGAGGCTTTTTTCTCCCTCATATTAAGGCTTCCTTAGTATTCCTTGTACTGTAAAGTTTGCAAGTTGGCTAGCGAAGCTAAATTGAGAGGGGGAAGCAAAAAATTTCTCCAGATGAGAGAAGCTTTCTCCTTGAAAAAAAGTATGAAAACACTATCAAAAAGAAAAACCTTTATTCTCATCACTCTACTATGCAAAAGATAAAATCTGATCTTGCTCACTTTTATACTGAAAATGCGAAAAAATATTATCAGACCAGGCAAAAACATTGGACTGATGGTCAGTATTTTTTGGATTATATCAAAAGTTTAAACCTTGAAAAGCCGAGAATTCTTGAACTTGGATGTGGAGGAGGGAGATTCCTCTCTTATCTTAAGGAGCATTGGAATTGAGATTTTGAGTATCATGGAGTAGATTTATCTGAAGGTTTGCTTGCTTATGCGAGCAAGGATCATCCAGAGGCTGTGTTTAGCTGTGGAGATATGAGTGTTTTTATGCAGAATGCGGGGCAGGAAGAGTATGATGTGATTGTTGCGTGTGCGAGTTTTCAGCATTTGCCGAGTGTGGAGGAGAGGAGAAACTTGCTCAAAAACTGTTATAAATCCCTCAAGTATGATGGAATTCTGTTGATGACCAATTGGTCGCTTTCAAGTTGGTTTTTAAAGACCTATCGAAAGCAAGTTGCTCGTTCAATCTTAATACGAATTTTTTCAATAGGGAAGAAGGATTGGAGAGATATTTATGTCCCTTGGAAGCAGGGGAAAAAGACTGAATTCAGATTTTATCATCTTTTTGCCTTGGCTGAGCTTAAGGAGCTTTTGTTGACCTCTGGATTTGTAGTAGAGGAGCTTTCATATCTGGATAAAAAGGGAGAGAAGATTGCTGATCGAAGGAAATCAAATAATTCGTTTTTTTGTGCGAAGAAAGCGGTTTTTATTGGGTAGTTTTTTGTATTGATTATTATTTTGAGAAGAGTATATACGAGTTATTTATCTTTTAATTACTTTTAGCATGGAACCAACTAAATGATTAAATCCGTTACTTCCAGATGGAGGGCGGAAGGATGTTAAGTATTTAATTTTGTGAACTTTCCCGGGACAGGCAACCTTAGACGCAAATCAGGATCGAGGGAATCCAGATGAACCGATATACTATTGTAATTTGAGTAATCGTTTCTGGAAGGTTATACAGAATGTTTTTTGAGGAGATAGTCGTGAAACATTTAATCAGCTTAATCAGGCTATAGGATCTAAAGACTGGGAAAGTGTTTATAAGTTGCAGAAGGAGATTTGTACTAAATATGGGATTGCTTTACGAGATAGGGTAGCGGAGTGTTATTTATTGAGGTCTTCCAAAGATACCGAGAGACTCCCTAAAAAATACCATAATTTTTATGAGTATATAATGAAGCCTAATAAAGATGGAAAACATATTGTTGTTTTGCTTAATTGAATGAAACTTTGATTAGATTTTAGATTGTATGAGAGTGAATACCAGGAACAAAGAGAATTATTTTTTAGGATATGGAATGAGTCTAATGGTATAACAGAGTTAAATACGGTAGGACTAAATACAAAAAAATTACAGTCCTGGATGAATTTTCTGAATTTATGTCCTATATCTATTAATCCTGTTCCTTCAACGAGTTGAAGATCTTCAAATGATGAGATTGTTAATAATTGGAAAAAAAATCTAAAATAGTATAAGTAAATTTCCCTAATTAAGAAAAATCCGTCAGGAAACTGACGGACTTTTAAATTTTAATTCTGTTACTTTCCCATTAGCATCAAATATGAACTCGAAATGCTCAGTATTTTTAACTTCTTCTATGAATTTGTTAAAGTGAAAGAACTGGATTGCTCGATCAATTTTTTTATATTGTTCATAGAGTTCATTTATTGATACTTTGGTAGTTTTCTGAGCTGAGAGATTATACGCAGTTTGGACATCTTTGCTAAATTTTTCCTTTAGTGCTCCCTCGAATTTTCCTTTGTTAGTCTTGCTTGTCGTTGCATTACTCTCTTCTTTGCTTTTTTCTTCTTTTTGTGCTAAAGGTTTATGTTTTAGTTCTTCTTTAGCTTGTTGAGATGGCTCTGATAGAGATTCTTGAATGCTCTCTTGTTTGAGGCTGACTGTGTGAATGTTTTCTTTTTTTGGGGGAGCTGGTGGCTGAAATTTATCTCGGCTAGCGATATAGAATTCATCATAGCTATTTTGGGTATTAGTATTTGCTTCTAAACCATAACCGATTACAACCCTTCCTGCGTCCTTGAGACGATGTACGAGATTGATAAAGTCACTATCACTTGAGATCAGAATGAAGATGTCGATATTTTCTCTGTGCAAAAGATCCATTGCTCCGATTGTCATACAGATATCTGTTGAGTTTTTCCCTTTGCTTTTTGAGTGATTATCGACTCGTTCTAAACGAAACTTTCTGATGGATTCGTTCCAAATACTATTAAGATTTGGACTTGCCCAGTTCCCATAGATGAGACGTTTTTTTATTTTTCCGTAGTCTTGCTCTGTCTTTTCTAGTGCGTATTTTACTAGATTTGGAGTTACATTATCCGCATCTATCAGCATTGCAGCTTTAAAATGCTGTTTTTGAAATGAGGTTAATGCCTTGATTAGCATTATTAGATTGCTTAAGTTGAATATTTTTCTTTTCATTGCTAAAAATTGTTTTTTTGTTTGTTATATTTTTATATATAAATCCTTGCATATGTCAAGATTATTTTTTAAGATATTTTGTTCGGTGTAAAATTAGTATAAGTCTGATTTTCTTTAGATTTTTTCAGTTTTTTCTTGTAGTTGCTTTTATTTTTTTATATTGACTGATTGCGTTCATGAGAAAAATCACTTGATTTTTTGTTTTGATTGAGTATATATGGGATTATCTTTGCCGAAGACAGTAGGTACTTTTCTTTAGAAAAGATAAATCCTACCTAGGTTATTCTTATCTTGATGGAAGTTTTGGGGTTTTGTAAAATCTCGAGATGACTAAAAAATGAGATAGCCCCGGCAACGGGTTATTTTTTATATCAAGGTTTTACTCTACTATGACAATCTCAAAAGAGAAAAAAGTTGAGTTAGTAAAACAGTATGTGCAAGATCTTACTTCTGCAAAAAATGTAGTAGTGCTTCAGCAATCTGGATTGCCTGTAACACTCTCTACCGAAATCAGAAAAGAGGTTATTGCTGCTTCTGGTAAATATAATGTTGTCAGAAAAAAACTGTTCTTACTTGCTCTCAAGGAAGCTGGGTTTGATGCCGTAGCTGAAAGTGATCTTGATGGGTCTGTAGTTGTCCTCTATGCAAATGATGATGAGTACGCTCCTATGAAGGTTGTTAACAAGTATGCAAAACAGGTCGCTGGAACTAAGGAGCTTTCTGCTTCTATTAAGTTCTTAGGAGCTTGGTATGACAAAAAGTGGCATGATTCTGATTATGTGACAGAACTTGCAAATATCCCTTCAAGGGAAGAGCTTTTGTCAAAATTGGCATACCTTTTCAATTACCCAGTACAATCATTTGCTGCGGTGGTTGATCAAATCGCAAAAAAAGCTGAATAGGCTTTCTCCTATTCAATTACATCTAAAAACTCATTTTATTTATTATGTTTTGTAAACAATGGAGTTAACTAAAAATCAACAACAGATTATTGATCTTGTAAAAGAAATGAATGCTGTTGAACTTAACGGACTTGTAAAGGCTTTGGAAGAAGAATTTGGAGTAACTGCTGCTGCTATGGTTGTTGCAGGAGGTGCTGCTGCTGGTGGAGCTGCTGCTGATGCTGGAGCTTCAGATGCTATGAATGTTGAATTGGCTGATGCTGGTCAACAGAAGATCGCTGTAATTAAGGTTGTAAAAGAGGCTCTTGGTCTTGACCTTAAGGCTGCTAAAGAACTTGTAGAAAAAGCGCCAGTTATCATTAAGGAAAATGCTAAGGCTGATGAAGCTGAAGCTTTGAAGACTAAGCTTACTGAAGCTGGAGCAACTATTAACTTTAAATAGTTTTTAGTAAAAAAATAACAGAAATCAGATTTTTGATTTCGTTTTATTCTTGGGATAGTAGGTTTGTGGCGGAGTGATTACGCTTTGATCATTAGGCTTAATATTTGCAAGGATCTGTTTTATATTTCCTATTACCTATACGAATGACAGTATCTGTTAATCAAATCGTTGAGGCGCAAGCGCATATAGGTACACTTAAAAATGAAGCTCATCCAAAGACTAGCAAGTACTGGTCTGAGGTAACTAATGGAGTTGTAGTGATCAATCCTGAATCTGTTGCTCAGCAATTAGAGGATGCGAAAGCTACTATTCAAAAGGCAAAAGCTGCTGGAAAGGAAATCTTGGTAGTATGTGAAAAGAAAATGTACGCTGCTGAACTTGAGGCTTTGGCTAAAAAGACAGGAGTATCATATCTTAACTATAAGGTTTCTGGAGGGTTTTTGACAAACTTTGATACCTTCAAGAAGAGAATTGATTCTATCAATGAAATGGCGAGCTTTATGGAGAGTGAAGCTTATGCTGCCCTCACTAAAAAAGAACAACTTGTATACAAGAGAAATTTTGATAGAGCTAATAAAGTATATAAAGGAGTTACTAATCTTAAGAAAAGACCAGAACTTGTGATTGTTGTAGATGGAACTATGCTTTCTACATTGATTGATGAGGTAGAAAATCTTAAGGGAAAGTTGGAAGCAATCGTGATTGCTGGTACTAACTTCTCTAGATATTGGCCTGAAAATGAATTGGTAGTGACAAATATTAATAGCTATACTAGTATTGATTTTGTACTTAATTACTTGTTGTCTTAATTTGTTATTTCCTCTTTGAAAAACCTATGCAAGAAAATATGTATTTGCCTAGTTCGTCTGAAAGAAAGAGAGTTATCACTGCCTACCTTTTGGTGGGGGTTCTCTTTTTTTCAGCCAAGGAGGATTTGACAGTTTATGAATACTTCCATTTTAGGCAGGTGCTTGGTCGATATTCGCTCAATATGTTGCTGCTTCTTGTTTGGTTGATGATCTTCTGGATCCCAATTTTGGGGTGGTTACCTTTTTTCTTTGTTTTAGGGAACTTGGTCCTTTATGTTGTGTTTGTTATGCAGGCACGAAGAGGGCAGTATCTCGCTAATCTAAGTCAGGAAAATAAGTGGAAAACCCTTTATGCGGATATTGGGGGATGGATTCTTTCTCTTTTTGATATCAAAAAGAGAGTGTATTGAGATATTTCTCTTGATACTCCTGTGCAGATGCCTCAGCCACAGGTTCCAGACCAATCTCAGTGAAATCAATAACTTTATGTTGGATGTGTGTTGATTGCATTTTGCTAAAAAGGAAATCTGAACTAAGTCAGATTTTTTTTATTTTTTGAAAAATTGTTAGTCGATTTTTCTCGATCAAAAACTGTTGATTTCAGTCTTCTTTTCTGTATAAGTAGTTTTTGATTGCTAAATGCAAAATCATGTCTATATTTTATCTTTATACTATATAATAATGCAAATTGATATTAGCTTAGTAAAACAATTGAGAGATGCTACTTTTGCTCCACTTGGTGATTGTAAAAATGCTCTTGTAGAGGCAAATGGTGATTTGGAGCTTGCTCAGGAAATCCTTAGAAAAAAAGGAATTGCAAAGGCAGGTAAAAAGGCTGACAGAGAGACAAATGAAGGTCTTATTAAGACTCACAATGATGGAAGCAGGACTTATGTTGTAAAACTTCTTTGTGAAACAGACTTTGTTGCAAAGAATGATAGTTTCTTGGGGCTTTTTGACAAAATTTTTGATGTTTTGAAGACTGTTAGTGGTGATGTAGAGAGTCAAGATGATCTTCCTGCTGATGTTGTAGAAAAAATTAATAACCTTATTGCTGAGGGAATTGCTACTACTGGAGAAAATCTTAAGCTTGGTGGTGTTCATGTAACAGGAAGCAAAGTATATGCATATTCTCATCCAGGGGATAAGGTAGTTTCTCTCGTATATCATAATGGAGATGATAATGTAGCAAAGGAATTGGCGCTTCAGATCGCTGCGCTCAATCCTGATTATCTTAGCTTTGATGAAGTTCCAGCTGATGAAAAGGCTAAGCTTGAAGCTCAGTTTACAGAAGAACTTAAGGCTGCTGGAAAGCCAGAAAATATGATCGCTAATATTGTAAAAGGAAAAGTAGATAAGGCATTTGCTGATAATGTGCTTCTTGAACAGGAATATATTAGAGATGGAGGAAAGAAGGTAAAGGAAATTTTGCCTGCTGGATTTGAAATTACTAAATTCTATAGGTTCTCTGTATAGTTTCTATCAAATACAATGAAAAATCTGATTGCTCTTTGTGGTCAGATTTTTTTAATTTTGGGGGAAAATAGATGATTTTTGCTTATGAAGACTTTGATTTCTCATCAAAAACACGTAATTTTCTATATCTCATCTTAAAAAACTTGTAAATTCTCTTGATTTTTTTCTGTAGAAAAATATACTCGGATCTAATCGGCGCATTAAAAAGTATCTAAATCTTTTATTTGTTTATTGCACAACTTTATGCAACATTACGAATTGGTGCTTATGCTCAATGCAAACACCTCAGAGGCAGATAGAAAGGCTTTCTTGGCTGATCTAGAAGCAAAATTCACTGTGAAAGAAAAAGATGAAATCTGAATTCAAACCCTTTCTTTCAAACTTAAGGATAAAAATACTAAGGCTTACTTTGTTTCATATCTTCTAGAACTTGCTCCTGAGCAGGTAAAGGATGTTAAGGCTGCTCTTTTGTATAATCAGGCAGTAGTAAGATATGAAATCTATAAGATGACTGCTGAACAGAAGTTCTTCCACTTTGAAAAACTTCAATCAGAATTTGATAAGGCAATTGAGGATATTAAAGATAAGAGATTTGGTCAAAAGATTACCTTCTTTGCTGATGAGAGAAATGCTAAGTATATCAATTGGAAGTCAATTCCTATCTTGAAGTATTATCTTACAAGGTTTGGTGATATTAAGCCAAGGCTTTATACTGGAAACTCTGTAAAGATTCAAAAGAAACTTAGACAGGAGATCATTAGAGCGAGAACTCTAGGTTTGTTGAACTTTATCAGCAGATAGTTTATATCATTAATATCACATTCTTATGGCTAGTAAATTAAGAAGAATCAGAAAATACCAGTGGACAAAGAGAATAAGAACTCACGGATTTAGAGAGAGAATGGCATCATGGACTGGTAGAAGAGTGCTCGCAAGGAGAAGAGCAAAAGGAAGACATCAATTAACAGTTCAGAGACAGAAGTAATTTCTGTCTTTTGAACTTTTTTTGTAAAAATGTTGGAGAGTTTCTGAGAGAAAAAGATAAAAAAAATCTGGTTTTTATCTTTTTTGTAATGGATGTGTTCTTTGTAAAGAAATTCTCAAGCGTTTATATTTAGAAAAAAGAGGTTAATAGGGTAGGAAGTATGCCTATTTTGTTTATTTTCTATTGATTTGTACGAATATGGTAAATAAAAAACAAACCTCAGACACGAAGGCTGCTAAAACAAGTAAGTCTTCTTCTGTTGTAAGTAAAAAAGTGAAAACTGAGGTAAAAGAACAGCTAAAAACTGCTGTCAATGCAAAGGTAGAAAACCTATTTAAGGACTATTATCAGAGAGATGGTAGAATCTTTTTGACAATGCCAAAAACTCATGGGGAGCTGCCTGATCTTTTGGAACTTCAGAAAAAGGGGTATGATGATTTCATCAATATCTACCTTAATAAGCTCTTTACTGATATTGAGAAGATTTGGGATATTGCGGGTGAAAAAATGTATATCACGATCTCTGATGTAAAAGTTTCTGAGCCAATTGAAACTGTAGATGTATGTAAGAAAAAGGAGCTTACTTATGGAGGAATTATTACTGCAAAGGTAAAGCTCGTTGAAAAGGTTGAGGAAGAAGGAGGTAAAAAGAGTGCTGAAAAAGTTCTTTTTAATAAAAGAGCAAATATCGGTATTTTGCCTTTGATGACTCCATCTGCTTCATATATTATTAATGGAGTTGAGAGAGTGATTATTTCTCAGATTATTAGATCATATGGAATCTTTTATGGAAAGAAGGATTTTTGGTATTCATTTAAGTTGATTCCTGAAAATGGACCTTGGCTTGAGGTGAGTGTTGAAAAAACAGGAAATGTTGTAGCGAGAATCAATAAGTCAAGAAAGTTCCCTATTACTTCACTTTTGAGAGTATTTGGATTGGAAACTGATGAGAGTATTAGAGCCGCATTTGATGGACAAGCTGATGCTGAAGATGTAGACTTTATTGATATTACTTTAAAGAAGGATCCTACTGTAGATGCGGTATCTGCTGCTGAGTTTATTTATGCTAAGCTTAGACCAGGGGAGCTTATTGATGCCCAATCAGCTTTGGATTATATCAAAGGTCAATTTTTGCTCCCAGAGAGAATTTATATGGGAAGTATTGCTAGAAGAAAGATCAATGCAAAATTGAATCTTAAAAAGCCACTTAAGGGAGATGAAGCAAATATCTTTGATGGAGAAGATATGATTCAGGCTATAAAGTATCTTTTGGATCTTTGTAATCATAAAAAAGGATATTATGTAGATGATGCTGATCATCTTTCAAATAAAAGAGTGAGAACTATGGGAGAAATTTTGTACTCTCATATTCAGCCTGTGATGAGAAAATTTGTAAAGAGTGTAAGAGGAAAACTTTCAGTTTTGAATATGGAAAATCCATTGAAGATTACTGATTTGGTGAACTTTAAGATGATTGATAATTCGATTAAATCATTCTTTGCAACATCTCAGCTTTCTCAATTTTTGGATCAGATTAATCCACTTTCTGAAATTGAACATAAGAGAAGAATTACCGCTCTTGGGCCTGGAGGGCTTAAAAAGGAGACAGCTAAGTTTGAAGTGAGAGATGTTCATCCATCTCACTATGGTAGAATTTGTCCAATCGAAACTCCAGAAGGACAGAATATTGGACTTGTAATCTATCAGTCACTCTATAGTAGAATTAATGATGAAGGATTTTTGGAAACGCCAGCTTTGAAGGTACTTCGTGAGGTGGATCCAAATGTTGAAGCATTGACTGGAAGAATCGCTCATCGTGATATTTTTGAGCTTGATGCAAAGGGAAATCCTACAAATAAGGTTATTATCAAGGAAAATGAGCTTATTGATACTGATACTGCAAAGAAGATTGAAAAGTTTTATGGAAAGATCAAGAAACCTATCGCTGTAAAGCCGTTCTTGACTGGTGAAGTTGATTATATCTCTCCAGAAATGGATGAAAGAGTGATTATCGCCGATGCGACTGCTTCATTGGATGAGCATAATAATATCTTGAACACTAGAGTTGCTGCAAGGCATTTTGGTGAGATGAGAAGTTTCCATATCAATGATGTAACACATATGGATGTGAATTTGGCTCAGATTTTTTCTCCTAATACTTCATTGATTCCATTTGTAGATCATAACGATGCGGTGCGTGCTTCTGTAGCGACAAACCAGCAAAGACAGGCTCTACCATTGTTGAAGAATGATGCTCCATTGGTGGGAACTGGACTTGAAAGTGATATTATGAAGATGTCTCATGCAGTGATTAAGGCTGAATGAGATGGAGAAGTTGTGTATGTTGATGGAGGACTTGTAAAGGTAAAATATAAGGAAGGAATTAAAGAATACAGACTTATTACTTTCGCGAGATCAAATTCAAAGAGTTGTTTGAATCAGGTTCCTTGTGTTTCTTTAGGACAAAAGGTACAAAAAGGTGATCTTTTGGCTGAGGGACCATGTTCTGTAAATGGAGAAATCGCTCTTGGAAAATCGCTTAGAGTTGCGTTTATGCCGTGGAAAGGATATAACTATGAAGATGCGATCGTTGTTTCTCAAAGATTGGTGAAGGATGATGAGCTTACTTCAGTGATTATCAGTGAATACGAAATCGAGGTTGCGGAAACTAAGCTTGGACCTGAAGAGACAACAAATGATATCCCAGGTGTTGCAATGTCTAAACTTACAAACCTTGATGAGGATGGTATCATTAGAATCGGAGCTATCGTGAAAGGTGGAGATCTTTTGATTGGAAAGATTACTCCAAAGGGAGAAGGAGAACTTACTCCAGAAGAAAAGCTTATTCAGGCGATCTTTGGGGACAAGTCAAAGAATGTAAAAGATACTTCTCTTTATATGCCATCTGGTAGTGAAGGAAAAGTTGTAGAAGTGGTAATTCTTGATTCAAAGAAGGGAGATAACCTTATGGCAGGAGTTAGAAAGAAGATTAAAGTATATGTTGCTTCTACAAGAAAGATTGAAATCTGAGATAAACTCGCTGGAAAGCACGGAAATAAGGGTATTGTTGCGACTGTGGTTCCAGAAGAAAATATGCCGTACTCAGCTGATGGAAAGCCAGTAGATGTTGTTTTGAACTCACTTTGAGTAATTTCTCGTATGAACCTTGGTCAGCTTTTTGAGTCTCAGTTGGGACTTATTGCTAAGGAGCTTGGTGTGAAATTTGCAGTTCCAACTTTTGGTGGAATTGGAGTAGATGATATCGTTGAACTTGCAAAAAAGGCTGGTCTTGAAGATAAGCTTAGAACTACACTTTATGATGGAGAAACTGGAGAACCTTATGCTCAGCAGGTTACTGTTGGATATATGCATATTTTGAAGCTTGTGCATATGGTTGAGGATAAGATCCATGCTAGATCTGTAGGTCCTTACTCACTTATTACTCAGCAACCGCTTGGAGGAAAGTCAAGACAAGGAGGACAGAGATTTGGAGAGATGGAAGTGTGGGCTTTGGAAGCGTATTCTGCAGTATATACTCTTCAAGAAATGCTTACTGTGAAATCTGATGATGTTGTAGGTAGAAATAAACTCTATGAATCTATTATCAAGTCTCAGAAGCCAAAAATCTGAGGATTGCCTGAGTCTTTCAACTTGTTGACCTATCTTTTCAAAGGACTTGGTCAGAATATCGTTTCTTTGACAAGTGATGAAATGGAAAGAATCTATGAAGAAAGAATGGACAAGATCAAGAGTCTTGGACTCTCTGGAATCATGACTGCTTCACTTGAACAGGAGCTTACTAAATCTTTAGATGAAGATGAGGATGAAGTAGAATCAAAGGGAGAAATGATTGGTAAAGTAGTTGAGGACTTAGAAGATTTTGGGCAAATAGAGTAAGAAAAATCAGATTTTTATATCCTATGCAGTAATTTCAATGAATAAAATAAAATTTGACGGATTGATGGTGACGCTCGCTTCAATGGAGGAAGTTGAAAAATGGTCTCGTGGAGTAGTGGATAATCCAGATACCGTTAACTATAGGACAGGGAAACCAAAGCAAGGAGGACTTTTTTGTGAGTCTATCTTTGGTCCTGTGAAGAATTTTGAATGTAGTTGTGGAAAGTATAAGGGAGTGAGATATAAGGGAATTGTATGTGAAAGATGTGGTGTAGAAGTGGCCTCTTCAAGAGAAAGAAGAACGAGAATGGGACATATTGATCTTGCTTCTCCTGTAGTTCATGAGTGGTATAAGAAATCTCCATCTGGAGGTATCCATCAGCTTCTTCAGCTTTCAGCTAATGAAATTGATAAAATTCTAACATATGTAAAATATGTGGTAGTAAAAGATATTACTGATGAGACTAGAGAAAAGATCAAGGAGAAAATCGCAAGTGATTATGAGTCAACAATGAAGGATCTTGATGAACTTTACAAAAAGGAATCATCAGCTCAGAAAGAGCCTAAGAAACTCGCTGAGGCAAAAAAGCTTTATGAAGAGAATCAGCAATCTATTGAAGCTGAGTTTAATAGAATTAGATCAATCGTAGCTGATTTGAAGTTTGGAGCGACTATTTTGGAATCAGATTATAGAAATATTTTCTATCAATTTGGAAGCTTGATCTCATTTGCATCAGGTCCAGAAGGAATCCTCAAGATGCTTCAGTCTATTGATGTAGAAAAGGAGATTAAAAAGAGAGTAAAGGAGTTCCCAACTATTAGATCTGCTGATCAGAAAAAGAAGATGATGAGTTTGATCAAACTTTTGATCAATCTCTATGTCTCTGGAGTAAAGCCAGAAAATATGATCGTGAGAAAACTTCCTGTGATCCCACCTGATATTAGACCAGTAGTTCAGCTTGATGGAGGAAGATTTGCTTCATCTGATGTGAATCTTTTCTATAGAAGAGTTCTGATGAGAAATATCAGACTTAAGAAAATGATCCAAGTTGGAATGCCTGATATCGTAAAAAAGAATGAAATCAGACTTCTTCAAGAATCTATCAATAATCTTTTGGTTGGAGAGAAGAATTCTGCAGGAAAGGCTGGTGCTGGAATCAAAGTTTTCAAGTCAATCTCTGATATGCTTTCAGGTAAGGAGTGAGTTTTCAGAAAGAACTTGCTTGGAAAGAGAGTTGACTATTCAGGAAGATCTATTATTACTGTAGGTCCTAGCTTGAATTTGAATGAATGTGGACTTCCAATCTATATCGCAGTAAAGATGTTTACTCCGTTTATTATTGGAAAGCTTATCGAAAAGAAGATCGTATATACTCCAAAACAGGCTGAAAAGCTGATTAAAGAAGGAAATCCTATTGCGCTTAAGTTTTTGGAAGAAGTAATTAAGGATAAGTATGTGTTGCTTAACCGTGCGCCAACACTTCATAGACTTTCTATTGAAGCTTTCAAAATCAAGTTGATGCCTGGAAAGACAATCAGACTTCATCCTCTTGTGTGTCCTGCGTTTAATGCCGACTTCGATGGAGACCAGATGGCGGTGCATTTGCCTATCTCAGATGAAGCTCAGAAAGAGGCAAGAGAATTGATCGCAGCTGATAAGAATATTATCAAGCCAGGTTCTGGAGATCCAACTATTACACACTCTCAGGATATGGTACTTGGAATCTACTTTTTGACTGATGCATTTGATCCAAAATATCCAGATTACAATACTGAAGATGAATGGAAGGAAAAGATTCATCCAGTAGCGAGATATGGAAGTTTTGATGCGGTACTTGATGCGTTCAATAATAAGCAGGTAACTCTTAAGGATAAGGTAATTGTGCTTGATGGATCTGATATCGTGGAAACAACAGTTGGTAGAGTGATTTTTAACTCTATTTTGCCAGCGGATTATCCATTTGTAAATAAGAAGATGGGTAATAAGGATCTTAAGAGATTGCTTTCTGATGTATTTGATAGATATGATATGGAAACTACTGTAAAAGTAGCTGATGCTATCAAAAACTATGGATTTAAGTATTCAACTATTGCTGCGACATCAATCAATATCTTGGATATGAAGGTTCCAAAGGAGAAGGAAGAAATCTTGAGAGGAGGAGATGTTCAGAATAATGAAGTTTTGAAGTACTACTACAAAGGATTCTTCTCTGAGGAAGAAAAACACAGATTGGTCGTTAAGATCTGGACTGATGTAAAGAAGACAGTAGAATGAAATCTGAAATCAATCATTGGTGCAGGTAATAACCTCTATACGATGATTGACTCTGGAGCGAGAGGTTCTCAGACTCACTTGACTCAGATTTCAGGTATGAAGGGACTAGTAGTAAATCCAAAGGGAGAAATTATCGAGTTGCCTATTAAGTCATCATTTGTTGAAGGACTAAAACCTATTGAATACTTTATTTCTGCCCACTCTGGACGTAAGGGAAAGGCCGATACTGCGCTTAGAACTGCGGAATCTGGATACCTTACCAGAAAGCTCTGTGATGCTTCTCAGGAAGTTATCGTGAGAGAAGAAGATTGTTGATCAAGTGAATATATCATTTTCTCAAAGGATGAAGCTGAACTCAAAGGAGAGAAGTTTTCAAGCTTGATTTATGGTAGAACTGCTGCAGAAGATATTATTGATGATAATGGAGTTGTTATCCTTAAGGCTGGAGAGATGATTAATAAGTCGGCTTTGGTTCTTATCGAAACTTCAAATATCAAGATGGTTAGTGTAAGAAGTCCATTGACTTGTCACTGCGTGAGTGGTGTTTGTCAGAAGTGTTATGGAATGGATCTTGCAACAAGAAATATGGTAGAAATCTGAGTTCCTGTTGGAGTAATTGCTGCGCAATCTATTGGAGAACCTTCTACTCAGTTGACACTTGATACCTTCCATGATGGAGGAGTTGCTGGTGCAGCTGAGGCATCTGGTATTGATAGAGTTAAGCAGCTCTTTGAAGTGAGAGCTCCAAAAAATCCAGCTATCGTGAGTCCTTTTGATGGAGTGCTTTCGTTTGAAGAAACTCAGGAAGGAGGAAAGTTTGGGAAAATCAGAATTACTGCTGATGTTCAGAAAAAATCATACTTGATCAAAGATGGTTATGAAGTAATAGTAAAGAAGGGAGAGGTACTTGCTAAAGGAGCGAACTATGCATCTAAATGAGCAAGTAAGCTTAAGACTAAGGAAGCAGGTAAGGTTCTTGAGGTTAATGAAGATTATATCACACTTGGAGTTGAGGAGGTATTCTCTAAATCACTTATCGGACTTACTCCAAAGAAGACTAAGGTTGGAGAAAGAGTGTATAAGGGAGAAATCTTGACTACAGGAGCATTGGATATCATGGAATATAAGAATATTGTTTGAGATATTCATGCACAGAGATATATCATTAGTGAGGCAAAGAGAGTATATGCTTCTCAAGGACAAGACCTTAATGATAAGCATATTGAAGTAGTGGTAAAACAGCTCTTCTCAAAAGTCTTCATTGAAGATGGAGGAGATTCAAGTTTTATCCCTGGTACTTATGTAAAGTATGAGGAATATATCAAGGTAAATTCAGAACTTGAAGCTCAAGGGAAAAGACCTTCAAGCGGAAAGAGAGTTGCACTTGGACTTACTACTGTTGCTAAGGAAACTGACTCTTGGCTCTCAGCTGCTTCATTCCAAGAAACTATTAGAGTAATGGTTGGAGCATCTCTTAGAGGAGCGATTGATAATCTTTCAGATCTTAAAGCGAATGTGATTATCGGTAGATTGCTTCCTGTTGGAGAAAACTATAGAAATATGTTTGGATACTAGAAAGTATACGAATAAAAGAGAAAAAACTGATTTCAGTGATGGAGTCAGTTTTTTTTACTTGTGAGAAGATTTTTGTAATTCTCTATGCAGGCTGAATGAATGTGAATCCTGGCGATCCGGATTAGAGTGAAACCGAATTTTTTTCTCTTGCAAAAGGTGAGGATTTTCACTATACTTTGAAGACTATGGGGGTGACTTTGGATTTGATGAGAGGAATCCGTACCTAGTGATAGCCATTGCTCGATGATTGACAGAGCCTAAAATCAATCAAACCAAAAATGCTAACGCATGAAAATCTCTTCTTAAGAGAGCTGAACTTGTAAAGGCTTACGCTTAGTAATCTTTCAAGCCAGTTAAAACTAACCTTGACTACTGACTCCTGCTAGGAGCAAGGCCGATTTGAGCAGGAAACCAAAACCTTGTGTTGAAAAAATTGAAGAAATGAGTTTGTTACTTTTCTCCTTCTCCCTCTCAGCATAAGGCTAAAAAATCAGGTTAAAAAGCTGACTATAATGGTAGAGTTCAGTGGGTATGCCTTTTAGACCGGAGTTCAATTCTCCGCACCTCCAAAGACGGAGATTTTGGTCAAAAAATATCATTAAAAGTTGCATTTATACTGGCATCTTGGGGTGTTGTAAAGGCGACTTTTTTGAATACTAGAAATTATCTTATTTTATATTGATCACAGATGATGAAGTTTACGGTGATTACGCTCTGATGTCAGATGAATTATGCTGATACTGCTAGGGTAAAATCAGTTTTGAAAAATTGTTGATTTACGCCAGTAGAGACAGTAGAAGAGGCGGATATTGTGATCTTTGATACTTGCTCTGTTCGCCAAAAATCTGAAGATAAAGTGACAGGAAAGCTTAAAGAAATTCCATTGGATAAGAAAGTTTGGATCACGGGATGTATGATTCAGCATAATATGAGAAATCAGAAAATTATGACTGGCAAAAAACTTCCAGAAAATCTTAAAACAGGAAATTTCTGAGGAGTTGTTCTGACAAAAGAGCCAAGGATTGTAGGATTGACCTCTGAGGAAGTAAAAAATCTTAAAAAATCTGATAAAGGTGAGCTTGTTGGGATCAATCATAGTTTTAACCCACTTTTCCATAATCTGTCTCAAAAGTGGAAAAATATTGAACTCTTTTTTCGTATTGATGATACGGGATTTTTGCCATTGATGCTCCAGAAGCTCGGATATGAAGTTCGTTATGATAGGGAATTAACAAATGAATATTCAACAATTGTCCCAGAGGGGATAAACTCAAGTATGAATGCTCATAATAAGACTGCTTATATCCCGATTTCAACTGGATGTAATCAGTTTTGTGCTTATTGTATTGTGCCTTTTGCTAGAGGATTGGAGAGATGGTTTCCTGTTGAGCAGATCGTTAAAGAGGCAAAGATTCACCTTGCTAATGGAGTTAAGGAGATCGTTCTTTTGGGACAAATTGTGAATAAGCATCCAGATTTCTTGACTATTGTGAAGGAGGTTTTGAAGTTAGAAGGTTTAGAGTGGCTTAGATATACTTCTCCGTATCCAACGTATTATTCTGATGAGCTTTTGACTCTTCATGAGACTGAACCAAAGCTTTGTCCACATATTCATATTCCGTTTCAGTCAGGATCAAATGCTGTGCTCAAGAAAATGTTCCGTGGATATTCGGCAGAGCAGTGTTATACTTTTATTGATAAGATTCGTTCGCTCAAGAGACCGATCTCTATCACAACTGATATTATTCTTTGATTCCCATGAGAGACAGAGGAGGATTTTCAAGAAACCTTAAAACTGACTGAATATGCGCGTTTTGATATGATTTATATGTGAATTTATAGTAATCGTCCGGGGACTTTTGCAGATAGAAAGTATCCAGATGAGATCCCATATAAGGTAAAACATCAGAGACGAAGCCAGCTTAATGATATATTGTATCGTATTTCTGATGAGAATAACCAACTTGAAGTCTGAGCTGAGAGAACGATGATCGTTAATGAAATAACTAAAGACTGAGATATTCTTGGATATACAGATAATATGAAGCAGATTATTCTAAAATCAAGTCCCAAAACTGCAAATCTTGAAATCTGAATGCTGCTCCCAGTTCGTATTACTAAGTGAATGGTCTTTAAGCTCGAAGGAGAGCCTCTTTTGTAAAATGTATTTTCAGTGAAATATTCTTTAATATTCTCTATAGAATGCTCTTAAAAAAAGTGAGAAATCTGATTTTTCGCTTTTTTTTGTTTGCTTTCAGTAAATAAATCGCTATAGTTTGTTTGCTGAATGCAAAGTCAGATTTTATTTTTTGCTTTGAAAAAACAATGTTTAACTGGTTTCTCAGTTTGATTGGTTGAGATTATAATCAAAAACAAATTGATAAAATTTTGCCGATAATTAAAGAAATTCAATTTTTGTATGCACAATATGATAGTTTAACAGATCAAGAAATTCAAGATAAGACCAATGAATTTAAGCAGAGAATCCAAGATGGTGCGAGCTTGGATAGTTTGTTGCCTGAGGCGTTTGCTGTAGTAAAACAGGCTTGTAAAAGGCTTGTTGGAACCACATGTAAGGTAAAAGGGCAGGAACTAACTTGGAATATGGTCCCATATGATGTTCAGTTTATTGGAGGAATTATTTTGCATCAAGGGAAGATTGCTGAGATGAAGACTGGAGAAGGAAAGACTTTGGTTGCAGTAGCTCCAGTGTATCTTAATGCTCTTTCAGGGAAGGGAGTCCATGTTGTAACTGTAAATGATTATCTCGCTTCTCGTGATGCTGAATGGATGGCTCATGTATATAACTGGCTTGGGCTCAGTGTTTGATCTGTTGTAAAATCGACTCCACTTTCAGTGAGAAGAGAGCAGTATTCTAGAGATATTACTTATGTTGAAAATTCTGAGCTTGGATTTGATTATCTGAGAGATAATCTTGTAAAATCATTAGATGAAAGAAGTCTGACTTGGAGACCTTTGAATTATGCGATTGTGGATGAGATTGATAGTATTTTGATTGATGAGGCGAGAACTCCGTTAATCATTTCTCAGCCAAGAGAAGAACCAACAGAAAAATATACTTATTATGCACAGATGGTGAACTTTTTGACACCATGCTCTGAGAAAAAGAAGGTTTCAAAAGGGTTTATTCAGGAAATCTTGACTGATAATGGAGGGAAGCCACAGGAGGAAGATGGAGATTACTATATCGATGAAAAGACCAAGACTGCTCAGCTTTCTGGAAGAGGTATTGCTAGACTTGAAGAACTTTTGAAGGTTGAAAATATCTATAAGGATATGGGATATGAGGAAATTCACCATATTGAAAATGCTCTTAAGGCGAAGGCTGTATATATCAGAGATAAGGATTATATCATTTCCAATGGTGAGGTTTTGATTGTAGACGAGCATACTGGTCGTACTATGCCTGGTAGAAGATTCTCTGAGGGACTTCATCAAGCGATTGAGGCTAAAGAAGGTGTTCAAATTCAGAGAGAATCTCAAACTATGGCGACTATTACTTATCAGAATTTCTTTAAGCAATATGCAAAGCTTTCTGGTATGACTGGAACTGCCTCTACTGAGGGAGAAGAGTTTAGTAAGATCTATGATCTTGAGGTAGTGATTGTTCCAACTAATAGAAAGGTGCTTAGAGTAGATATGAATGATAAGGTCTATTATAATCAGCCAACTAAGTGGAGATTTGTGAAAGATTATATTAAGTTTTATCATGATATGGGGCAGCCGATCTTGATCGGTACTGCGGATATTGCAACTTCTGAATATGTTTCTAGAATTCTTGAGCAGGAAGCGATTGTACATTATGTTTTGAATGCTAAGTTTCATGAGCAGGAGGCAAATATTGTAGCTAATGCTGGAAAATATAAGTCTGTAGTGGTTGCTACAAATATGGCTGGTCGTGGTACAGATATTAAGCTTGAGGATTGATTAAATGAGAGACTGGCTGAAAATTATGTTCGCTATTTTCTCAAGCAAGTAAAAAATTGAAATCAGATTTCTGGAAATCTTTTTTCTGAACTTGAATATTGACTTTTCCTTGATGCTTTGAAAAAAGAGCTTGGACTGAGTGATGCTCAGATAGATGGACTTGTTCAGGGGATTGAGTTGCCTGAGATGAAAATTTCATCAAAACTAACTTTGAAGAGAAAAGAAAATTCTCAGCCATATGCGAGAGTAACCTTTAATCCGCTACAAACTTCTGAGAAATCTGAAAGTATTGAAAAAGATCTGTTTTTTGGACTCTTTATCCTAGGAACAGAAAAACACGAGTCAAGAAGAATTGATAATCAGCTTAGAGGAAGAGCTGGAAGACAGTGAGATCCTGGTGTTTCGATTTTCTTTGTGGCGCTGGATGATAGTTTGATGAGAAAGACAGGATGAGAGAGGATTCAGTCTCTGGTTTCTATGATTTTTTCAAAGGCTGATAGAGAGAGTCTAGAACTTACTCAAAAACAATTTACCACTGTAAGTATGAGAGCGCAAAAGGAAATTGAAGGATGGTACTTCGGTATTAGAAAGCATTTGTTTGACTATGATAGTGTGGTAGACAAGCAGAGAAAGAGAATTTATAAGACAAGAGATGAGATTCTTGAAAGTGAGCATGATGAAAATAAGAGAATCCAATATGTGGAGAATCTTAAGGAAGCTTTTGTTAATGAAGCTAAGAATATTATTATTGCTCAGATTACAAATGCTGAGATCACAGGGCAATCTGTAGCTGATCTCTTGGTCGTATTAAATAAGGAGTTTGGACTCAACTTTACACAGGCTGAGTATTATGAATATGCTAAGCTAGACTATGAAGGATTGAAGGCAGTTTTGCTTGAGAGATTTGATGCGTATTTTACAAGAGTATTTGGTCAGCTTGAGACAAAGGTGTTGTTTGATGTCTTTAGAGAGGTGCATCTTCATTTCCTAGATAAACTCTGGGTAAATCATATTGATGAAATGCAGAATCTTAGAGAAAAAGTCTGACTTATGGCGTATGCTCAGTTAGATCCGCTTGTAGTCTACAAAAAGGAGTCTTTTGAAAAGTTTCAAGAGTTGATCTCCTCAATTATCAATAATACCGCACTTTACCTTATGAAGATTGATTTTGATTTGCTTGCCCAGCAGCAACAGGTACAGGCAACACTTGATATTACAAGTGATGAGGATCGTGCTGGTAAGGTAATGGAGATCTTGGCTTCAGCAACTGATGATTTGCCAGCTCAGGCTCCATCTCAACCAGTTTTTGTGCAAGAGAGTGACGAGAGAAGTCAGCTTTTTGAGTCTGATGATGATGTGGAAGTATTTGAGGCAGATGAGACTCCTCAAGTAACGCATCCTGAAGGAAAGGTAAGACCTAATGATCCATGCCCATGCGGAAGTGGAAAAAAGTATAAAAAATGTCACGGAAAATAATCTAAAAAAGAGGAAGTCTGAGATTCGTTTGATGATTTCAGACTTTTCCTTTGTTTTTAATTCTTTTTTTGAAGATGGCGATAATTGGTATTCTGTTTGTGCTGATCTATATTTTGCTGATGAATTTTGTCGTTTCCAATATTGTTTGGTTTTTTGGGCAGGAGCTTGATAGAATGATGTTTTTGCTGATTGCGGCAGCGATTGTCGTTTTGTGTCTTGGATATCTGATTTTTCATCAAAATGCGAAGTCGATCATTGGTGATTACTGGGAAACTACAACAATGACTGTGCTAGGAATTTTAACGGTTGCTTTGTCGGTGATTGCGGTATTTTGGTTGGTTGAAGGTGGACTCTTGGCTTGGACTCCGTATTCTATTAGAGGAGTGTATTGAGGTTGGAGTTTTGTGATTGCAGTTGTTGGTCTCTCAATTTATGCTTGGTGGGCAGCGCATAGTACAGTGATTAGGACTATTCAGATTCCAGTTGATAATCTCCAGGTTCCAAGTAGGATTATCTATATGTCAGATATTCATATCGCAAAAAAATCTGATTTACCTTTCTTATATAGTATTATTGAGAAGGTTAATAAAATTGACGCAGATTTTGTAGTAATCAATTGAGATTTTATTGATGGAAGAGGATTTGATATTGGAGATTTTGATGTGCTCAATACGATCAATAAGGAAGTTGTTTTTACCTATGGAAATCATGAAGCTTATGCTGGGAATGCATATGTGAAGTCGCTTCTCTCGCCTACGAAATTGCATATGCTGTCAGATCAGAAGTTGATTCTTTGATGATGGGAAATTCTCGGACTTTCTGATATGAATGGAAGTGATTCTCAGAAAAATAGGAACCTTTTGGCGCATAAACTTAAAAATATACAATGGGAGACTGAGTATCCGAAACTTTTAGTTTTGCATGAGCCGGTTGGACCTGAGGTTGCAATGAAGTATGGTGTTAATCTTCAAGTTGCTGGACATACGCATAATGGGCAACTCTTTCCATTTACTTTATTTGTAAAAATGGCGTTCCCATATATTAAAGGGCTGTATAGTTTTGATAGTTCTTCGCTCTTTGTGAGTTCAGGAATTGGAACTTGGGGGCCTGCGATGAGGCTCGGTTCGCGTTCGGAGTTGGTTGTCTTAGATTTGATTCCTAAGAAATAATAAAAAAGGCTGAAGTATTTCAGCTTTTTCTTTTTTTATGAAAAATCTTGAAAATAAGGCTTATTTGACTATGCTTAAGATCAGCTTTTTTATTTTTTTATGTTTTTTTGATGAGAGTACCAATCGGAATTTCAAATAGGCATGTGCATTTATCTCAAGCAGATGCGAATACTTTGTTCGGTTCAAATTATGAGTTGACTCCTATGAAAGAGCTTTCTCAACCAGGGCAATATGCGTGTGCTGAGACTTTAACGATCAAAGGGCCTAAGTGAGAGCTTTCAAAAGTTAGGATTCTTGGACCTTATAGAAAGTTCTCTCAGGTAGAAATTATGATGGGAGATAATTTTAAGCTAGGAACACAAGCTCCAATTAGGGAATCTGGTGATCTTGAAGGTTCTGCTGGTATTACATTGATTGGTCCAGCTGGAGAAGTTGAACTTAAGCAAGGATTGATTGTAGCAAAAAGGCATATTCATATGAGCGTTGCTGATGCTCAGGATTTCTGAGTTCATAATGGGCAAATTGTGAAAGTAAAGACAAATGGAACTAGAGCACTTGTATTTGATGAGGTGGTAATTAGGGTAGATGATCGTTTCGCTTTGGATATGCATATTGATGTAGAGGAGGGGAATGCTGCTGGGCTTCAGCAGGGAGATTGGTGAGAGTTGATTGTAGAGGAGTAATCATTTCTAATTTTCTTCCTTCTTCCATCGATCGTTAGAACTACAAAGTACATCCTTACAATCTAACTATTTGCGATAATTAAACAAAATATAAGACTGAAAAGTCAGATTTTTTACTTGCTAATCAGAAAAAGGAAGTGGAAAATGCAGCACAAAAGGTTTTTGACTTGATTTCTCAGGAAGAGAGGAGACAGCAAGAAGGAATCGAGCTAATCGCAAGTGAAAACTATCAGTCAAAAGAGGTTTTGCAAGTTCAGTCTTCTGTTTTTGCGAATAAGTATGCTGAGGGTTTTCCGTGAAGAAGGTACTACTGAGGGCAGGAAAATACTGATCAGCTTGAGCAGTTAGCGATTGATAGAGCAAAAGCGATTTTCAGAGCAGATCATGCAAATGTTCAGGCGCTTTCTGGAGCTGCTGCAAATCTTTGTTTTTATAGTGCTGTAATGGAGCCATGAGATCATATCTTAGGAATGGATATGAAGTATGGGGGGCATTTGACACATGGAGCTCCTGTTACTTTTATTTCAAAGGTATTTAACTTCCATGGCTATCAGACTTTAGCTGATGGGGGTATTGATTTTGATCAGATCCGTTCTCTCGCTCATGAGTTTCATCCCAAGGTGATTTTAGCATGATTTAGTGCTTATCCAAGAGAGCTTGATTATGAGAGATTTGTTGAAATTGCAGATGAAGTATGAGCTATCGCTTATGCTGATATGTCTCATATTGCTGGATTTATTGCAGCGGGACTTTTGAAAAATCCATTGGATTATGGATTTCATGCGATGATGACTACTACTCATAAATCGCTTCGTGGTCCGAGATGAGCTCTTATCCTGAGTAAGGGAACTGTTTGAAATCCGTTAAAAAAGCCTGAATTCAGTATTGAGAATATTCCGACATTGATTGATCGTGCGGTATTCCCTGGAATGCAGTGAGGACCTCATATGAATACTATCGCTGCGATCGCAGTCGCACTTTGAGAGGTTCAGACTTCTGATTTTTCTCATTATGCACAGCAGACGCTCAAAAATGCTAAGGCTATGGCTGATGAATTCCTTGCATTAGGATATGATCTTGTGACAGGAGGAACGGATAATCATATGATGCTTCTAGATTTCTCAAAGGAGGAATTTGATGGAGGAGAAGTCGAAAAAGTGCTTGATAAGGTTGGAATTTCTGTTTCAAAGTCCCTTGTCCCAAATGATCTCCGTCCAGCTTTTGCACCTTCTGGTCTGAGAATTGGAACTCCTGCGATGACAACGAGAGGTATGAGTGAGTCTGATGCTAGGACAGTTGCTCGCTTGATTGATCGTGCAATCAAGCAGAGGAATAATAGTTCTGAACTCGCGGTTTTGAAAGAGGAGGTTAGGACTTTTGCTCAGAGATTTCCTTTGCCAGAATAGGTTATGGTAAGTCTACTTTTGAAAAAAGACTAGAGGGATGTTCTAGTCTTTTTTTATATTCAGTTTTTTTTGTTGAATAATTAGGACATCGTTTACTTATTGATCGTTAAAAATCAAGTAGAAATTTTTAATGCTCAAAGATCTTATCCAAAATATAATGATATCTAATTTCTGATATTTTAGGAAAAACATAACTATCAGGACCTCGAGGAGTATCTGATACAAGGATTCCTCAGGTATAAAAATTTAGTTCTTCTGGATTGGGCATACTTAAGATATTTCTTATTAGTCTAGACTGATATCGTTCATCAAAGTCATTGATAAGTATATATCCGTGTTCTTTGACTTCTGGAAAGTAGTTATAATCGGTGAAGGATTCTTTATTAAGAGCTTTGTCTCGATAAAAATTTGGATTATCTTCTTTTGATATATTTATACATATTCATTTGATAGTTTGAAGTTTAAGCTTCTCAGATGTTGATGTATTATTGAGATAAGATCTATCTAGTATGCTGAGTTTTGGAGTTTTTAAAAAATTGGCTTGTTCTGTGTAGGTGGGACGTTTTAAATAGTACCAGAGAAGATATTTTTTCTCCCATTTCCATTTGTTTTCTCAAATATTCCAGTTAAGCACCCATCAGCTCAGATTTTTCTCTCGATCAAGTATTTTTTGGTTTTGGAAAATAAGATATTTTTTGTATCTTTCATATTTTTTGGATCTGTCGCGGTAGTCTTCTGTGGTTATGTTATTAATATCTTCAACTCCATTGACAAATTCTTCAATTTTTCGACATATTTTTTTCCATCTGTTTTTGTTATCTAGGTATGGATCAAAAGTATGTTTTATTTTCCGTTCAGAACTGGATGGAATTCAAATTTTTTCCATGTTTCAGATTGGTACTAAGAAAAAATCTTTTCGAGCAAGCAATGGTGTAGTAAAGTGTATAATTATGCTTAGAATTAATCAAGTCATTTGTAAAAAAATCTGAACTAAATTTCTTATTAGACTAATATAATTTTATAAAAAATCAATGAAAAATAAAAAATCCCCTTGATTGGGGATTTTTCAGATTTTTAGAGCTTTTTTAGTTCTTTTCTTCAAAGTCAAAGTGTTCTTCTTTTTCATTGAAGCTAAGTTGGTAGGTTTTGTAAGCTTCTACCTCAATTTCTAGCTCAGTTGGTTCATAAGTGGTGTTTACGCTCTGATAAACGAGACTTGCTCTTGTTTTCTGGTACCCAACAGTTATCGTATGAGCTCCTGGTGTAAGGTAAAATCCAGTTTTAGTTCCCTCAGAGAACATCATCACCATATTTCTCGCTTCTCCATCTACTGAGTATACTCCCAATGAACCACTTCCAAGTGCTCAGATTTTATTTTTGATATATACCTTAGCAGCATTAGGATTTTGATCAAGAAAAGCTTGTACTTTCTTCTTGTTTTTGCTTGCTAGCCAGAGAGAATATCCTCCAAACGCGATCATCAACCCCACAGCATAAAACGCTACAGCAGGAATTTGCATTCCAAAAAGTTCTACTCCATTCATTATGTTAAATATAAGAATTAAAAACCAGAATTATTTCTTTTTTGTCTCAAGTTTTACTGCTTTTTGTTTTGATCAAGTGATCCCTAACTCATTGCGAAGCTCGTCAAATTGATTAGCTCCAAGAAGTGTGCAACAGATTTTAAGTTCGCTTCCATCTTCAGTTCCAATCAAGAGGTATCTTTCAGTATTATCGTTTTCAGTGTGTATATATGAACCAAAGCTTGTTTTCTCAAGGTCAAAGACTTGTTCTTCTTTACCTTGTTTGATTCTGAGTTCTTTGTCAGTGAGTGTTACCGTGATCTTATCTCAGCAGATCATTCGTGCATAGAGTACAAATAATACTGCAGCGATGATGGCAGGCTTGGTATATCCATCCATAAAGCGAGTCAGAATCAGCCCAATGAATGCAGCAGCTCCTGCTCCGATCGCAATATCGGTGATAAACTTGACTTTAGAGGTCTTGTAGACTTTTTCCATTGTTTGTTATTAAAAGCTAAAGGAAGTTTTTTGAACTATACATATTATTCTTGGATATGCAAGCAAAAATGAAAAACAAAAATCTGAATTTCTTGTTTTTTTGAGAAAAATTTTTATACTTTAGTCGTTTACTTTGTTATGTATTTATGATATGAAAAAGTGTTTATTAGCATTTTTTTTATTCTGCTTCTTGTGAGTCTTTAGTGCTCATGGAGCGGGGGCTGATGATTTTGTTATCAAGATTGATACCACTAAAGTTCCTTCTACTGATACTGTCTTTGAGCTTCCTCTCAGTGCCTCTAAAGAGTATAATTTTTCTGTAGATTGGTGAGATGGAAATCATAATTCTTATGCTGGATGGGGAGTTGCTTCCTTAGGGGCAAAACATACTTATGCAGTTCCTGGAACTTATACTGTTCGCATTACAGAAAATATCCAAGGAGGGTTTCCTCATTTTAATGCTAGATATTATCCGCTAGTAGGAGGATTTCCTGTGGAATCTAAGAAAATTATCTCTATAGACCAGTGGTGAACTATTCATTGGCAGAGTATGAATTCAGCTTTTTTAGGAGCGGAAAATCTTGTTTTGAATGCTACTGATGTTCCTAATTTGAGTCAAGTTTCTGATTTTTCTCAAATGTTCCGTCGTAACTTTAATCTTGTAGATACCCATTGAAAGATGGCTGATTGGGACATGAGTCATGCAACAAATCTTTCTTTTATGTTTCAATTAGCAAGAAAATTTAATACTGATATTAGCTCTCGAAATACTGCAAATGTTACAAATATGAGTAATCTTTTTGATAATGCAGGACTTTTCAATCAACCAATAGGTGCTTGGAATGTTGAAAAGGTTGAAAATATGAATGAAATGTTGCCTTATACAGCTGCTTTTAACCAGAATTTGGGAGCTTGGAATCCAAAGTCTCTTGTATCTGCGACAAGCTTTTTTAACTCATCATCAGCAATTTCTCGTGAAAATTATGATGCTTTATTGAAGGGACGATCAACAAAAACTGTGAAATCTTGAACAAATTTTACTGTAGGAGGACAAAAGTACTGTTTGGGAGCAACAGCTCGTGACACTCTTATCCAAAAGTGATGGACTATTTCATGAGATTGAACAAATTGTGCAGGTGCTTGAGGGGATACAGTTGCTCCAGTATTTAGTGTAGTTGATGATGTTTCATCTACAGCAACAGGAACCGATAATGTGCAAATAACAGTAACAGATGCTAATCCAGAGCCAAATAGCTATAAATATGCTATTAGATCTACTGCAACTTGTGATAGCACAGTTCCTGCTGCTGAATTTACAGAAAGTTTTGTTTCTTGAACTCCAATTGTTTTTAATACAATGGATCATAATACAAAATATCTATGTTTCTATGCTCATGATCAAGCTAAGAATAAAGCTTATCATTGACTCGCGAATCCGATTAATATTGATAAAATAGGACCAGTATTTAGTTCAGCAGTAGCGAATAGTATCGTATCACGTAAAGGTATAGCAATTACCCTAACTGATGTAACAGCAGCAGATGGAGTAGGAGAAAGCTGACTATCAGGGGCAGTAGAGATGAATACGTGAGCTATTAACCTTGATCCAAATGCACCAGTATCAGGAGATTATGTGCTTGTTTATACTGCTAGGGATCATGCAGGAA
>JABCOM020000032.1 GCA_013333605.2 candidate division SR1 bacterium
AGAGTTAGCGATACTTTCTTGTGTACAAGCTTGTAATACTGGCTTTTTGTCTCTTGTTTTTGCTTCTTGTAAAATCAAATAAGCACTTTTTAAAGCATTTCCCACACTGTAATTATTTGGAAAATCAATTGCTCCTCTTGCTTGTAAATCAACAACTTTGTTGAATACTATGTCTGTGATTTGTTTTTCTTCAATTTTTTTAATTTCGTTTTTCATTTTGTGTGATCTCCTTTTTTATGATATTTTTAAATTTTGATTTTTAACTACATACATTTTTACAATTTGACTTTCAACTTGTAATACATCTGTTATACTTTCTGCATTATCTACAAAAATTGGCACTCTTTTTTCAAAATGCTTGCTTAATGAATTTATAACATCTAATCCGGCATTTATTTTTCCAGCATTATTTACTGACGGATAAGGCACTCCGTCAACTGTTACTTCGCAAGTTTCTTTGATTTCGCCGTTGACTTGTGTTTCAAAAAGTCTAAAATCAACCGTTTTGAATAAGTCATTTATTTTGTCTTGTACTAAACTTGTGTAAATTCTGATATACTCATCACAAAGATATAATTTTCTTTGTTGATCTTCAAAAATCTTTGCAAGTTCTTTTTCTTGTTTTAAATAATTATTGATTTTATCGTCAATAAATTTGTTATTATCTTTTAAAGCTAGTTTTGAAACAACATCATTTAAGTTGTTTTGCAGTTGTTGTTTTTGTTCTAAAATTGCTGTGTTGTCATTACTTGAAATAGCTTGTAATTCTTGTTTTATAGCTTCTATTTCTTTTTCAAGTGTGTAATACTCTTGCGGATAATCTTCTTTTGCTATTTCTGGCTTTTGTTCTTCAAATTCTCCAAAGTCGTCAAAAACTTTTTGTAAATCTTCAATTTCTTTTTGATTAGTTTCAGCATCTGACTTTATTTTTTGCAAATGTTCTTCTGTGTTTTTGATTTTTTCTTTAAGCTCATTTGCTTGATTTTGTATTTTTGTTAATGTTTCTGATTTGTGTTTGTTAAAATCTGCTATTATTTCGTCTTTTTTGTCTTCTTCAAATTCTCTTTGACAAGTCGGGCAGATTAAACTACCGTCAAATTGTTTTGCATTTTCAGCAGTCCAACTATTTCTTAAATCTTGCAGTTTTTCTTTTAATTCAAGAATGTTACTTGTGCATTTTGTTATGCAATCTTTTTGCTGTGCAAGTAACAAATCTTTGAGTGATAAAGTGTGTTGTATTTCGTCTTTATTCGCTAAAAAATCTCTGTATTTTTGATTGTATTGTATTGTTGCTTGTAGTTGCTTATCTTGATTAATTTCGTCAATTTTCAGCTTAATTTTTTGCATTTCGTCAAGTTTATTTTGTATGATGCTATTTTTTTCTGCTATAACATTTGTACTTTCAGAACTCTTTGCAATTACTTTGTCAATATTTGCAATTTGCTTTTCAAGTTCTGCTTTTTCTTTTTCTAGCTCTGTAAAATCAAAAGTATTTTTTGATTTTTCTAGCTCGTCAATTCGGATTGGTAAACTTTCAATTTCTTGATTTGTTTTTTTAGCACTAGCTTTTGCCATTGCTTTTATTTCTTCAATTGTGTAGTTGTTTAAGTCTAGCTCTTTTAAATCTTTGTATGTCTTTAAAATTTCGTCTTTGTCAACGTCTTTTATTAAACTTAATAAAACTGCTCGTCTTTCTTTTTTGTCTAAAATTTCGCTAAAATATAACGGATTACAAAGCAAATTGAATTCTTTTTCACTTATAAAAGTTTCAA
This sequence comes from candidate division SR1 bacterium, assembly GCA_013333605.2. Lineage (GTDB taxonomy): Bacteria > Patescibacteriota > Gracilibacteria > Absconditabacterales > Absconditicoccaceae > HOT-345. Next base: position 1,773 of record JABCOM020000032.1, read on the forward strand.
TTCTTTGATTGTATTCTGACTTTTTAACTGGCACGTCGTTTATGAAGTAGTCTGTTGTGTTTCCACTAAAAACTGCATCAACATTTCCGCGTTTTTTAGTCCAGATTTCTTTATAAGTTTTTGACAACTTCAAAGGTTGTCCGTCAAGTTCAAAATGTCCAGTTACAATACTTTCTAGTCCGTGTTTTGTTTCGCCGTTTTCAGCAAAAGGCTTTATGTCAAAGTCTTTTCTGCTGTTGCTGTCTTTGTCCCATAAAAGCCAGCTATAAGCGTCGAAAATTGTTGTTTTACCAGATCCATTCGCTCCTAAAATTTGTGTATCATTTTTAAAGTCTATTGATAAATTTTCAATACCTTTAAAATTTTGTAAAATTAAAGTTTTTAAAATCATTTCTTGCATTGTGCTAAATCTCCTTTTTTAAATACTTAATAATCTAACTATATCTTTCGGTTGGTGTCCGTCCCATTTAGGAGCCGTTTCAAGCTCTTTAACTTCAAACATATCCCAATTCTTTAGTTCATAGTGATAAGTAAAATCGCCTTTTGGCGTTGTTATTCCAACTATGAAATATCCGTCAAACATTGTTCCATCGTCGTGGAGTTTAGATTTCCACGCGACATCTTTATTTTGATTGCATATTATTGAAAACAATAACATTCTATGATAGTATAGTTCATTAAATGTATGGTATCCGTCTGATATTTCTCCTCTTGAAATATCTTCTTTTTCTAGTTCTTTAACTATTTCGTTAATCTTTTCAATTCTTAAATCTTTCATTTTTTTATCTCCTTTTTTTTCTATTTTTTTAATTCGTTTTTAAATTTACAAAAAAAATAAAACGCTAATATAAACAATATAAAAAATATATACATAATTAATCTCCTTTAAAGTATTTCAAATCCGCCTTTCCAATAATTTCTTGTTCCAATTTTTATATTTGGAAAAACAGTTTTAATTTCTTTCGCTAATTTTGTAACATATTCAATATCACAATCGGCAAAATCGCAACCTGCCACTTTGTTATATTTTCTAAAAGTCCAAAACACATTTGGATATTTAGAAATTATTTCTGCGATTTTTATTAATTCTTCCTTTGTGGTATCTGCAAATATAGGTGTTCTTATATCTACAAGAATGTTATTCTTGTTACACAACTCAATTATCTCTCTTTGTTGTGATTTTGGATTTTTTACACCTGTTATTTTTTTCAATTTTTCAAAGTCAAAAGCCTTAAAATCAATCGCAACATAATCTAAATATTTTATTAAACTGTTAATAAAAGCTACATCACTTCTGTTATGTGCTAGTGATATTTTTGAATTGTGCTTGTTATACACATATTCAGCTATCTTTAACGATAATTTTGGAAAAGAGCAAGGGTCTCCGCCTGATAGTCTAATAGTTTTATTTTGTTTAAGACTATCATCTATCATATCAAAGAAGTCTTTTTCATTTACTGATACTGTTTTTATTGGCTTTCCATAACAGTCTATATATTGGCAACCTCTTTTGCAGTATGGGCATTTGAAATTACAACCCGAAAAAGATACTATTGCCATATCTTCTGTGTTTCTATCAAAGGCTTTTAAAAAATATGCCTTTCTTGTTTCAAAGTTTTCTCTTAATAATTTAATTTTCATAATTATTTCATCTCCAGCAACTTCAATTCATAGCCGATTTTTTCTATCTCTTCAAGAGATAAGATTTTGCCCTCTTCGGGTCTGCCTAGCAATTTAAAACAAATAGCTTTTTGCCCCTTTTCTTGCTTAAATTGTATTCTATTTAATGGGATTTCTCTTTCAAGCAATTTTGTTAATATTTGACTTGTGCTTTCGTGTCCCACTGCAGATAAAATTTCTTTGTCTTTTAATATTTCTTTTGCTTCTTCTAAAGTTATTGTTTTTAATGTAAATTCTCCGTCGTTTGTTAAAATAGTAGTGTTTAAAACAGCTACTGGTAAGGTGTTTTTCATAATGTTTCTCCTTTTTAATTAAATTTCTTTTTCTATTGTTTTTAACATTTCTTTTAAAATACGTTTTTGTCTTTTAAATTCAGCTTTGTTAATTCTTGTATTTTTCATTGTGATACATTGTTCTTTAACTTTTCTAGCTGTCAAAACAAAGTTATCCATATTTTCTGCAAATTTTTTTACCTTATCCATAAAGGTACTCCACAATCCAACTACCATATCCGACTATTAGCAAGATTAGTATGTTACTAAAAAACATACCTGCCATAAAATCCGTAAAATTTAGTTTGTTTTTACGTTTTTTACGTTTAGTTATAGTATGAGTAGTCATTTGTGTTTTTGCTTCGTTTTGGCTTGAATAATCGACATAGTCGTTATGTTTTGCTATGTGGCTGTTTAAGTTATCGTATGTTGCTATCATTTTTTAACATCTCCCTATTTTGATAAATATTTCCTACAATTACAGACTTTTCAAAGTCTTTGTTTAAATAATATAAATCTTTATATTGTTTCATTTTATCAATATTTGTCATTTGAAAACTTGAAAAACATCCGTTCCAAGTAACTCTACATAAATCACCTTTTAAGTTGACAATATCTCCGTCGTAAATTTCATAGCCGTTTTTGTCTCGTAAACCTGTAAATTGCAATATCTTTTTATTTTCTTTGTCTAAAAAAGTTATTGCTGCTCCATAAATTGTATCTTTTGAAAATTGATAAAGTTGTCCGTCTGATCCAACAAAAACATCTTTTAAAAATGTTTCTTTTTCTCTATCCCAGACTTTAAATTTTAAGTGTTTCATTACTTCTCCTTTTCTTTACACATCTGCATTTTTCTGATATAATGTAGATGTATTTCGTTTTTGCTCATTTAAAGAGCAAGTTTCTTTTATAGACTTTATTTGAATTTGTAAATCGCTTTGGTCAGCAAATAATTCAAATAAAGTCTTTATTATTTTTTCGCTGTTTATTTCGTTCATAAGCTCACAACATTTCTAACCTTTCACTTTTATTTTTTAAAATTTTGTGTGTAAAAATTTATTAACAAAATATACTTGTCCTTTTCCAGTAACCATTGAAGTTTTCTTTATTGTTGTACTTCCGTTAGCTTCGTTTATTACTCTTTCTTTTACTTTGAATAATCCTAACTCCATAGCTTTTTGTGTAGGTGTATTATAACTATCTCCTTTTCTTGATATAAGATAATTTTTGTCTCTTAACCACTTAAAAAGTCTGTTTTGTCCTATATCAATACCGTTTTGCTTTAATATCTTTGCCAAATCTCCAACAAGTATGTTTGTATGACTTGTTTCGACTGCATTTGCAAATAATACTTTTGGAGCTTGTTCTTTGACTTGTAATTCTAAAGAGTGTATTTTTTTGTCAGCAAGCAACAAGGCTCTAGCCATAATTTTCTCAGGGCTGTTAAAATCTTTTTCAACTTGTATAAAATATTGTCTAAATATTTTTCCTTTTTCATTTCTTTGTATCATGCAGATTTCTTTTGCCATATCTAATTTAATAGCATGATCTATAAAACTTGTTTCATTGTGTTGAGCTGTTACTCTTTTTTGAGTAATAGCTATAAAATCGTGATTTTCTTCAAATCCATACTCACACATTCTATTAAACCAGTCATTATATCTAGTCTTAACATCTAATTTTCGGTGTAATTCTCTACCACTTATTACTGGCTCTTGATTTTCGTTCGTATTAATTGTTATTAATTCGTTCATATTTTTACTCCTCTTTTTTATTTTAGGATTTCTCCCTGATGCTCTACTAACCACTTATTCAGTTCTGATTTTATAAAGTATAGTTTTGTTCCTATAAAAATATGTGGAATATCATCATAAGTTTTAGCTAAATTTCTTAAAGTAGTTTCTCCTATACCTATATACTCAACACACTCTTTAGTAGTTAGTAGCAATTTATCTTCCATTGTTATATAAATTTCTAATCCAATTTAACATAACGATAACTGCAGAAACAATAATCAATGCAGTTCTATATTTTTGAAAAAAGTCTTCAAAATAAATATTTATTTGATCTGTATTTTTTATAATTGAATAAAAATTAATTATTAAATAAGAGTTTATAATTATAAATAAAGGCACACCCAATAGATTATAATCAAAACTTTCTTTAACCTTTAACATAAAAATTCTATTAAAAGCTCTAGTCATCCCACAAGCAGGACAAGGAATTCCAAAAATATTATAAAAAACGCAAACTCTTATATTTAAAAAATTAATAATCAATATAACAAGTA
>JABCOM020000033.1 GCA_013333605.2 candidate division SR1 bacterium
ATCGCTCCTCATTGGAGGAAGAAAATGTTCTCCAATGTTCATAAGGATGTAGGTAATAACAAAATCCGTCATCAATACTCTTTAGGATCTAAAACATCCCAATTATACACAAAAAAAATACCAAAATCAAGACTTTTTACTACTTTAGAATTAGAAAAAATGAAAGCTCTTACACGAAAAGCAATGCTAGATGATAGCGATTTTAGAAAAAAAATTAAAGATGCTCAGCAATATGCAAAAGATACTTGAAAACTCTTGGATAAAAAACATGTTATTCAGCTAGAGTTTAATAAAACTCAAGCTGATGCAAAGGTTAAACAGCTTCAATCACTTTTGAGGAATAAGGATTTGGATGAAGCTAAAAAGATAGTTCTTAGTATTGATCTTACCAGAGCAAAAAAAGAGGCTACAGAAGCAAATGCAATCCTCAATAATTATCTTAATACAGGGAATGAAAAACTCTCCAGATTTAGATCTGCTTTTGAATCAATCTGAAGATGATTTTTATCAGTTGGCCAGTCTATAGGATTTGGGGTCGCAGCACTAATAAAAACTGGAATTGATAAAGTTGCTGATTTTATTAAAAGCGCTAGCGATAATGCAATTAACTTTGAAAGTGCTTTTGCTGGAGTGAAAAAAACGATTGAAGCTACAGCCTGAGGCTTCCAAGGACTTAAAAAAGAACTTAAAGACATGGCTACAGAGATTCCAGTAGGGTTTGAAGAGCTTTCAAAAATTGCAGAATTATGAGGACAGCTTTGAATCGCCAAAAAGGATTTGAAAGATTTTACAAGGGTTATTGCTAATCTTTGAGTTTCAACGAATCTTTCTACAGAAGCGGCAGCAACTTCTCTCGCTAGAATAGCTAATGTATTCCAACTTTCTTCTAAGGATTATGAAAAACTTTGAAATACTATTGTGCAGCTTGGGAATAACTTTGCAACTACAGAAAGTGAGATTGTGGATTTTTCAAGTTATCTGATGGCCTCGGCTAAGACTGCAGGATTTACAGCTGATGAAGTTTTTGCCATTGGATCAACGCTTTCGTCAGTAGCAATTAATGCTGAGGCTGGATGATCAGCTTTTTCTAAAGTTATTTCAGTAATAAATACCGCAGTTGCAACAGGAAATAAAACTATAAAAGATTTTGCGAAAGTAGCATGACTCTCAGCTGAAGAGTTTGCTATGCAATGGAAAGAAAAACCATCTGAAGCTTTCACAAGATTTGTAGAAGGTCTGGGGAGAGAGGGAGCATTCGCAATCCCAATTATTCAGGATCTTTTAGGAAATAATGTTAGATTACAAAATGGTATGCTTGCTACTGCAAATGCTGGTTCTAAATTAAGAGAGGCTTTTGCTATGGCTCATGAAGAATACGAAAATGGAAATGCCCTTCAAACTGAAGCGAGCAAAAGATATGAAACGGCTCAAAGTAAAATTGCAATGTTAGACAATGAGCTAGAAAATATGTCTGAAACCTTATGAAAAAAGGCTATTCCTGCTATGGTTTGGTGGAAAGAAGTCCTCGTTGATATACATAGCTGGATCAACAACCTATTTGGAGCTACAGATGTTTTTAGTGAACATTTAGGAAAATTAACAGATAAAATTACTGAAAATGAAGAAGCTATGAAAAAACTAAGTGAAGCATATCGTGAAGGGAAGATTTCTAAGGAAGAATATTTAGAGAGCATGCAAAAACTATGAATAGAAAAAGCAAATCTAAAAAAAGAATACGAAGAAGAGGAAAGATTTCTTTCTGAAAATGAAAAGGCAATGAAAAAAATAGAAGATAGACTTAAATCTTTACAAGAAGAGCAAGCCAAAAATAGCGAAAAACTTGCAGAGGCAAAAAAAAATCAAGAGGAGCTTTCTCAAAAATGGTATGCCTGAGAAGAATGGGGGAATAGATATTCGGCTATTGTTAAGGTATTAACAGAGAGAATAAACGAGAACGCTGAGGAAGAAAGGAAGCTAATAGAACAAAAAGCTCAGTTGGAAAAGTCTAATGCAGAAAGGGAAGTATCAAATTATTCATTAAAAGATACTTTTGATTTGGTTAAAGATGCCATGAAAAAAGTAAATGATTTTAGGTTGAATGAATCTGGAACGAGAGCAGAATTTGATAAAACAAAACAAGCGGCTCTTGATAGTATAGATGCCTTTGAAAAAAGGTTGTCTATGATTTGAGCAAATTGAGGAAATGTTGTATCAAGATATATCAATACCCAAATGGCGAATTTTGTTAATAAAGCAAAATGAGTTCTTGCATGATTACAATGGAATGGGGTAGAAAAAACAGATGGCTGATATAAGCCTTCTAATAAATGATATTGATCCAAAAAGGACCCTCTTGCAAAAAAGAAAGAAGAACTCAAGAAACTCAGAGATCTGCAGATTGAGCAAATCAAGGATTCTGAACAGTCGGAAAGAGATAAATATAAGTCTATTCTAAAAGTGAATGAAGATTACAAAAAGAAGCTAGCAGCTCTCGAATGAAAATCAAATGATGAAATTATAAAACAAGCTGAAGATGCAGCTAAAGATGAGGAAAGAATTATTAAGGATAAATATTCAAAAATAAATAAGGCCATAGAAAAATCTGAAGGAAATCTCAAAGATTACTGAAAACAGATCCAGGAAGTTAAAAAAAAGTGGAAAGATGCCTTAACTGACATGAAAAAGCAACTTCAAGATCTCAATCATGAAATGAAAGAATTGGATCAGAATTATACAGATGAACAAGCTGATCGTTGGGTTGAAGTAAAAAATCAAATTAAAAATAATAGTAGGAACAATTCAGGGCTTGACCGAATTACGCAAAATTACGACAAAAAAACACTTGAGCAGCGAAGAGATGCAGGGCAAAAGGAAATCAATAATATAGATATTGATAAAGTTATTGAGCAGTTAAACTTAAAAGAGGAAGAAGCTTTCCTTGAGGGGAAAATCACTGAAGAAAAAAGAAAGCAGGCTGAAGAAAATTCCAAACTCTCAGAATCTCAAAAAAGAGATATTCAGTACCAGAAAGATAAACTTATTCTTCAGGAGAAAATCAATATAGCGAAAGCTTTTAGTTCTCAAAAGGATTTCTTTGAAAATAAGCTTAGCATTTGAGAAAATTCAGATTGAAGTCTGAAGGCAAGTTATATTGATGAAAACTGAGAGGAAAAACAAGTTACTGATTATAAAAATATTCAATACTTGGCTGACCTTGCAAACAAACAAGCAGTAATGAAAAAGGAGATAGAAGATCTTGAGTTAAAGACTGCTGAAGAATACAAAATTTATGAAACCCTCAATCAGCAGAAGGCAGATCTAGAAAAAAATCAAACTGAAATTCTCCAGGAAGAAATTCAAAAAAGAAAGAACGAAGTAAGTTCTTATGTTGATCACTATGAAAAAGAAGCAAATCGCCAACTAGATATTGCAAAAAATCTAGCTCAACAAATGCAAAGCTATGCAGCTCAGTATGTAGCAGCAAAAGCTTCTATGTGAGGCGGAGGATCTACAACTAATATCACAAATCATGCTGGGAATACTGTTAATCAAACCTATAACATTAACAATCCTAGTGATGCTTCAGCTGCAGTTTTTAGAG
>JABCOM020000034.1 GCA_013333605.2 candidate division SR1 bacterium
CTCCCTCATAAGCAAGCATATTTTCAGTAGTAGTAATTTTTAAGTGCATATTTATTAGGTCTTAACAAAACTAAACATACCTAAGTATAAAGATATCCAACAAAAGATGCAAAAAATCTGACTTTTCTCCTCTTTTACCTATTGACATTTTCATATTTCAACTATGATTTCATCTTTCTTCTCAAAAATGCTGGAACTTCTAAATCTTCTTGAGGAGTTTCTGGTTGCTCTTCTACCGCCTTTGGAGCTTCTTGAGATCTAAGCCCTCTCATAATATAGTTTTCAGATTCTCTTCTTGGAGCATCAATCTTTTGTCCAAGGAAATTTCTTTGAACAGGCTTTAAGATAGGTTCTTTACTTTGTTCTTCAAATCCAGTTGCAATGATAGTTACCTTTACTTCATCTTCAAATGATTCATCAAAACTCATTCCCCAAATCATATTCACATCATCATCAAGAATTTCTTCTACAATAGCAGCAGCTTCCTGCACTTCAACTGGTGTAAGATCCATACCTCCAGACACAGCAAAAATTACCTTCTTTGCCCCATCTAAGTTTGTCTCAAGAAGTGGGTTTTCAATAGCCTTTCTAGCAGCATCAACCGCTCTCTTCTCCCCAGCTCCGTATCCAATTCCAAGCAACGCATTTCCAGAGTTAAGCATTACTTCCCTAATATCTGCAAAGTCGATATTAATATCTCCTGGCTTAGTAATCAAATCAGAAATACCCTGAACTCCAAGGTAAAGCACCTTATCAATCATAGTAAACGCCTGCTTAAAGGTTGTCTTTTTATCAACGAGCGTATAAATTTTGTCATTTGGGATAACAATCAGAGTATCTACAACCTCTTTCATCTTCTTTAATCCTTCTTCTGCATTAGTTGATCTCTTTTTCCCCTCAAAACTAAAAGGCTTAGTTACGATTCCAACTGTGAGGATTCCCATTTCTTTAGCAATACTTGCTACAACAGGAGCAGCACCCGTTCCAGTACCTCCTCCCATACCAGCAGTAATAAATACCATATCAGTATCTTGCAACACTGACTTAATATTCATCTCATCCTCCTCTGCTGATTTTCTACCAATTTCTGGATTTGCACCAGCTCCAAGTCCTTTAGTAATATTAAGACCAATATTTACTTTTTTCTGAGCAAGGTTTGTTGCCAAATCCTGAGCATCAGTATTTACTGCCACAAACTCAACTCCTTGAAGTCCTTCTTGAATCATTCTATTAAGTGCTTTATTTCCACATCCTCAAACACCAAATACTTTAATTTTTGCTCCTGGGATAAATTCAGGAATAATTTCATTGATAACCATTAGTTAGATAGTAAGAATATAAATAAAGAAATATAAGATAGTAATTAGGATTAAATCAAATCCCTAAAGAAGTTTCAGATTTTGTTTAATATTTTTCCTGTTTTAAAGCTAGTTTTTCTAGAGTCTATATCCATATACTTATTAGACCAGAAGTACACTCACAACAGATTAATAAACTGAACATTTAACGAAAGATCACCTACATTGACCATTAAATCTTTTCCATAAAATGTTGCAAGTTTAAAGGTCTGTTTAGCCAAATAATCAACATTTTGCATTTTACTTCCACCTCCAATCAATAAGATTCCACCAGGAAGCCTTCCATCTTTCTCAATCCTCTCCAAATGCTGGTTTACCTTTAGGAAAATTTCCTCATATCTTGCATTAATAATCTCTGAAAGAAAGATTAAATCCAATTGGTTATCAGACTTAAGACCTTCGGTAATAACAGCCATTCAACTTGTTCTCTTAATTTCCTCAGCCTCCTTAATATCAACCTGCATTCCAATCGAAATATCTTTAGTCACATCCTCTGCTCCCATAGGAATCGTTCCATATCCAAGTGGATACCCATCTTCATAAATAACATAAGAAGTCTGATTTTTCCCAATATCTACAAGCACTGTTCCTAGATCCTTATGGTCATAATCGATACAAATAGAAGTTGCAGCTATAATATTTGGAATCATATCTGAAATACCAAGCCCCACCTTATCAAATGCATCAATCAATCCTGTATAAAAATTCTTTGGGATCATGAAGACATCCGCCATCAATTCTAGTTTCTTACATCTAAGACCAACAGGATCTTTCTCCCTCTTATCCTCATCAATAATCCAGCATACAGGAACAATTTTTATCGTCTCATAGTTATTTTTATTAGCAATCTCTGCAACAATTCTAGAGAGATGATCAACATCATCATTTCAAACCTCAGCTTGCATAATCCTTTTCCCCTCAATAATTCTATTTACTAACATCTCTGGATGAGAAACACCAACAACAACCTCTTCAATAAAATCACCACCAAGTTTCTTACTAAAATTCTCCACAATCTTATTGATAGTTGTAGTAAATGCCTCAGCATCTAAAATCTTACCTTTTTTCAATCCGAGAGCAGGTTCCATCTGCCTCGCTAGGATGATATCTTTATCATTATCCTTTCCAAAGACAATAGCCTTTATGCTATCGTTTCCAATATCAAATACTGCCTTGATGTCCCTCATATACCGAAACTATAAATAAAATAAAGATCTTTTAACAATCCCTACTCTACTAATATCAACAGAAAAGACAATAGCATTTTTTACTATTGTGCTATACAATAGTTATCAGACAAATTTTAATTAAAAAATTAAGAGATAACTATTGGTTATCTCTTCGAAAATATGAGTTTAGAATAATGGTTTCTTTTATCATTATGGAATTTTAAAATACTTTCTGTGTATAAAACGCCACGATGTAATTCAGGTTTTTTCGCAATCAAATAACGAATACGCAGCGACCAGATTTTTTGAATGCAATACTCAAAAAAATCTCCAATCCATCAATAAAAACAGATTTCTATTATTTTTCTAAAGATTCCTGTCCCCAAAGACGGATGAATTCCTAGAGAAATATGTTGCTGAGGACTCCAATTAGGGAGGAAGATCTGAATCCGGAGATTCTGAGAATATATCAAAGCTCAAGCGTGAAGATATATAGGGACAAGATGAGCAATCCAATAGGGCAAATAAATATCTCTCTTGTGTAAAAGAAGTGATTCTAGATTCTGGTTATTTCTATCAACAAAAAAACTCAGACAAAACCTCTTTCTTGTAGTTTTACTGCTCCTCTTAATAGAATATACCCACATCATGAGTGTCATAAAAAACCTTGCTAGCCAAACTCTCCTCTCCTGCGTAACAACAAAAAGATCTATATCTGAACCAGCATGAAGTCCATTAAAGCTCATACTATTGGCCAAATATATCCCATCTACAAAGGGGAATTGCTTATAAAGCCAGCTCCACTTTTTAACAAAAGTAAGATACTCTTTATGATAAGAATTTTCTTTTTCTCGAGAAAAGTCAATTCAATGAGATCAAAAATCTGAGTTTTCTCTGCTTTTTGCTGGGTTTATTTTTTGCTGATAAGCAAACACACTAGAATTCAAAGGAATAGGATATCCAAGCGCTTCATAAAAGCAAAAAGGCGAAAGAGTTCTCCTCTCTGCCCTAACGCTACTCTGTAATTTCTGCGCTCCATTCTTTACATTTCCTATCTTCTTGTTGATCATCACTTATCTTATAAAATTTACAAAACGCTTTTTTCACAATCCCTGTCCTCGCATCAAATAAAATCCTAGCAAATTCATAACATTTTGGATCATTAGTCGGAGAACAAAACTGAAAATCTATACTTCACTTAAAGATTACGGCCCCTTGATCATTGGTCATCTCAATACCATTTCTATTTCCTACTGGCTTGAATCTTGGATGCATTTTGAATGTAGTGAAACTTGAAGTAGACTTTACCTTGAAAGCAGTTCAACTTTTACAAGATTCTTTCTCTGAAAGAAGGATATGTCCTCCTGTGAAAGAAAATTCTCATCTATTAGCTATCGCGTACTTCAGGTCAACAACTCAATCATTCTCACCACTCGTAGAAAGTTGATAATAAACAGGAATATTACCATCTATCATCTTGCTTGTAGAAGCATAATATACGAAACTTGAAACACTACCATAAATTTCATTCACACAAACCTCAGCACGGAACCTATTAGTATCTAAATTTCAAAGCCTATAAATCCCAGCAGCCATCAAAATACCCAAAACAACAACAACAATGATCATTTCTAGAACAGTAAAACCTTTTTTATTTTGAAACAATATCTTCATCTTTTATACACAAAAGAAGAATAAATCTGATTTTTAGTTATTTATCAAAGGTCTCACAACATACCTATTATTTTCTTCATCCTTATCCATCAGTACAACTGGCTTTTGGCTATTAATAATGTTGAATACCAAAGTATCTGATTCCATATTCTTAATAAAATCACTAATATACCTTCCATTTACAGCGAAAGTTAATGGCTCACCATCAATAATTGCAGCAAGCTCAGTTATTCCAGCTCCCTTATCAGTTTTCCCAGAAGAAATAATAACCTTTGAATCCTTAGTTTCAATCTGGATAAAATTATTAATATCTCTCGTCAAAATTCAGATTTTTCTAATCGCCTTTTCACATTCATTTTTATCTAGCATCACCTTCGTTACAAATTGCGTAGGAAGTACTTCTTCTCTCTCATATTCTGGGAAATTCCCCTGAATCAAAAGTGAAGTTGCAATAATCTTAATATCCTCAATTACAAACGAAAATGCAATCAAATTTTCAGAGTAATTTACCTTCATATCAGCAACTTCCTTTCCAATTGCAAAATTAACAACAGTTCTCATATCATTTACCAAAGCCTTTGGCATAATAAGAGAAAAATCTGAAGCATTAGTATGATTTACTCTATACTCAGAAAGCCTAAAACTATCTGTCCCAACGAAAATCAGCTTATTACTAGCGTCTCACTTTCCAGTCTTCATCAAAACTCCAGTTAATACAGGAGAAAAGCTCTTTTCTGTAACTGCATATTCTACATGATCAATTCCCTTTGAGAAAGCCAAAGTATCAAGAACAAAACTATTCTCTTGAGGTACTTCAGGAAGAGCCACATATTCACTTGCTGCAATTCCATTAATATCAAAAGTATCTTTTGGCGTTTTTATCGTCATAATATTTGTCTTTTGATCTACAGAAAGCTCGATATTCTCACTCTCAATCGTTTTCAAAATATCCAAGAAAGTTTTTGCATTGATTGTAATTGCTCCTTCAATTTGCACTTCACAAGGAATTTCAATCTCAACATACTTTTCCATATCAGTCGCTCTGATCAAAAGCGAATCAATAGATGCCTTAAGATAAATATTCTGCAAAATTGGGAGAGTTGAGTTTTTAGAAACAAATTTTGCTGCAATATCAAGCATATTAAGCGCTTTTTGCTGTTGAACAAGAATTTTCATCGCCAAAATATTAAAAGTAAAAAGATTTCTTTTAGATTAGCTTTTTCCTACAGCTTTTCAATTCATTTTTTAAAGAAAAAATCTGACCCCAAATAAGGATCAGACTTTTTTTCTTTTGATTAACCAGATAATTATCTCACAGTAATAATTCTAATTTGTTGCTGAGGATTGTTCACTCCAACATTTCTCACACCAGCAGCAACAACACGATCACCAGCCTTCAAAACGCCTTTTTCTTTCAAAATATTGATAGCTTTTTCCTGATCCTCAGACATAGTCCAAGTAATCTCATCAATCAACTCAGAAAAAATCGCATAATTTACACCAAATGAGAAATGAGTATTATAATCAGTCGTAAACGAATATACAGGCTGATTAGGCTTTAAAGCTGAAAGATATTGTGCGAGTTTCCCAGTACTAGAGAATACAATCACGGCTTTAGCTTTAGCTTCATCAGCAAGCATCAAAGCATGCTTTGCAAGTGCTTTTTTAAGAAACTCATTTTCATCATCACTCTGAAGTTCAAAATCATGATGTGGATCTACGATTTCATTTTCTCCCTCTTTTACAGTTTTAGCCATATATTCAACAGTCCTGACTGGATAGAGACCCACTGCTGTTTCATCAGAAAGCATAGTCGCATCTACTCTAGCCATCACAGAATTGAAAACATCACTCACTTCTGCTCTAGTTGGATATGGACTTTTCACCATACTCTTCATAAGCTCTGTAGCCATAATAACAGGCTTTCCATATTTATGAGCCATCTCAGCGATTCTTCTCTGATATACAGGCAACTGATAAATTGGCAGCTCAACTCCTAGATCTCCTCTAGCAATCATAATTCCATCTGAATATCTACAGATATCTTCAAGATTTTCTACTCCTTCTTGATTCTCAATTTTTGAGATAATTTTTACATGAGATCAACCGTTATCATCCAAAAATTGTCTGATTTCTTTTACATTTTCTCCAGTTCTAATGAACGAAGCAGCTACATAAGCAATTCCTGCCTTAATTCCAAACAAAATATCAGTCTTATCCTTTTCAATAAGCGATGGAAGTTTAATCTTCATTCCTGGAAGATTAAGATGTCTCCTTGAACCAATCTCTACATCTGCACTAATCTCAACAGCAATATGATCATCAAAAACCTCTACTACCTTAGCTATTGCGGCACCTGAATCTACGATAATCTCGTATCCAACAGGTAAATCAGTAATAATATTTGGATAATCACAATAAATATCAGAATTCTGACTCAATTTAGTCTGATCAACATAAATATTGAAGATATCTCCCTTTTTAAGTTGAAGTGGCGTTTCTCTAATCCCTGTTCTAATATCTGGTCCCTTAGTATCAAGCAAAATACTTACCTGAGTTCTTCAAGTTCTATTGAGTTCTGCAACTCCAGCAATCAAATCCTTTGAAGTTTCAGGAGTTGCATGTGTAAAGTTAATTCTCACAACATCCACACCGGCATCATTGAGTTCAATTACTTTTTCAAGTTCATAATTATCTCTAACTGTTGCGATAATTTTTGTTAATTGCATTTCTCTCATTACACACAAAAATATATAAAATAAAAATCTGAATTGAAACTATACTAAATTACCTAAAAATAGCAAGTAAAAATCAGATCCTTCTTTTCTTATAAAAGAAAAACCTCGCTTGATACGAGGTCTTAATATTTTTTGAAAAACTTAGAATTCAACTTCTTCGTCTTCGTCATTAGATCTTGTTGAGTTATACTCAGCTCTAGCAGCAAGTCTAGCTGGATCTTCCTTTGCAAAGTCTACTTTAATAGCTCTTCCCCAAAGTTCTTGTCCATCCATTTCTTCCTTAGCCTTTGCAGCATCAGCTGGATTCTGGAATTCTACGAAACCAAATCCCTTACTCTTCTTGGTTTCTCTGTCAAGATTTACTCTTGCAAATACCACTTCTCCATACTTAGAGAATTCAGTCTTGAGGTCATTTCCCCTCATCTTCCAGTTTAATCAACCCACGAACAATTTTGTTTGGCTGATAATCATTTCTTCAGTCATTTAACCAAAAAATAATAAATTAAAGAATTGTCTTACTAAAAGACGATGACGAGTATACAAGTTATCAAAATTTTTGCAAGTCTTTTTGCTTTTTTCTCAGAAAAATCAATAAAATTTGCTTTACATTTTAGAATAAATATAATAAATATGTTTTACTCTTTATTGAAAGATGATGGAAGATACAACTGTGACAACAAACTCAACAGCAAATCAAGCTGTATGAACCTCTGCTCCTAAACAGCAAATTTTCTGAGGGAATCAAGAAGCATTTGCGAATCTTGAGAAGTTTGAACAAATTTCGAATCCAACTCTAGATCAAGACTTTAACTTTGATCTAGAAGACAGCCTTACAACAGAAGAGAATACTGAATCAGAACAGACTAAATCAACTGAAAATTCCATCTTAGATGTTGAGAATATTTTTGAATCTGTAGCAAAAGCTGAACCTATTGAAATTTCAAAGCCAGAAGTAGCTGTTTCAGAATCCGTTTCAGAGCCAGAATCAGTATTAGAACCAGAAACAGAAACTCCTGAAGTAAAAGAAGAAGTTTCAGAATTTATAGCTCCAGAAAATGTAATTCAACCACAGAATGAACCTGCTACAACGACTGAATCCTCTGAACAAACAGCTTCTACACCTCAAGAAGTCTCAAGAAAAGAAATCCCATCTCAAGATATCTGATCATTCAATGAAGATAAGATCGAAATCAAAAAGGAGGCTACAATAAAACCAGAACCAGCTTCAAATAGTTTCTCTGAGCCAAAACAAGAACAAGAAAAACAGATCAATAACACTAAAGATCAAAGAATCACAGAAACTAAAGTAGAAATAAAACACGAAAATAAACTTCCAGAAAATCAAAAATTCAACAATAAAGAAGAAAAAGTGGAGAATAAAGAAGAAACAGCACCTCAAAATAAAGAAGTAGCTGCTCATCAAAAACTTGAATTTGAACCAACTCCTGAGTCTACACAAATCATAAAAAAATATTTTCACTTACTCAATAATATCTCAAAAATCCTTACCACTCAAGAATCCCTGACTGGGAAAAAAACAAACGAGTTCAGCATTTCAACTCCTACTGAAAATGAAACAATAACTTATATTACCTCTCTTGAAGAGAATACGGCATCACTCAATATTAGAAAAATCATCCAAAAGTCAGGACAAGAAGAAGAGAAACATCACCTTAACTTTAACCTAAAATCACCAAAGAAAAATCTCATTGTAACCATTGATGATTTCAAATTATACGAAGAAGAGGTTGATCTTACTGATGCATCAAAAGCACTTAACGTAACTAATAAATTCAGTAAATTCGAGTTCCTTTATAGAGAAGAGCTTTCAAAGCTTGAAGAAGAGCTTGAAGAAAAAGAAAAGAAAAAGCAGACGAAAGTCTTCTCTACAATATTTCATCAATTTTAATTAATCTTTAAGAAATTTGAGAAAACAAAAAAACTCCCTATTCTAGGGAGCTTTTTTATTCGCTAATTTGAAGAATATCTCAGGTTTGAATTCAGATTTTTCTACTTATTCATTGATTTAGC
>JABCOM020000035.1 GCA_013333605.2 candidate division SR1 bacterium
ATATAAACCTCTAAATCTAGCTTGATTTGAATAAAAATAACCTTATAAAGTCAGTATGCTTTGATTTTTTGTTCATTCTCCAAACATCAAGATATCTTTTGGTATGTGCTTTCCGGAGAGATCGGAGTTTTTGCTCTTGAGATCCTTTTTATTCAAGGAATCCTTGATATTGAGCGACGAAAAGCAATTCTGATTTCTTTTCTGCTTTGACTTTATCTGTTGCCTTTAGTACTAAGTATTTAATTTATCTACAATTTAACTGATGAAATCACAACTTCTCATAGAACTCAAAAAAACTTGAATTCCTAATTTTGAGCTGTTTAAATCCTCTGAAGATTTAAAGGTGATTCCTGATTTACTAAATGAGCTCTTATCTAAAGAAAGAGCTGATTTTGAGAAGATTCTAGAAAAAAACGCTGAAAATCTGACTTTTGATGAATTGTTTATTGAGGGAGAGCTTGGATATCTTCGAAATATTCTAAATTTCCTCAATTCAACTGAGAAATCTCCAGAAATTCGTAAGATTATTCAGGATTTTAGAGCTAAATATGAGGATTTTCTCAATCAAATTGCTTATTCTAGGAGATATTATGAGGTTCTTTCTGATTTCTCAAAGAGAGATGATCTTAATGCTGATCAAGCCAGAATTCTTGAGCTTGAGATCAAGTATTTTAAGCAGAGGGGGATTGACCTAGATGAGAAAACACAGGAACAAGTCAAAGAAATCAATAAGAAAATATCAGAAATTTCCGAAAAAATCCAAAATAATGTGACAGATGAACAGGCCCACTTTCTTATTAATTTCCCTGATAATGAATCCTTTTTAAGTTTGCCGAAAGATATTTTAACTATGGCTAGAAAGGCTTCAAAGGGGGAGAAAATGCTTACATTTGATGCAAATCCTTCTGGATTACAGGCAATTCTCAAATATTGTGATGATCCAGAAATCAGAAAAACTATTTATTTGCAGCTCAATCAATGGGCTTCAAAGGGGGAATATTCAAATAAAAATCTGATTTTTGAATTTTTATCGTTAAGGCGAAATAGGGCTCAGATTCTTGGATATGAGAATTTTGCTCATCAGAGCTTAGAAAATAAGATGGCTTCAAGTCCTGCTGAAGTTAAAAAACTCATCTGAGAAATCGCAGAAAAAGCTAAACTAAAAGCAAAAAATGAATTAGAGCTCTTAAAGTCTACATATAACCTAACACAAATTAATCCACGAGACTTAGTGTATTATGCTAGAAAATATAAGGAGGAATTTTATTCCTTTGATGAGGAGGAATTGAGACAATACTTTGAATTTGATCATGTGGTTGATTGGCTTTTTGAATTTGTAAAAAACTTTTTGGGTGTTGAAATGAGAAAGATCAAAAAGTCTGAATGACCATCAGCGATTTTTGAATATGAAGTGTACTTTAATGATACACAGATTGCATTTTTTGTCCTAGATCCTTTTTATCGCGCTGGGAAAAGGCAGTGAGCATGGGCAGATATTCTTAGAGAAAAAGATTCAGAATTTTTACCTTTGGTTATCAATGTTGAAAATTTTAGTGAAAATAGAGATGGTAAAACGCTTCTTTACAAGAGAGATGTAGAGACATTGTTTCACGAGTTTGGACATGCACTTCATGCAATGCTTGCTGATTCCAGATATGCTCAGCTGAATGGATTTAATGTTGAACGAGATTTTGTAGAGTTGCCAAGCCAATTGATGGAAAACTGGGTGAAGGACCAGGAAGCTTTAAAGTCTTTAGCAAAGCATTCAGAAACCTGAGAACAGATTCCTTTTTATATGTTGCAGACCCAAGAAAATCTACAAACTCGAATGATGGGAAACTTTGTTTTAAGACAGTGTGAGCTTACACTTGTAGATATGAGTCTTTATGATAGCGAGCTCCCTGACTCTTCTGAGGAATTGGAAAACTCTATCCTAGAGATTAGCAATCGTTATTCTCTCTTCCCAAGAGGTCAGGAGTATCAGCTTTATTGCTCATTTTTGCATATTTTTTGAGGTTGATATGGAGCTGGGTATTATTCCTATATGCGAGCTGAACTTCTTGAGGCTGATGTCTTTCAAAAGATAAAAGAAAACTGAATATTTTCTCCTCAAATCTGAAATCTCTATAGAGATAAGATTCTTGCTCAGGGATGTAGAAAGCCAGCTCGTAAACTCTTCTCTGATTTTATGTGAAGAGATCCTGATTCTAAAGCATTAATGAAGAAGTACTGATTCTTGGAACAATAGGTGTCTTATTTTCCTAAGGATTTAAAAAAACCTGAATTAAACTCAGGTTTTTTTGATGTTATTTTATTCATCATTTCAAGTATCGTCTCCGATTTGAGGGACATCTGGTAAACTATCAAGACTTCCTTCTCATCATACTCAGAGCCTATTCGAGATTTCCGCATCAACGAAAACTCTAGCTCTACCGTATTTTTTGGATGAATATTCTTGCAATAGAGGAACGATCTTTTTGTTCTGATAATCCTTAGTATAAATTGAGTTCATACTAAATACTTTACTCGTTGCATTATCAATGTTAAGCTTGATATATGACTTATAGTTAGCAATAGCCACAATGTCTTGTGGTCAGAGAAGAGGTGCATATTCCTTTTCCATAAATTCCGCGTCGGGAGCACCAATCTTAAAACTCATCATTGTACCCACGTTACCGAATACCGCCGCTTTTACATCAGATTTTCCACCTTCTCCATTTCCTTTTCCGGTCTCAAGCTGTGCAATATACTGGTGTGCCATGATCAGTCCAAGTCTATACTTTCTGGCTTCAGACAAGATATCCGCAAAGGTCCCTGATACAAAGTTCTGGAACTCATCCACGTAGAGATAAAAGTCCTTTCTATCCTTTGGATCGAGCTTGGCTCTTCCCATTGCTGAGTTATAGATTTTAGAAACCAGAATCATACCGAGCAATTGAGCATTCAGTTCTCAGATTTTACCTTTTGAAAGGTTCACAAGCAGGATCTTCTGGTTGTTCATCACGTCTTCAAAATTGAAAGCTGATTTTGTTTGTCCGATAATGTTTCTAATCAATCTATTAGTATTAAATGATACGAACTTAGAAGAGAAATATGGGATAATTTCAGCTTTTTCTCTGTCTCCCATAGAGTTATAGGTTCTCTCCCACCAGTTCTTTACAACGGCATTAGTTACTTTAGCGGTTTTGATTTCTCTATAGGTCTCATCAGTAAAGAGTCTTACTACATCCAAGAGTGTTGGTCTATCATCAAAATCCTCCAAAATAGTCAGACTTCCATACTTGAAATATTCCTGAATTCTTGGACCAAAGATTTCTGGTCAAAACATCTTCAAAAAGATTTCTGTTGCATCATTTACCGTTCTATCTGCTTCATCAAGTGAGTTGATTTCATAAAGATTAAGTCCCATTGGTCTATCTTCATTCCCAGCATCAAAATATACCACATCTTTAGCCCTTTCCTTTGGTACAAAACTTAAGACATCTTCAGCAAGATCTCCATGAGGATCAATAAGGCAGATTCCATCTCCATTCCAGAGATCTTGTCTCGCCATAGTTTGCAAGAAGACTGATTTTCAGGTACCTGATTTTCCAATCATATAGTGGTGCCTAGTTCTATCTTCTCTTTTCATGTATACTGGTGTTAGCTGATTTCTGTAGATGTTGGTTCAGAGAAGTACTGCATTTTTATAGAGCTTATATCCATAAAGCGTTTCAGTCGGAATCATCTGTCTAACAGTATCTACCCCATCTTTTAAAATGATATCAAATCCATCAATTGTTCTCTTCTCTCATTCCTCAACTACAGCATTAGGATGAGAAGTCTGATATTCATCGAGTGGAATCAGCTTTTCTTCTTCTAGTGTTTTACTCGTCACTGCCCAGTGATTCTTATAATCCTTCAAAATATCAGAGAGTTTTCCTCACTTAAACTTTTCTGCCAAGATACCGGTCATTACCTTACCATTCCATTCTTCATCACCAAATTGTGGTAAGTTAGACGGTGCAGACAATACTTTATATTGCATCCATTCAATCACAGGAGAACGATTATAAATACTATCTGCAAAATGGTACAGAGAAGTTAATTCGTTAGTTGAGAAAAATGAGTATTTATAAAAGAAACCAGTCAAATAATAATTTGTAGCGATCTTCCATAAAGGCATAAAAATGCTTGTAAAGATGTCGTGCTTGGTGTTATTATCAGAGATTCTATTACTATATTCGTCAGTAAAGACATTATATGCAGATTCCATCGCTTTCAGATTATTTCTTGCTTGTCCATCTATATCAGAGGAGCTAATAACAATCAATCCTGATCTATAAATCGGATTTCCAGCTTCTTCACCAATAGTATTCATCGTTTCTTCCTTGGCCTTTACCATTCTTACCATTGTAACATTCTCTTCCTGTTTTTTATTAGAAATCAGTTTCTCACTTGGTCCCATAAATAAAAAGGAAAGAAATCTGAATGGATTCAAAAGATTTTTCCAATGCCATCGCTTAGTCTCATAGAGATCAAGCCCTTTATAGAGTCTATCTGCCGCTTTTTGTCTTTTTGCATTATAGTCAGATCCTTCAGGCTTAATTACTAATATAGCAGTTACCGTATCATAGATTGAGATTTTACTCATTGTATCAATGATATTGTTCATTGGATCATCCGGCATCTGCCTAAAGGTTTTGATCGTATAGACTGGGTCCTTTTCAGGCTCAAGAGGCATAATGTCATAATATTTTTTCTGAAAAGGATCAGGTTTCGCAACTCTTTCTAGCGAACAGTTGGCAAATTGTGCAGAAATCGCACTTTCTACGATCCCTTGATATTCAGGATAGGTTCCAACGATAAAGCTGAGTTGACCTCATTCGTATTGATAGATCATCACAATTTTTTGTTTCCCAAAAAACTTATGCATCATTGTTTCCCAGGTACTCAACTCAGATATTCTGTGCAACGAATTATACAGCTGAGACATTCTCGAGATTTTTTCTTTCATATCTTTTGCGATTTCTTTTTCTTGCTCACGATCAGTCTTTCCATCTGATTTTGGTAGCATTACTTTTAGAAAAATCATTCTATGATTATTCAAAAAAGAGTAGATATATCTCATCACAGCCCTAACAATCGCGGTAATCATCGCAACTGAAAAAATGGCAATAAGGACGTAGAGAAGATAGGTCCCAATAGTTTTCATCGTTGCTAAAATTTGATAGTCGTGATCTATTGCAGCTGTCGTAGCGCTTCAGGTGAGAGATTGAAAATTCTGATTTTGATCTTTGGGAGTAGCTTCTTGAGTATTTTGAACTCTTGGGTTTGAGGTAGTAGTGCTTGTTTGTGCTTGATTAGAGAGAGAGTTTGGGAGTTCTTCATAGTTATTCTCAATATTTTTCAAAAAAGTAGAAACTCCAGCATAACCTCCTAGTTCTTGAAGACAGCTATTTTTTTGCTGAGATCGAGCATCTGTAGCGAGTTTTGAGAGATTATTTTTCTGTGAAAAATCTTTTCTAAAGGTTGTGATCAGCTTGCTCTCGCAGTTTGAGGTTGGAGCAGAGGAGTGTTCAAGTTGGGAAAGAGCTTTTTCTTCTTTCTTAAACTCAGAAATAGCTTGTTTTATCTGGGAAAAACCTCCAAATGTGTTGATACATTCAGATTTTTTATCTCCTCGTGCAGATTGAGTGAGTTGTGAGAGATTATCTGTTTTCCCCGAGGTGGTATATGTGTTTTTAAGTAATTGTTGACAATCCTTAAGTTGCATAGTACAAGGCATAATAAAACTTACCTTAAGTATACCTAAAATCCTGAAAAAATACGAAAAAATCAGACTTTTCTTTCCTTTTTTATGTTGCCATTTTATTGAATTGTGATATAAAATATATAAGTTTTCTTGCAAAGCTTTTTCTTGATTTCCTATCGCTGATTAGTACAATCAGGTCGTTTAGCATTTAAATGAATCTTATGCTTACTAAAAAACAGGTTTTCTTGATGATATTGGCATTTTTAAGTATTGCTGCTATGGTTGTTGTTCTCCTTTGGCAAAAGAGAATCCAGCAGCAGTTTCAAAATCCAGAACTCATGACACCGTCTGAGACTTCTGAGAAGATTACAACAGGAGCTGCACTTCAGAACTCAGGAATTGACTTTCTAATGTCTGATTTTGAAAGTCTTCTGTCTGGAAATGATCTTGAAACGCTCTATCAGTGAGAGCAGGACTATGGTTTTATCACTCCTCAGGAATAATAATGATGATTTCAAAAAATAATAAATCCGAACTCATTCTCTCAAATACTTCAGTTTTTGAACTTTGGAATTGATTTTCTGGTAAAAAGGAAATTTCTCTTCAAAATACTCAGCCGCTTAAGTATTCAGCTTTAGTTCTAGATACTGATCTTGAGATAGAGGTGAATACTACACAATCAGGTTCTACTCTAGAGATGTTTTTGCTCTGTCTAGTGAGAGAAGATCAACCTGCAAAGCTTAATGTTCACCTTAATCTTCTCCACTCTCAGTGCAAGATAGATCTTCAGATCGTGTCTCTTGTTCTTTCAAATGCGAAGAATCAGGCAAGTGCCACTATTTATATGCAGCCAGGGATCCAAGAGAGTGCAAGTACTCTCTTAGAAGAAACAGTGATTCTCTGAAATCAGGTCAATGTAAGGAATCTTCCAATCCTTGATGTGCAATCAAATAATATCCAGGCTGCTCATGGAGCAAAGATTTACCGCTTAGATACTGAGAAATTGTTTTACCTTCAGTCAAAGGGATTGGATAGTGATCAGGCTCGCCAACTTCTTATTTCCGCATACCCAACAAGACTTTTTGAGGGAATTGAAATTGAAGAAAAAGAAAAAAATCAGATTATTTCAGATTTTTTAACTTTTGATCAGTTAAATCATGCGTAAGTACTTTGACCTTGTGCTAGATCTGCTAGAAATAGAGGGAAAAACTGAGTATCAGGCACTTGCTTCTGAAATTGAGAAATATCAAGAGAAAACGATTCTATTTGCACATCGCTCAGCTTTTTTGCTTTCTGCATATCTAAAATTGCTAAGAGGACAGATTGAACCTGAAGAGTTTGTCTTGATCTGAGATATTGATAGCGCAATACCTCTTTATGCTGATGGGCAAAAGACATCAGAGTCGCTTATTTCTGCGTTAAAAGAGTGAGTATTCCCATCTGAGGAGGTGATTATTATCGATCAAAAGGCTTGGAATGTAATGCTTTCTCAGGATGAAAAACAAGATATAACAACTACTTTAGCAGAAAAAGATAAGAAGCTGATTCTGGGATAAAATTTCAATCTGAAACGTAAAAAACAATACCTTATTAAAATAAGATATTTATGGAAAAAGAAGTCTGAACTCAGATTTCTTTTCTTTTTTGAAAAAAATAAAAATCTCTTGATTTTTTATGTAGCATATATATACTTTAGGTGCTATGAAAGAGGAGAAAAAATTAGAAAACTGAGTTTTATAGCATGATATCTGAAAATATTCAGACTTTTATTTATTATTAGTATACACAAATGGCAAAAATTATTGGAATTGACCTTGGAACGACCAACTCTTGTGTTTCATATATGCTTGGTGATAAATCTGAGGTAATCGCGAATGCAGAGGGAAATAGAACAACTCCATCTATCGTTTATATTAAGGGTGATGAACTTCTTGTTGGAGATTTGGCTAAAAGAAAGGCGATTTTGGAACCAAAAAATGTGATTTATGAGGTTAAAAGATGGATCGGTAGAAAATATAGTGAAGTTAAGGATGAACTCAAAAATATGACCTATGACACTAAAGAGGGAAGTGATGGAGGAGTACTTATCGTTGTAGATGGAAAAGAGTATAAACCTGAGCAAATCTCAGCTTTCATCCTTCAGAAACTCAAGACTGATGCTGAGAAATTCCTTGGGGAAACTATTACACAAGCTGTAATTACCGTTCCTGCATATTTTAACGATTCTCAGAGAAATGCAACAAAGGCTGCTGGAGAGATTGCAGGACTTAAGGTAGAGAGAATTATTAATGAACCAACAGCTGCGGCTCTTGCTTATGGAGAAGGTAAGAAATCTGATGAGAAGATCGTAGTTTTTGATCTTGGAGGAGGAACCTTTGATGTGACTGTGTTGGAAATCGGTGCTGAGGGAACTTTCCAGGTACTTTCTACTTCTGGAGATACTCAACTTGGAGGTGCTGACTGGGATCAGAGAATTATAAACTACATTGTTGATGCTTTCAAAACTAAGGAAGGAATTGACCTTAGAGATAATAGTATGGCAATGCAAAGAGTGAAGGATGAGGCAGAAAAGGCTAAAAAGCAGCTTTCATCTGTAGAAAGAGTTGATATTTCGATTCCATTTATCACAACTGGTGCTGATGGACTTCCTAGAAACCTTGATGAGACTTTGACAAGAGCTCAATTCGAAAATATTACATCAGATTTATTCTCTAGATGTAAAGAACCAGTTTTGAATGCACTTAATGATTCAAAATTAAATAAATCTGAAATTAACGATATTATTCTTGTTGGAGGTTCAACAAGAATGCTTAAAGTTAAGGAAATCGTAAAAGACATCTTTGGAAAGGAGCCAAAATCAACTGTGAACCCAGATGAATCAGTAGCTCAAGGAGCTGCAATTCAGTGAGGAATTGTACAGGGAGATGTTAAGGATATTCTTTTGCTTGATGTAACTCCGCTTTCTCTTGCTGTGGAAGTAGAGGGAGGAATCGCTCATGTAATGATTCCAAGAAATACAACAATCCCAGCTAAAAAATCAAATATTTATACAACAGCAACTGACAATCAGAATGCTGTAACTGTGCATGTTACTCAGGGGGAAAGACAGTTTGCGAGAGATAATAAGTCGCTTGGTATGTTCAATCTTGAAGGAATTCCTCCAATGAGAAGAGGACAGCCACAAATTGAGGTGACTTTTGACATTGATGCTAACGGAATCCTCAAGGTACATGCTCAAGAAAAATCAACTGGGAAATCTCAAGAGGTAACTATCCAGTGATCAACTAATATCTCTGATGAAGATATCGCAAAAGCAAAAGCTGATGCAGAGAAATTTGCTGAAGAAGATAGAAAGAGAAAGGAGCTTGTTGAATCAAAAAATAAGCTTGAATCTTTGATCTATCAGATTGAGAATCTTATGAATGAGCAAAAGGATAAAATCTCAGATGAAGACAAAGAAAAGATTCAGAAGCTTATTGCTGATGGAAAGGCAGTGAAAGATAAGGAAGACGCTGAAAAATCTCATATCGATGCAGAAATTGAGAGAATTCAGAATCAGTTTCAGGAGCTCTATCAAAAATACCAGGTACAACCTACTCCAGATCAGCCTCAGAACTGAGCAGATAATGCTTCAGGTCCAAAGGATGGAGAAGTGATTGATGCTGACTAATAAATCTCATATTAATAAAAAAGAAGTCTGAACTCAGATTTCTTTTTTTATTTATTGCTCGTCTAGTCAGTAAAAATAAAAAAGAGTGCTATGAAACATAGTACTCTTTTTTTTAAACTTTACTTTATAAAATACCTAACCCAGTCGATCTCCATTTGGGTAGGGAGTTTCTCAGGATTTTTCAACCATTTTACTGAGCCATTTTCTAATTGCATATCCATCAGAAGGAAATATCTGTGATCATTAAAGGGAAACTGAGTTTTATGTTTTGTATCAACACGAGGATACTCGAATTTCCTTTCTCCATTGACCCACCAAATTAAGAGATCTTTCTGAATTTCTAATGCAACGATATTGAACTCTCCACGTTTAAAAGGGGAAACTCCTGTATTACGAGGAGAATTTTCAATCCCTAGATTATAAGTATAATCGCTATGTGCTGATAATGTCAAATAATCTTCAAGATTAAAACGTTCCATAATATCAATTTCACCACCATCTGGCCATGGAGCCGAGTCATTATTGAGTAGCCAAAGCGCAGGCCAGGCGCCCTCGAAATCTTCAACTTTAAATCTAATTTCAATGATCCCCTCAGCAAAATCAATCTTATTCTTAGTCCAAATGCCTCCAGTTAAATAGGGAACTTTCCCCTCAGCTTTTTCTCCATATGTATTTACGATGCCCTTTAACTTAATAGTTCCATTGCTAACTTCATAGCAATTTTTATTAAAAGACATATACTTATTCCAAGGAGAATGTCCTCGCGGGATTTTAGTCCAATACTGTTGATTAAACTGATTTCCTTCAAACTCATCATGCCACTTCATCTTCCAAGTAGAAGACTGATTCAATGAGTAGCTATAAGCAGGTCTAATACCATCATTTTTCTCATCAGATGAGTTATGATGAGTGCCATCGGACTTTCCTTTTGAATTTTTCTCTTCAGTTGAGGAAGATTGTTTTTCTTGACATGTACAACCTTGTTCCTTTTGACAAGAGTAAATAAATAAAGTAAAGCTTCCTAATAAAAATAAAAAACTGATTTTTCTCATTTTTTGATAATTTTTTTTGTTAGTAAATTTATTATAAGTATTCTAAAAAGAAAGTCAATATAAAGAGAGGGGTAGATATTTTTATTTGATTTTCATTCTCCTTTACTTATACTTCCTTGGCTTTAATCTTTCCTCTCAAAACTATGCGAGAATCAATAGTAAATTCGCTAACATTTGCTGGATCAAGTATTTCTAAGTTTATTAGTGAGCAACCGTTCATTTTTCTTGTGATTGGTATAATTCTTTTGCGATCAATTATTGCTCAGATGATAAAATCTCGCCTGAAAAAGAAATATATTCTGCCTTATGAAAATAGAGATAATGTTGAAAATGGGCAGTTTCACCTTGATTATTTTAAAAAATTACATTCCGTAAATCTATTTGGAGTAGCTTTAATTCTGAGTCTGATTTTTATTTATTTTGTTACGAAAGGAGAGGTTATATCTACTGTTTTGGCGGTTGCGATATGAGCAATGGTGATTACTTTTCAGACCTTTCTTGTTTCATTTTTGATGTATTTTATTCTAATGAATAAGTATAAAGTCTGAGAGGCAATCTCGATCCCAGATCTACATATTCAGGGAGAAATTCTTTCTATCAAACCTTTCTCTATCGGACTCTCTGGAAAAACTGATGATGGAGAAAATGATGGGAAAGCGTATTCGGTTTCTAATTATCAGCTTTGGCTACACCCAGTGACGAGACTTAGATTCTGAAAGGGAATTTATACAAAGATTGTTATGAAATTCCCTTATGAAGCTAAAAATTTTGCAACAAATTTTGATGATACAGTTGAGAAGCTTCAGATTTTTTTAGATGAGTTTTTGCCTCTAAGACCAGCAGCTCAGGTGAAATATTATAATACTTATGTTGGTGTAAAGTATAAGATGGACTTTGATTATGAAGATGGGAAAAGCGTGATTAAAGTGTCGTATATTACCAGTATGAGACATGCATCATCGACAAAAAAACGCATTTGCTCTATGATTGAATCATTAAAAAAGCACACTCCAGAAGAGTAGTGCTCTTTTTTTAGTGTAAAATTTCAAAAGTTTATAAAAGGCTGATAATAACCGCTTGTCCATTGTCTTTTGAGAAAGTGAGAACAGGAATAAGGAATCCGTCTTTTTCTTGATAAGCAAGTATTCAATTTCAAACTGCAAGAGAAGTCTCTTGTTTTCAATCAGCTTTTTGAATGCCTTGTTTTGCTAGTTGAGAAAAGATCTTTTCTAAAGTTATATTTATAGGATATGAGCTGATAAAGTAGCTTTGAAAGCTGAAGTTTTCAAGACTTATGATTTGTTCAGAAGCTGGTGCATACCTGAGGTAGATTCATTCTCGTAGTCAATTTTTATCCATGATTGGCAATTTATTGAAAAGTCTCGGGATAAAAACTGTTGTTTCGTATGCTGAGTTTGACTGGATTGTGAGATCTCAATAGTGATCTAGATTAAGTCAAAGATTTGAAATCTGGTTTTTGATCTGTTTTTTTAGTGCTGATTCAGAAATTTCTCAGCCTCTAGCTAGAGATTTCTCAATATTATTTTTCATATTGAGTTTAGCAGCTGCTAAATCAAGATCAAAATCTTTGGTTCCTAGACTAAAACTGAGTTTTGTGGTAGTTGCAGATTTGAGAGGAGTGAGGTTGAGTGCAGGGAGATGGAGCCATTTTAACCAGGTACTCATCTCAGGTTGGCTATTGCCCGCCTGTCTCGCTACGAGAGTAGAGCTAGGGAGCTTGGGAATTTGCTTCTCAGAAATATGATAGCTTTCCTCGTTGAAAAGTCTGAGGGCTCAGCTCATGCTAGTAATTACAGGGAGAGTAGAAAAGACTGATCAAGTCTGTTTTTCTTCTTTTGATGTCTCCAAAATAGACGTTATATCTGAAAATGCTTGAGCTCAAGTCGAAGTAAAGAGTTTTGGATTGCTAAAAATTTTTGGTGTTTTATTGAAGGTTAAGAAACCTAATAAAAAAGCGGCTAATCCTATTCCTACTGCAATTGAAAAACCGGTAAAGTAAAACCTAAAATGTTCAAGGTAAAACTTAAAATATCTTGGATTTTGAGCCTTTTTTTTATCTAATGATTTTGAAAGTCAGTTTTTAATTTCTTTTTTAAAATCTCTTTTCTCAGTTGAAAAGTCTGAAAAAGATTGATGCTCAGAAAGTACTGATTCTGAGAGAGTTTTCATTAGATCGTTGAAACTTTCTTCGCTTAGCTCTTTCTTTTCAGAAAGGGGAAGGTCCAAAAAGTGCTCAAAAGCCTTTTGTGTAAGATGCTCAGAAAGTCTTGTATTTCAGTTTGTTTTTTCAAGTAGAAAACTATAAATATGCTCACTCGTTTTCTCAAAAAGTACCCAAAAAGCTGAATATTTTCCCTGTTCATAGGATTGAAGTGCCTGATCAACGGTTTTCATTTAGAATATTCACATATAAATCCACCCAAGCATAAGTATTTTACTCCAATTATCAAGAACAAAAGACTACTTGCTTTTCCCCACATAATATCTATATATAGTGTGTTTTATGCAGCTTTTAAATATGAAAGTTCTCCAGTTTTTGCCTTATTTCCCGCCGCATATTTGAGGAGTTGAAGCTTTTGCAAAAGAGCGAAGTTCGGCTTTTTCTGAACAAAAAAAATGAAAGCTGATTAATGTCGTTTTTTCTCCTGGTCAACCTGAAAATCTCACTTCTTATGAGCAGGATGGATATACAGTAATGATATTGCCAGCATTCGAATTGATTTCTAATTTTCCTGTCCCAAAAATTCGGAGTCCTATTTTCTGGTCTCAAATGCAAAAAATAAAAGCAGAAAAAGCTGATATTATTCAGACAAATACTAGGTTTTTCCTTTCAACCTTTCTCTGATGATTGCTCGCTAAACTTCGAAAGATAAAACGAATCCATATTGAACATGGTTCTGGTTTCGTAAAAGGTTTATCTTGGCGAAAGACAGCTTTTGCTCGATGCTATGATCAGATTTTTTGAAGATTGATTTTTAGGCTTGCAGACAGTTTAGTTGCTATTTCTCAGGCAAATCTGCCTTTTATTCAACAGTTTACGCGTAAAAAAATCTCTGTGATTTATAGAGGATTTAATTTCACCCCTGTCTTGAGAGAAAAAAAAGAAAAACCTGATCAGATTTTGATTGGTTTTGTTGGGAGATTAGTGAAGTTGAAGGGGGTTGATCTTCTGATCGAGGCCTTTGCCCAGCTTGAACAAGAATATAGAAATCTTAGACTTCAGATTATTTGAGATGGAGAGGAAAGATGTAATTTGGAAAAACAAGTTGAAGCGCTTGGGCTATGAGACAAGATAAGCTTTCTCTGATATCAAAGTCCAGAAAAGGTATATTCAGATTTTTTGCCTCATATTGATATCTTTGTAAATCCAAGTCTTCAAGAAGGCTTACCGACAACAGTTATTGAGGCTTTATTTGCTCAGTGTATTACGGTTGCTACGGGCGTTGGTGGAACGAGGGAAATCGCTGATGGGGAGGATTTTATTGTCGTCGAGCCCTGAAGTGTTGAAGCTTTGAAAGGAGCTTTAAATCAGGCTTTAGCTCTTGTTTGAAAAGCAAATTGAGCTTCTTATCAGCAAGTGAGAGAAAGATTCGGATGGAAAAGGGGAGTTGGAGAGTATTTAGAAAATTATAGAATATTGGCTAGTAAATAGTTTTATTATCAAATAGAAGGTTTAATGAAAAAAAATGTTCTTGTATTTAATCTAACGCCTCGTTTTTGAATGTTGCATTATTCTAGTCAATTTTGTAATGCATTGGCTGAGAATCATAATGTTTCTGTGGTATTGGCAGATTATTATACTTGAGATCTGTATAATGATAACATTAACTTAATCAAAGTAAAAACAAACCCAAATTTAGGCTCTTTCATTTGTGATTCTTTAAATATTCTACAGCATATTCAGTTATTTAAAAAGATTCAAAGGTTAAAGCCTGATATCATTCATTTTATAGATAATCATCCTTGGTATATCATGTATGGAAAGTTATTAAAAAAACTTTGATATACGATATATGTGACGCAGCATGATCCTATACTTCATTCTTGAGATTGTAAATGAATACAGTGAAAAATAGCCGTGTTGACAAATAGGATATTGAGAGAGGTATCTGATAAGCTCATCGTACATGGAGAAAACCTAAGAAATGACCTTATAAATGAATATAAGGTTAAAGCGGAGAAAATTATTGTCATCCCACATGGGAATTATAATTTTTTTACAAGATGGTCTGATGGTAAAATTAAGCCAATTGAAAATGCGTTTCTTTTTTTTGGAAGAATTGTTGAGTATAAAGGGATTGACATATTACTACAAAGTTTAGAGTTTGTAAGAAAAGAAATTCCAGCTTTCAAACTGATTATTGCTTGAAGTTGAGATACAAATAGCTATAAATCTCTCTTGGATAAGTATAGTCAAAATATTATACTGTATAATCAGAATATTCCTGATGAAGAAATTTATCGTTACTTCGAGATGGCTGAATTTGTTGTTCTTCCATATAAGGATGCTACAGGATCTGGTGTGATACCGTTAGCATTTGCGTTTTCAAAAGCAGTGATAGTAAGTAATGTTTGAGAGTTATGAAGTGTTACTAAAGGGGCTAATGGAGGGCATGTTATTGATGATTTAACTCCAAAAAACCTAGCAATAGAAATTATAAAGTGTATGAAGGATAAGAAGAATACTATACAGCTCTGAAGAAATGGGAGAGAATATACAGAAACTAAATTGTGATGGAAAGCTATTGTTAATGATATTTATTTTGTAGAATAATATGGATTTTAATAAGTTTATCGGAAAGTGTATGAAATTGCTTTCCTTGCCAAAGATTGTTTGGTATAAGCTTTTCTGATTAAAAATAAAAGTAAATTCTTGAGCAATCATTCGATGATTCCCGATCTTGAGACATAAAAAGTTAATAAAAATTTGAGAAAATTTTCAATTATGAAGGTATACTAGACTCTCTGGAAATATAGAAATTTGAAATAATGTCTTTATTAATGAGTTTTGAAGTATAAATGCAAGTGTTTCAGAAGAGGGGAAAATTATTTTCTGAAATGATATTATGTGCTGACCAGGTGTGTTTTTCCAGTCCTGAGACCATCCATTTAGGAAAGGGGAAATGTATATGAAAGCAGAGTGAGGAAGATCTGCACCAATTATAATCTGAAATAATGTGCGAATAGGGGCAAAAGTAATTATTCTAAAGGGAGTAACTATTTGAGATAATACTGTTGTTGGAGCAGGAAGTGTCGTTACGAAACCACTCCCCTCATGAGTTCTTGCGGTTTGAAATCCATGTAGGATCATTAAGGAAATTTAATCTAAATCAATATATCATGCAAAAGAATAATATGCAAATTTTTTGGGATAAGATAGCAGATACCTATTGAAGTGTGCATGATTTAGAGCAACTTCAGAGGATATGTGTCGCTGATTTCCTGCAAGATAAGAAGGGGACTGTTTTAGAATTGGCTTGTGGAAATGGGAAAACAATAGAAATGATTGACTCATATAATCCTTCATTAGAAATTATGTGAATAGATTATAATCAGGCAATGATCTCCATAGCAAAAGAAAAATTCCCTAAATACGAGTTTGAGTGTGCTGATATTTTGACTTATCCGATTGAAAAAAGTTATGATTATGTGATTTGTATAAACTCCCTTCATAATCTTCCCTCAAAGGAAATGATCTATAGTTTTTTGCAAAAGGCAAAGAGTTTGATAAAACTAGGAGGATATCTTATTTTTGATATAAGAAATGAAAATAATCCTTTTATTCGCTATGGATATCGAAAGAATAGAAAAAAAGGGCTTAGTTTTTTTACATTTAATCCTTCTAATATTGTAAAAAAATTAAAAACTGATTTTGATGTAATTGCTCATAGATGAATTTATTATACTTCATTAGTCCAAGCTGGAGTTAAACATAAAAGTTTCCTTTTTAGAAAGTTATATTCTCTATATCTTGCATTAACAAGATTGAAATATTTATCAC
>JABCOM020000036.1 GCA_013333605.2 candidate division SR1 bacterium
ATTAGCAATAAAAAAAGAGTTGATCTTGAAAGAAAGATCAGTTTTCGTATGCTGTATGTATTCATATTTTTCAAATATCCTTCCTATGCTAGATCTGATTGCTGTGAGTTATTGGAATATTGGTCCATTTAGAGATAAGAAAATATCACTTTTTTTTGAGAAAGGAAAATATTTGATCAAAGCTCCAATTGGGAGTGGGAAAAGTTTTCTTTTTTTTGATGGGATTACCTATGGTCTCTATAAATCAAATAGTAGGAATCTTCTCAATATTCCATCAAAAATTGGGATGATAAAACTGATTTTCGAGGTTGATGGTCAGGTTTTTTTGGTTATAAGAACACTTAAACACGGGAAGTCAAAAGATAGCTGCGCGTCTCAGCTCTTTCAAATCGCACTCACAAGTGAAGAAGTGACTGAAAAGCTCTGTATCTGAGAAATTCTTCAGGAGAACGCTGATATTCAGGAACTTTTGCTCTCAAAAAATATTCCCTTAGAAGAGATTCCTTTTAAGAATGAGGCTGATCTTCAAGCTCAATTGAACACCCTTTTGCCACCAATTGAGGTATTTTCAAGCACAACAATCCTTCTACAAGATGCAGAGAATATTTTTGAAATGCAGCCTGCAAAGAGACTTGAGGTTCTTAAAAATGTATTTGGCCTCATGGGAATCGAAGAAACCAAAGAAATTGTAAAAGATAAAAGGAATGAAGTAAAATATCAGATTAAAGCCTATCAAGATACTTCTCATACAGAGGGAAAGCTGAGTTCAGGACTTCAGGAAATGCTTGCTCTCTTTAGAAAACTACAAGAGTTTAGTGAGATTGCTGAATACTTAAGTGCAAGTCTAGAAACCATTGAAGAATTGGAGGGTTTTTCTCAGCAGCTCGGAATCCAAAATTTTGAGCTTGATGAAAAATTAACGGAATTTTTGCCATCTATTGCAGAATTTTTGAAAACAAAACGCGAAATTCTCTCTGCAGAAAAGACTGAACTCTGACTTCAAAACCAACAATTAACTGAGATCAAAAATCAGATTTCTCATTTTTTCAATACGATTCAATCAAATGAGAATAAAATTAAGCAAATAGACTGACTTTTGGCGAATGCAAAGCCGGAACTCCTTTGAGAACTGAGAAGACAAAAAGCTGATATCGCAAATCAGCAGGAGAAGCTGGAACAACTATCTTTTAGTAGAGAGTTGCAGACTTTTTACACTCAGTATCATAGTATACTTAGGCTTGGACATAGGGAAAATTTTAGTCTGCTGTATAGCGAGCAGTTTGTCCAAGAGTTGATCACACTAGGAACAAATCTCAAAAAAGCCAATGAACTCGTAGCTTCTCAGGTCTTAAATCTCACTACAAAGCAGCAAGTTGAAAAACAAAAAGTAGAAAATCAGCTCCTTAACCTTGAAAATCAGTATCGTTTTTATCAAGAACAGCTCCAGCAAATTGAGCAGAAGCTTCAACAATTTGAGGAAAGAGTACAGCAGGAGCAGATTTTTGCTTGTGAAAAGATTTGAGCGAACTGCCCATTTATTACAGTGATCAATAAGCAGCATTTTGAGCAAAGGGAGCAGGAAAAGCAGCAACTCCTCACCCAAAAACAGGAGATTGAACAGCAGATTTCTAGCTCTCAGATTTTGAATCAGATCGAAGAATGCAAACTTACGCTTGCTAACTGGGAGAAGAATGAAACTTTCTTAAAAGAGCGTGAAAAACTTTCTTTGGAGGAACAAGACAACACAAAAAAAATCTGATTTTTGAAGACTTTTTTGCAAAGTATCAATTATAAACAGATTACGGAGGCATCTGAGAAATATTCAGAACTAGCAAAGAGTATTCAAACACTAGATCAGCAAATTCTCAAGCAGGAAGAATTACTCGCTCAGACTGAGCATAATCAGCAAGAGAAACTGCGCCTACAGTCAGAGAATATCGCACTTCAACAGCAATATTCACAGGGTGAAACTAAGAAATCTGAGCTAGAAGGCAAGATTTGACAACTAGAGCAAAATATTCAGAAATATCCAGTTCAGGAATGGGATTTGATTGAAAAAACAGCAAATAGTTATCAGGCTAAAATTCAAGAGCTTAGAAATCTTATTGAAGACTATAAAAACCTTCAACTCAAGGTCAAGAAACTCACAGAAGAAGAGAAGATTCTTAGCAATTTGTATACGATATTGAATAAGGAACTGCTTTTGTTTGTTTTAAGTGAATATTTGCCAGTTTTGAGTGAAATCATCAATACGTATCTCGTGAATGTTGTAGATTATCAGATTAGTATAAAACTCAAAGAGACCAGTGAACAACTAGAGCTGGAAACCAAGATCATTGATAGCAAGTGAGAAAGGGAGGTTAAGAGCCTAAGCTGAGGGCAGAGAACAATTTTGAAGCTTGTTTGGATGCTTGCGATCTCTTCTCATCTCAAGACGAGACTCCTTTTCCTAGATGAGACAATCAATAACCTAGATAATGAAACAGTAGCTAAGGTTGCTGAGCTTCTGACTGACTTTGTTAAACAAAGGACGCTCAAATTTTATACGATTACCCACAATAGTGATATTCAGTCAATGAATATCCGAGATTCAACGATAGAATTAGCTAAAAAAGCTGATCAATAGCCAGATTTTATTCTTTATTTACCTTGTTTAAGCAGATATGATTTTATGACTAGATCCCTGAGTGAGAAAGCTTGGGTATGCACTAATAACTCAGGATTTGCAAATCATAGACTCAGGGATTCTTCTTCAAAACCAAGTTTCTCCTAGTAGAGAAGATCAGTTTCAGAGAATGGTACAAATTATGGACTTCTTTGAGCAGATGTTCAAGGCACAAAAAATCAGAATTATTTGTATGGAAAAGCTTTTTTTCACAAAATTTAATCAGAATAATGCAGAGTTTGTCTATGGGATCAGAGGAATCCTCCTGGCAATGGCTCTCAAATACTGAATCAAGATCAAAGAATTCACCCCTATTGAACTTAAAAAATACATCACAGGGAATGGGAAAGCTGAAAAAATCCTCGTTCAAAAAACGATAATGAAGCTCTACAAACTTCAAGAGCTCCCAGAATATAACGATGCTGCAGATGCTTTAGGACTAGCATATCTCGCTATGAGAATCAAATAAGAGAAAGTTTACTTAGCAATAAAAGAAAAAAAGAGAGAATAGGGACTCTCTCTTTTTATGGTTTGATTATTAGATATTTTTCAGTTTTTTGAGGAGTTCTTTGAGCACTTGGATACTATTTTCCATTGCAAAGTCTAGGTTATCCATATGAGCAAGCTGAGATTCATTATTTGCACCATCTGAGATCGCCTTGATACTGTAGCTCTTTTCAAGCAATCAAAATTCACGAGCAACACTAGCAAACGCAAAAGCCTCCATTTCTACGACATCAGCATTCGTTTCAGCTCTGAGTTTCTGAGTAAGAGACTGATCATCTAAGAATTGGTCTCCTGTAAGACACAAAGCTCCTGTTCTAAACTGAAAAGAGAAATCAGATTTTTCGATTTCTATGGTAGAGAGTTCAATTTCTCATTTTGCATAATTGAGATGTTCGCCATCAAACGGCAAATACATATCATGCTGCCCAATCCTCTGCACAAGAAATACATCTCAGATTTGAGCTTGATTTCATAGTAGACTTCCAGCGATTCCAATATTGATGAGCGCCTTAAGATCATAACGAGAGCAGAGTGTTGTCGTTGCAATACTTGCTTGAATCTTCCCAACTCCAGAGAGTGCAAGCACATATTCTTCGTTTTCAAAGAAACTAATATTTTTAAGGGTTGAGCTAGGTTTCAGACCTAGAAGATTGATAATATGCTGAGCTTCCTCTTGCATTGCAGTCAAAATTCAGATTTTTTTCATAATGAGATAGAGAAATAAGAATTAAAGATGGATTTTATTTTGATTGTGCTCCTCAACAGTAGCTCCATAGTAGATTTGTCCATCACTACCATGAAGATAAAAGAGATAGTCAGATTTTTTATATCTTAGCAATGCTCAAAGTGTTGCCTGTGTAGGAGAGGAAATTGGCGTTGGAGTCAATCCAGTATTTGCTCTTGTATTGTAGAGATTGTCACGATTATTGAGATTTGGGACAATGGCAGCTCTACATTTATCATAGGTGATTTTGAGGCCATAGCAGAGACTCACATCTGCATCCAGTCTCATACCTTTCTGAAGTCTATTGATAAATATTCCTGCGATTGTAGGTTTATTTTCAGTATTTTTCTCCTCATTTTCAATAATTGAGGCGAGAATGAGTGCATTATAGTTTTGAAGATTTATACCAGCTGGACTGAAATTTTTGAGTTCCTCTTGGTTTGGAAGCCAGTTTTTTTCATTAAAATTTTTGAGCTGTGCTCTGATGAGCTGATCAAGAGGATCAGAATTCTGATCTATAAAATAAGTATCTGGATAGAGAAATCCCTCGAGTGATTTTCCAGCGGGGATCATCGCAAGAAAAGAAAACTGATTTTTAAGTTCGTTTATATAGCTTTGATCACTTGCCTTCGCAATAAAGTCTCCAGGCGAGCAAATACCTTTATTAGCGAGATACTGATCAATATCATAGATTGACCGCCCCTCTAGCAAGGTAAGACGCTGATAGGTTTTTTCTGGTCACTTGTTTATCAGCGTTAAGAGCTCTGCTTTCTGATAACTTCCAGAAAGAAGATAGGTCCCCTCTTGAAGTTTTGGAAGAAGAGAAGAATTATTTCTCAGCCAAAGTTTAGTAAAAAACTTCTCAATTCCTGACTGATGTGCATAAAAACTCGCAATAGTATCTCACTTTTCGATGGTGATTTTTGTCTCAGAAGGATAGATGATTGGCTGATTGTAGGCACTCTTAGTCCAAAAGTAGCCAGCTACCACAACGATCAGCAAGAGAATAACTACTTTTAAAAAAGGAGATGAGGATTTCTTTTGAGGCATGAGGGAAGAGAAAAAGAGAAATAAAAGAACAAAATCTGATTTTTAGAGCCATTTTTTCTTTTTAAAGACTCGGATAATCACTGCTGCCAGTCCAAGCATGATTCCAATCAAAATCAGGAAGGCGTAAGGATTTGATGAGAGAGGAAGCTGAACATTCATACCGAAGATTCCACTTACCATCGTCATCACTCAGATCACAACGGTCAAAACCGTCAAAATTCCAATATTTGTATTGGTCATCATATTCGTTAATGTATGGAAAACTTCTCAGATTGACTCGATATTTTCGTGGATAATCGAGATATGTCCTAGGATTTTACTTGTTTTATACTCCAGATCCTCAAAATACACATCCAAATCTCACTCGTAAAAGTGAGCGGTTGCCTTTTGAAGCTCAACGAGGATTTCCTCCTGAGGAGTGATGATTGTCTTGAGCAAAACGGCATTTCTCTTTTTGATAAGCACCTTTCTAAGGAGATTAGCATCAACGAAACTCTTGTCAAAAACTTGCTTTTCCATCTCCATGAGATCTAGATTGAATCTATTCAAGCTGAGCAAAATCTTGTCATACATCACATCAAATATCTTATAGAGAATATAGTAAGGTGAAACCTTATATTCCTCTGCATCAGCTCCTTCTTCTCTGATTTCTTCCTCGTATTGCTGTCTAATCTTTTCAATATTATTGGTTGGATACTTGGTGATTGTGATGATAAAGTCCTTTCCTAGGATAATATTCATCTCATTAGAAATATGCTTTCCTAGCTTCTCATTGTATTTTGGGAAATGAATAATCAAAAAAATACAATCATCATAAATATCGATCTTGTCATGTGCATTTGGCTCCAAGATATCCTGCTCAATCATCTCGTGAAGATCTAGACCTTTGATCGTCTCTTGGATCTCTTGTTGATTTGGCTTTGTTAGGTAGATTCGTTTGATCTTTCAGATCTTGAGGACATTATGGATCATAATAACACATAAGCAAGGGTAAATGGACTGAGTATACTTTTTTCTCTTATTTTTGCAAAAGAAAAAAAAGCTGAAATCAGCCTTTTCTTTTTTTTAATAGCATATTTAAAATAATATTACAAACTCGTATTTTCTTCAAAAAGTTTTCAGATATTGAGGAGTTTTTGATCAGACCATTTATTTCCCATCAGCTGTATCCCAACTGGCAATTTCTCTCCCTGATCCTCGAGATACCCCATTGGAACTGAGAGTGCAGGCAGTCCTGCTAAGTTTGCAGGAACTGTATAGAGGTCTGCTAGGTACATTTTGAGAGGATCGTTGGTTCTAGATCCTAGCTTCCAAGCTGGTTCAGGAGTTGTCGGAGTTAGAATCACATCATACTTCTCAAAGAGCTGAGAGAAATCAGATTTGAGTTTTTTTTGTGCGTTG
Organism: candidate division SR1 bacterium; assembly: GCA_013333605.2. Taxonomy (GTDB): domain Bacteria; phylum Patescibacteriota; class Gracilibacteria; order Absconditabacterales; family Absconditicoccaceae; genus HOT-345. The sequence continues at coordinate 6,348 of JABCOM020000036.1, forward strand.
AGAGCTTTGAGATAATATCCTTGGTAGTTTGCTGAGCTGAGGACGAAAGTTCAGAGAAGAATTCTTCTCTTGGCTTCTGGTCAAAATCACTCTCCTCTTACCTTTGCATAATATTCATCCAAACTTGAGCATTCAAGCGTACTTTGCTGATGTCAAAATCTAATCCCATCAAAACGAGAAAGATTAGTACTTACCTCTGCCGGCATCAAGGTATAGTAAATCGCAAGTGATTCCTTGAGGATTGGAAGGGACTGAATATCTACGCTATGACCTGCATTTTTTAGTGCCTCAATTTTTTCAAGAAAGAGAGCCTTGATTTGTGGATCGAGCCCATCATTGAGCGCTTCCTCTGGGACAACAAAACGAACTGTTTCTGGATCAGCTTTTTCAATAGTTTTTAAGTCCTCTGCATGAGCAGAAGAAGTTGAATCATGGATATCTTTTGATGCAAGAATACTCAAAAGAAGCTGAGCATCTTCAATTGTTTTTGAAAAAATTCAAACTTGATCGAGGGAGGAAGCCATCGGAACAACTCCATAGCGAGAAATTGCTCAATAGCTTGGCTTAAACCCAATGATTCCACAAAGAGCAGCTGGCTGCCTAACGCTTCATCATGTATCTGTTCCCAAGGCAGCGATCGCCATATCAGCAGCTACAGCTACAGCAGAACCTCAGCTACTTCCTCAAGGGATACGATTTTCTCAGTAAGGATTGTAACTGGGACCATAGACTGAAGATTCGGTCGAACTTCCCATCGCAAATTCATCCATATTGGTTTGTCCGATCATCAAAGCTCAGGCTTCTTCTAAGTTTTGCATACAAGTTGCAGTGTAGGGTGCAACATAATTTTCCATCATCTTTGAGCAGCAGGTTGCGAGTTCTCATTTGATCAAAATATTATCCTTGACCATAATTGGTAGCGCTGCAAGGGATTTTTGAGAAAATGAGTCCAAGTGCTGGTCAATATAGTTTTGATTGAAACGAACACAAGCATTGAGTTTTGGATTGAGAAGTTTAGCCTTTTGAAGATAATGATTTATTACCTCTTTTGCGCTAAATTGATGTGTTTGGATACCCTCAAGGTAGCTTTTGATCGTAAGATTCATCACTGAGAGAAAAAATAAAAAAAGCTGAGTATTTTTACTCAAAAGATAGGGATTTTGAATTTTATTTCAACTTGAAGCGATGCGAAATTTGTTTTCAGATTTTTTGTTTTTTTTGGAAAATTGGCTATACTTGAGGAGTAAGAATTTTAGCTTTGATATTTCAGATGGGAAAAGCTCGCAATAACTATCCTGCAAATAATGTTGATGCATTTGAGGATCAGAAACCTTGTACACCACATCTCTCAACAACTATTGCCCAAAGACTTGAAAAATCGTTGAGAAATACAATCGATCCATTTTCCTCACTTGAGGAGATTGACCTCACAGTGGAGAAAACTCTGAATGTACTCAGCTGATTTCTCAAAAAATATCCGCATCGTCATCA
>JABCOM020000037.1 GCA_013333605.2 candidate division SR1 bacterium
AAAAAGTCAGGTTTTAAATTTTTCGTAAAATAGATTTTTTAATGATGGTGGTAAAAAGCTTATTAAAACTGATTTCTCGATTTTATGTCCCTAAAAATCAGGCTTCCTTTCGTTTTTCTCGTCTAAAAATTGAGTAATAATACGGCACACCAACAAGTAAAATGTTGAAATTGAAAAAATCTCTTGATTTTGTGTTCCGTTTTAGTATATATGGAGTCATTGTATTTTATTATTTAGTTTTCTTGGATAAACAATGCCAACTATTAATCAATTAGTAAAGAAAGGAAGAGTTAAAAAGACCTTTAAGTCAAAGGCTCCTGTGCTTCAGTTTGCTGTAAACAAGCTCAAGGGGAATAAAAAAGTTGCTCAGCCAGCACCATTTAAGAGAGGGGTATGTCTTAAGGTATCTGTAATGGGTCCTAAGAAGCCGAACTCAGCACAAAGAAAGTTTGCAAAGGTTAGACTTTCAAACGGAGCTGAAGTATTGGCATATATTCCAGGAGAGGCTCATTCTCTTCAGGAGCATAGTGTTGTGCTTATTAGAGGAGGAAGAGTAAAGGATCTTCCATGAGTGAGATACCATATTGTGAGAGGAAAATATGATGCGAATGCTGTAGCAAATAGAAAGCAAGGAAGATCACTATATGGAGCAAAGAGGCCTAAGGCTGGTAAATAATTTTAATTTGTTTTTTGTTATTTCTAATGGCAGTGATTAAAAATAAGACTTTGGATACCTTTAACTATGAAGAGAAGTTTATTAACTTCATCATGAAACATGGAAAGAAGAGTGTTGCTAAGAGAATTTATGAAGATACTCTTAAGGATATCAAAGCAAACGGACATATGAATCCAACTGTTGTAGTAAGAACCGCTATTGAAAATGCTTCTCCTACAATCATGATTAAGTCAAAGAGAATTGGAGGTGCAGTATATCAGGTTCCAGTTGAGGTAAGAGCAGATAAGAGATTCTTTTTTGCTACAAAATGGATCCTTGACGCAGCGAGAGGAAAGAGTGGAAAAGCTATGTACAAGAGGCTTTCTGAAGAACTTCTTGCAGCATATTCAAATCAAGGAGCAGCTGTAAAGAAAAAGGAAGAAGCTCATAAGATGGCTGAAGCAAATAAGGCTTTTGCTTATATGGCTAAGTATATTAACTAGTTTTCTCCGTTATATTAGAGAGAAAAATCAGATTTCGCTTTGCGATAAGGTTTAATACATTTATATTTTGATTGTTGATCAATGTGAGATACTAATGGAAGAAAAATTAAGCACTTTCTGAAGGCATTGAATGTGCATAGAAAAAAAACAGGGTGCAAAAATGAAAAAGCTATTGATGGGTATATTGATGTGCTCAAAAAAGAAGCAAAAGAGGGAACTACTGCTTGGGTAAAAAATGCTAAGATGAAAGCTGAAGCTAAACTTAAGAAATACGGTATCCCTATGCATAAGGTTCAAGAAGTTCTAACCTCAAGAGGACTTCAAGCTTTATCATCTAAATTATCATAGTTCCATGGCAAGACTTAAGACTAATGCAAAAAGAAAGCTGAATAAAGCGCTTACAAGAGTTGAAAAAGTAGTAATTATGGATGTAAGAAGAATGCTTGAACAGCAGAGAAAGTGGAAAGCTAAAGTGATGAATAGCAAGACATCAAAGTAATTTTATCCTTCAAAAGAGTGTATATTATGAATCATGAAAGACTAAAGTATATATCAGATACTAATGGATATACTATTCTTCCTGTAAAGGCAGGAATGCAAGTAGAGCTTCACGAGAAAGTTGGAGAAGGATCTACAGAAAGAATTTGGAAGTTTAAGGGGCTTATTATTAAGGTTAGAAAGCCAGGAAGTGCTGATGGTAGTTTTACTATCAGAGGGCTTGCTGCTGGACAAACTATTGAAAAGGTATACCCACTTTCTTTTCCAAAGTTTGAAAAGGTAATTCTTATGGATGAATACAAGGTTAGAAGAGCAAAACTCTACTATATCAGAGAAAAGGTTGGTAAATCAGCTAGAATGAAGAGTAAAATCACAGCTGATAAGAGAGAAACTAATCTTTTGAAGTAATTTTTTTAGATTTTGTCGTATCGTATTATGAAACTTACTGTTCAGGTTCGTACAGAAACCGGAAAGAATGTAAAAAAACTTAGAAAAAGCTGATATGTACCGGCTGTTGTTTACGGAAAGATGCTCGATACTCCAGTTTTGCTTACTATCTTAAAAAATGATTTTATTAAGGCATATAGAGCTGCTGGATATTCTACTCCAATTGAGCTTGAAGGTGGCGTAGATCAGCTTGTTTTGCTTCATGCATTGCAGCTTGATCCAGTAACTGATGAAGTACTTTCAATTGACTTTTTGGCTGTAGATAAGCATCAAAAGGTATCTGCTGGAGTTCCAGTAGTGCTTGTTGGAGAATCTCAGGTAGAAAAACTTAACCAAGGAAAGATTCAACTTGTTAAGGATACTATTGAGGTTGAGGCGCTTCCTCAGAATCTACCTCATTCAATCGAGGTTGATCTTTCAAAGATTGAAACTGCAAATGATGTAGTTTTTGTAAGAGACTTGGTGGTGGCAAAGAATGTAGAGATTATTGATGATCTTGATCAACCAGTGCTTACTGTAGTTGAGCTTTCTGATGAAGAAGGTGAATCTACTTCAACTGAAGAAGCTGCAGCAACTGCTTAGTTCAGTATTTTATCTTGATTGTGTTGTAATTATCATGGCTAGAATATGTTATTTTACAGGTAGAAAAACTACATCAGGACAGACTAGATCTCACTCTATGAGAGCAGGGAAGAGACAGTTTAAGGTAAACCTGATCAATAAATGGATTAAACTTGAAGATGGAAGTCAAGTAAAGGTAAAGATTAATTCAAGACTTTATAAAAAATTTAAGGGATTTATCTAGTCCTTTGAAAAAATAGCTTGCAATAAGAGGGAAAAATAGTATACTCGCTCTTGTTGTCTTTTGAAAAAGTTTCCTTAGTAAGATTTTTCCTCTTGAGGGGTAGTAGCTCAGTCGGTAGAGCAACAGCCTTTTAAGCTGGTGGTCCTGGGTTCGATCCCCAGCTACCCCAGAGGATTTCTTAAGGGAACTTTTTTGTTTTTTTGGAAATTTTTTGGGCTTGAAAAAAAATAGATAACGATTATAAGTCTTTTTTATATTTCTCTATTTTTGAATTTATGAATACTATTACAGCAGAAATACTTTTACAAAATTATCAAGATGCTCATTGATTAACTCGTCAAGTTATAGAGGCATTTCCAGAGAAGGAGCTTTTCTCTTTTTCTATCGGTGGAATGCGTCCTTTTTCAGAGATGATTAAGGAGTTTATTGGTATTTGGGATTATATTTTGGCGGAGGCTTTAAAGGAGCAACATATTTCTCTTTTTGAGCAAGATAACTTCCCTACCACTAAAGGAGAACTGCTCGCTTTACGAGATCAGGTTCTTATTTCTCTGCTCTCAGAATGTAAAAAGATTCAAGATTATGGGCAAGAAATTAGTCCGTATCAGATGAAGTTTTCTGTAGCTCAGTGGATTCTTTATATTATTGAGAATGAGACGCATCATCGTGGACAAGCATATGTTTATTTGCGTGCATTAGGTATTCAGCCGCCGTTTTTTTGGAAGAGAGGAAGTTTTAAGTAGAAGGTGGTTAGAGTATCTTTGTCGTTAGAATAGTTCTAAAAGCGGCTTCTTCTTTAGTTGATGAGATGAAATTATGAAAACGATCAATGAAACCTTTACTTGTCTTAACTGTGGGAAAGAAATCCCTAAGGCACAGAAAACTTGTCGTAATCATTGCCCTTTTTGTTTTGCTTCAAAACATGTAGACGGTGAGATTCCTTGAGATAGAGCAAGTGAATGTCAATGAGCGATGTATCCGACGAGTTATGAAATGAAAAATAGTGAAATCAGAATTCTTTTTTCTTGTTCGAAATGTGGGAAGCAACATTGGAATAAGAGGGCTATCGATGATGATATTACCGTTTTGCCGGAGATGATCGCGAAATATCGTCAGTTTTTCTAGAAATATGGTATAAAAATCTGATTTTTTCTGTGTGAAATAACTTGATAATGATAATCAAATCTGTATACTCTTACTTGTTCGGAAACATTTATTTGTTTACACTATTGGGATGAAAAAAGGAATTCACGGTGCTTATTACAAAGATGTTGTAGTAAATTGTATCTGCGGTGCTTCATTTACTGTAAATACTACAGTTGAGGGGCCTATTAAGCTTGAAACTTGTTATCAGTGTCATCCAGTTTTTAATAAAGATAAGGTAATTAAAAAGCCTGTTAAGGGAATGATGGAAAAATACCTTGAAAAGCAAAAGAGGATTGAAGCTGCTCAAAAGAAGGCTTAGTTTTACCAGGTGAGGTCATATATTTTATTTTGATAGGAGAGAGGTCTTATGCTTAGAATGATGCTTATCAAAAAGTATGTGAATACCTCAGATATTCAATCAACAATTGGACATAGTTCTGTTGTTTACTTAAAGGAGGCATTCGTGATGATAGTCCTTCTTTTTGTGCTATATGTGATTTTTGCTTTGCTTAATCATACGAGTCCTGCTCCATATTGGCAGTGGATATTTGGTGGAGTCTGACTTCTTCTCTTTATTAAGTGGATGGTGGATTTTCTCAACTTATATTTGGATTGTTTGATTTTGTCTAAGGATACTGTGACTTTATTTCTTTGGGAGGGGCGATTGGAGTATAAAACTGAGATTTTCTCTTGGAATAAAATTAATACGATTTCTTCTTCACAGAATGGTGTTTGGGATAAAATTTGGGGGAAAGGAGATATTGTGATAAAGTTAGAATTCTGAACTGATTTCCCTTTTTCAGATGTGAGTAATCCTAAAAAACAGGTTGCAAAGCTTATTATGCTAAAGGAACAGTTTTTGACGAGACAGAAGCAGGTTATAGAAAAGGATCTGGCTGATGATAATCAGAGGTTTAATGTGCTTGTCGAGGCGATGAGTGAGGTTGTTAAGGAGTATATGGAGAAATCTAGAGAGGAGTAAGTATTGTTTTGATAATTAAAATAAGAGAAATCTGAGATCGGATTTCTTTTTGTTTTTTGAAAAAGTTCCTAACCAAAGATATAGGAATTAAAATCTAGAATTACTAGATTTTAACTTCGTTGTTAGAATCTTTTTTATCCTTTTTGTTTTTATATTTTTTTTGTATCCAATGATACAGTAAATAAATTGCCAATATCACAGCAATGCCAATCGGAAATCCTATTAAGAATACTATAGGTTCAACATTACTGATGATAATGATCATAGAGTAGATGATTGCAAGAGTATAAACTCCTAGGATTGCGAAGATTTCCTCCAAACGTTTCTCCTTATCTTTTTTGTAGACTAATGCCAGCGAAATCCTTTGGATAAAAAAGTATATTATACTGATGATTAGAAAAAACTCTGTTATCAATTTGACAGGAGCTCCTATACTGATAGCTTGCCAATACTCAGGTAATATGAGTATTAAAATAAGTGTACAAGTCAAAGTACACGTATGGTGTTGTTAATCTTTTCATATTTTTATAAATTTTGTTTTTTTATGTAATATATTGAATTTGTGGTAAATGTTAATATAATTTAGATGGATCAAACTTTCTCTTTTAAAAAAGGGCTTGTTACAAGCCCTTTTCTTTTTCTTCAAGTACTCGTCCGTGAAATTCAAGGAAAGGCATACCTGACATCGCAAACATGAATATCCCTACCATTACTGCGATGATGTCTGGAATTTTTCCGATGAAATATCCGATTATACATGCTAAGAATAGCATGAAAAAAAATAAACTTGTACTCATTAGTTCATTTTTCATTTCACGTTCTTTGCCTTTTATTGTTGTCATCAGGCAGAAAAACACGTAAAATGGTGCACTAACACCTCCATAAAAAATCCAATAAGATATTAGATGGTTAGTGTTACCTGAAAATAGCGGTTCTAATAAGGAAAGAATATTGATTATAAGCGCTATTCTCCATAATTTTTTTAGAATTGTCATATATTTTATTTTTTTATTGATTGTTTTTTTTATGATATTGAATTTATTTTTAATGTCAATAGAAAAAAAGATAGAGAATCTGATTTGTTTCTTTTTATTTACATAAATAATATATTGACATTTTTCTCCCAATCATTATAGTTTTTTTGTCAATGAGTTCTTTAACAATCGCGTGTATAATTATTATTTATAGTTTCAAGTATTTGAATACTTGTTATCTACCAAAAATGAATGTTAAACTAAAAAAAATTGCAATATATGAAAAAAAATGTACATCAAACTCCTCGTGCTGTAAATGTTAAGCATCCTGGAAAGTATCATACTCTTCAAAAGCGTTATAAAGCGCTGTTAGAAGAAAATGCTCGACTTCGTAAAGAGAATAGTCGACTTTGTGAGGACAATGGAATCTTGAAATTTCTACTCTATATAGAAGCTCAAAGAGTCTCACAATCCTATCTTAAGGCTTCTGAAGACCTTAATGTGGATGCTAGATCTCATGGAGAGAGTTGTCCAAAAGCAATAGATTCGACACCTATTCATAATGCATCTTGTCAGCTTGCTTCTCGGCAAGCAGATTCTGGAGATGACATTGCCTTTGAATATAAGGGCTATCAGTGTAGAATTCTCAAACAATCTTGGTTTGGGAAAGATAATTACTTTTTGACTGGGCAGTCTACCTACTCGACCTCTTATTATTCTGGGTATGTTGTAATTCCTCAAGGGCATCCTTTTTACCAGATGGATTATTCTGATCTTGGTTCATTATTGCCTGTGCATGGAGGGATAACTTTTGGTCAGACAATTATACCAAGAGCGGCTATCTTGAGTGATTTGGTCGGCAAGTTTGTTATTGGTTTTGACTGTGGACATCTTGGAGATACGATTGAGAAATGCAATGTAGAATATGTGAAAAGAGAACTTGAACGTCTCGTTGATCAGCTCATCAAAGCGGCTGAGAAATAAAATGAGAACTCATTGACACCAACTAGAAAAAGGGCTTATCTGTATCAGATGAGTCTTTTTTTGTTTGAGAATATTGCTGAATAGTTGTATATAGAAGGTATAAAGCTCAAAAAAATCTGAATTTTCTTTTTTGTTTTCATTTGACAATCTCTTAGAAATTCTTATAGTCAAAGTGTTTATTTCCTATCCTATACATCATGTGACTACGAATTACCCTTGGAGTATTGTTTTTAATCGTGATTTGGGCGATTAGCTTGTACAATAGATTGGTATCTCTTAAGAATAATAGAGAAAATGCTTTTGCTGATATTGATGTTCAACTTAAGCTGAGGTTTGATTTGGTAGAAAATCTTGTTAATACGGTAAAAGGATATGCTACTCATGAAAAGGAAACACTTCAGAATTTGACTGATGCGAGGACAAGTTTTCTACATGCAAATGGAGTGGAAGGAAAACTTGAGGCGAATAATCAGCTTACAGGAGCTTTGAAGACGCTTTTCGCTGTTGCAGAAAATTATCCAGATCTTAAGGCTAATCAAAATTTCTTAGAGCTTCAGACTGAACTTTCAGATATTGAAAATAAGCTGGCTGCTGCTAGAAGATTCTTTAACTCAGCAACAAGAGAATATAATACCTCTATCCAGAGTTTCCCTAGTAATTTGATTGCTAATCATTTTGGATTTACTCAGGTTGAGTTTTTTGAACTTGATGATGAGGCTGCTAAAAAGGCTCCAAAAGTACAGTTTTAAGTTACTATTAAAATATTAAGAAGAAGTCTGATTTTTTGAGATTTTGATAGTATCAAGAAGGAAAATCAGATTTCTTTTGTTTAGGTCGGATTTTTCTTTTTATTTTTTGAATATTTTTTATGTATCAAGGGCTTCAATCTTCAAAGCGAGATAATCAATTAAAAACTTGGATTTTGATTGTTTTGCTTCCAGTCTTTTTGGGCGCTGGAGTTTTTGCGGTATTCTATTTTCTAAATACTAAAAATGGTACTAGTGGTTCTCAAGCTTTGAACCTTGCTCTTAGTGATACAGGAGAGATTTTGACGCTTCTCGTACCAATATTAGTTGTTTGGCTTCTGATTTCATTCTTTTTCCAAAAAAGTTTGATGTTTTCTTTTTCTGGAGCAAAAGAAGTAACGAGGAAGGAAGAGCCTGAAATTTACAATATTGTTGAGAATTTGTGTATTTCTAGAGGTTTGCCTACTCCAAAGATTTGAATTATTGAATCAGAGGGAATGAATGCCTTCGCGCTTGGATGGAGGGCAAGTGATTCTTGGGTGGTATTTACTAGAGGCTTGCTCAATCATCTGAATAAGGCTGAGATTGAGGCAGTAGCGGCACATGAATTAACCCATATTATCAATAAAGATTCGCTTTTGATGCTTGTGATGGTCTTGTATATATGAGTGATTGCTATGCTTGGTGAGATTTTGATTAGAGCTTGAAATAGAAGGGATAATGAAAAAGGGAATGTATTACCATTAGTTGGAGTTGTATTGATGGTTCTTGGGTATTTGGTCTATCCACTCATTAGGCTTGCTATTTCTAGAAAAAGGGAGTTTCTCGCAGATGCTGGAAGTGTTGAGCTGACTAAAGACAATCAGGCGATGATTTCAGCGTTAAGAAAGATTTCTCAAGAGCCTGAGGTTGATGTGAAAAATAAGGAGATGTCTGCAATGTTTATTGCAAATCCTTTTGGGAAAGTTTCGTCTTGGTTTCAGACGCATCCAAGTATTGAGGATAGAATTAAGGCACTTGAGAATTATTAGTATTTTATTTTCTAAAGGCTGAAAAGGCTGATGTTTTATCTCTGGCATGAGGAATTTGATGTCAAGCATCCAAAATTCCGTATAGTGAAGTACCAAAAAGATCTTGGTATGCAACAATATGCTATGTATGAGTCACTTCAAAATGTGATTAATCAGTCTTTTTCTTATCCTGAATATAATCATTATTTTTTGCTAGATGATTCAAGATTCCATTTTTTTAGGTTTGATATTTTTAAGGAATTAGATCGTCCATTTACCATAGATGATATCAATGAAATTACCCATGAGAGATTAAATTATCTCAAGGAGATTACTAAAGAGGAGCTCCTATTTACCAATGTGGACAGTATTTTCGTTAATTGAGAACCTCAAAAATACTTGATCGGGGCTCAAGGTCAGATTTTTTTTCGTTTGTATCTGATTTATATCAATAGAGATACGCTTTTGGAATTTAATAAACATTATGGTAATCTTTTTTCTCATAAGCATTTGAAGATTTTCCCTGAGAGTTTCAAGACGATTTCTTTTCTCAAGAGAAAACTTGAAAGAGATTCATTCCTTTTGCTGTATATCAAGGAGAGCTATTGTAAGGTAGTTGCTATTGAAGATGGGTTTTATAAGAGGATTGAACATATCAATTTTGGGATTAATTTTTTGATGCAAATGTATAAGGATAATCAGATTGTAAAATATCGATATAAGACTTCTGAGGAGATTGATGCAAATCCTCTAGCGAAGAACCTTGTTTTGGATAATATCAACTTCTATGTTGAATATTTATGCAAGTGGTTAGATGATCTGAAATTAACCAATAAGGACATTTTCATCATTTCACCAATCATAAAAAACTGAAATTTTATGGACTGTTTCAATAAAAAATATACAACCTATCACAATAAGTATATTGTTCCATTTCATTCTTCAAATCAGCTGGAAATGTTTGGCAAGCAGTGGGAGCCAGGAGATATGGATACTTTGATTTTCTTGAATGGAAGCTGAATTAAGAAAGAGCTTTTAGGAGAGGAATAAGGTTTTCTAAATATGTTGGTCCGTATTTATGTATAACGCGTTTTTTTGTCCTATAAGAGAGGAGATACCTTCATTTATGGTGATAGTGATGAAGTATTTTTTCTTGCAATTGGAGAAGTAAAACCTATAGTAAAGTCAGTTTTTTAGTCTTTTTTGATGAAGAGATGGTATGGTATGTGATATTGGCGAGCTTATGAGGAGTAGGACTCTGATATGTGATTTTTTATCGACAATATCAGCATAAGGATGTGGTTGCTGAGTTGAGAAAACATTTGAAATGAGCGAATGAGCAACTTACGTATTTGCAGGAGGAGATGGAGGAACTTCAGGCACAAAATGTTTATCTCAGAGAACAAGCGGCTTCTTTATTAGAGAAAAATGATGAGCTTTCTGATGTGGTTGCTGAGCTTTGAAAATATTATGTGCATATTAAAAAGGCATCAGAAAAGACTGCTGAACTTTCAAAATATTTGAATGGTCCTGATTCTGAACTTGAGGAGAGACTTGGATCTTTGTCAGAACAGGAAAAAAATCAGATGAAAAAGAGTTTTTTTTAATTTTCCTCTTGATTATTTGGATAATATTCATAGTTTAAAAGGTATGTTTTTATTTGTTCCTCAAAAAATACGATGGATGTGAGAGAGATTGACGAATTTTTTGACTATCAATTGACCTTTGATGAGGAACCAACTCATTTAGTTGAGGAGATTGTTTCTCAGGCTTCAAAGTATTTGCCTCCTGAACAGATCCCAGGCATTTATCATGCGTATGAATTTACTAAGGCTGCGCATGCTGGTGTTAAGAGACTTTCAGGGGAGCCATATATTGTGCATCCGCTTAAGGCTACCTTGTTTTTGATGGAGCTAAAACCTGACTTGGAGTCTATCCAATCTTGTATTATGCATGATGTGATTGAGGATACTCCGATTACACGTGAGGAAGTTGCAGCTGAGTTTACAGAGGAGGTTGCAGATATCTGTGAGGGGTTAGTAAAGGTATCTAAGGTAAGATATCAGTGAGAAGATAGGCATTTGGAGACGATCAAGAAGACCTTTCTGGCTATGGCGAAGGATTTGAGAGTGATTTTTGTGAAATTGGCTGATCGTATCCATAATATTCAGACTTTGCAGTTTCATCCTGAGGAGAGAAAGAGGAGGAAGATTGCAGAGGAGACTATCAAGATTTATGCTCCGATTGCCAAGAGGCTTGGGCTTTATCATTTTCAGATTTTGCTAGAGAACTGAGCTTTTGCTGTCTTGCATCCTGAGGAGTTCAAGAGGATTACTCAGTATTTAAAGAGATATTTTCGTGAAGGAGATAAGTTTACAGAAAGAGGTATTAAAATGCTGACTCAGATGCTTGAAAAAGAGTGAGTCAAGGATTTTGTTGTAAGAGGAAGAGTAAAAAGCCCTTATAGAATCTATGAAAAACTTTCGAAAAAATATCACGAGACAGATATTTCAACTGTGATGGATCTTCTGGCTTTTAGAGTGATTACGCAAGATATCTGAGATTGCTATATGGTGCTCGGAATTATTCATAAGTACTATATCCCTTTGATTAAAAAGATTAAGGACTATATTGCTATTCCAAAGTTTAATGGATATAAGAGTATTCATACAACAGTACTTGGAATGTTTCGTTTCCCAGTAGAAATCCAAATTAGAACTGAGGAGATGGAAAATGTTGCTGAGTTTGGAGTAGCTGCGCATTTTGCATATTCAGATAATAATCAGCCGACTTTGGTCTCAGAGCAGCAGGGAATATGGATTCAGAAGCTTCAGAAGATTGTATCTGACTATACTGATACTGAACAAAAGGAAAAGTTCAAATCTCAGCTTAATATTGAGGTTTTAGATAAAACAATTTTTATTTATACTCCGAGAGGAGATATTAAGGAATTGCCAGTTGGATCAACGGTTTTGGATTTTGCATTTAGTGTGCATAGCTCTATTGGTCTCAGGTTCAAAAATGCGATTGTAAATGGACAGATTAAACCAATTAGTTATCAGCTTAAGACTGGTGATATTGTCAATATTAATACTTTCAAAAGTAAGTTTTCAGCGAATAAACATTGGTTAGAGTTTCTCCGTACACCAACTGCGAAAAATCAGCTTTTGAAATATATTAAGACAGCAGAAAGAGAGCTTCGTTTACAAGAGGCGATTGCTGGACTGAATAGTTATTTGAAGGATATGGAGCTTCCAATCTTTCGTTCTGAAAAGGATAAAATCCAGAAGCTTGATGAGGCTCTAGAGGTTGAGAAGAGGCTTTTGTCTGTATTGGATAAACAGGAAACTTACTGAAATATTGTGAGAGATGCTTATCCTGATCTTATGAAAAATGTAATTGAAAAGACAGTGATCAAGGATACTTCTCAACAGAAAGAGGAACTCAAGGTGCAATTGCAAGCGCAGCAGCAAAATACTACTTCTTCACTTGCCGTAATCGTCGATAATGATAAGCATTTGCATTGCTTTTTTTGCCCTGAGTGTCATCCAGCTCCTCATGAGAGGATTATTGCTAAATCAACAAAAGATGGTATAAAAATTCATGCTGTTTCTTGTAAGGCACTTAAGACCATTTCTCTTGAGTCGTTACTAGAGGCTCATTGGCAATGAGATGAGGTGACTCAGTATCGTTTTTCAATGAAAGTTAAGTTCAATCCTCGTGAGTTAACGATTGTTGATTTTTTGCAGTCTTTTGCTCAGTTCAATATTCAGCTCTTGGAAATGTCGATCAAAAATACTGAACTTACTGGAGTAGAGGTAGACTTCTCTCTTCATCTTGATAATCCTGCGAAGGCCTCATTTCTTCTTAAGGATTTGAAGAAGTTTAGTACTTCTTTAGATATTGTGAGAAAACAGCTATTATAATTCAGATTTTTTATCTTTATATTTGTTTTTCAAATGACAGATTCTTCGTTATTTCTTGGTAGTTCTGGTGAGGTTCCTGTGGCTGTTATGGATACCACTATGGAGCAGGTCCCACAACTCTTAACTCCTGCGAATCATGGTATATTTACAGATGTTGCTCGTTGGATTGCTGATGTTTTTCCTATGCTTTCTGGATATTCTGATCTTGAAATTTGGGCTTTAATGCTTGTAGTTTTGGTATGGATTTTGACTATTCTCTGGGTATTGAAAGATTCTACTGCAAGGAGTGATAGTGTTGGATATCAGTTTTTTTCTGCTTTACTTGTAACTGTGCTTTCTCCAGTGGTTGGATTGCCGCTATACCTTGCTTTTCGTCCTCTGTCTTATAGATGGGAAAGGGGATATTGGAGAGAGGCTTTGATGAATACGGTGACAATTTGTCCTCACTGTGAGCAGATCGTAGACAAGAGTTATAATGCTTGTGTGTATTGTGGAGAGAGCCTAAAGACTGAATGTAAAGAGTGTCATCAGAAATATACTCGTGGATATGCTTATTGTCCTGAGTGTTGAGCTCCAAATCTTGAGTAATTTTTATTTTGTCGATGAGAGGAAGGAATGCTTTTGATGATTGTTATGGTGATTATGATTGTGTCATCAGCACTGATGTTGGCGCTCTTTTCTTCGTTTCTTCCTTTTGTGCGTAATTATGGAAATGTAGCACAGTATACGACTGCCTATTATGGTGCGCTATCTGCTGTTGAGAGAGGAGTTTTGGCAACAAACTATGCAGGTCCTGGGTTTGATGGAGAGTCTGGACGAAAGGCTTCAAAACAAACGCAAACTCCAGTTGGAACCTGAAAAACAAGTGATCACAGACTTCAGAATTTTTATACTTATGGGAATGGGAACGATACTCTTAATCGGACGGTAAATTCTTCTACGAATTCTATTCCTAAAGTTTGAGATGGTAGTGTAGATCCGGTTTTTGTGAAGCCAGGGGAACAAAATAACTATAATGCACTGACTTATAATACGACGGAGATGATTCCTTTAGGAAGTATTGATCCTATTACCGCTGCTGATTATTATACTTCATCTCAGCGTCATACTACTTTTACTCAGGATAGTCCAGTAAAGGTTGAATTCAGACTTAATCCTGTTCTTTCTGGGCAGTTTAAACATGCAAATTCAATTTATTGAGCGATGAATGATGGGTATCAGCTGTGTGAAGAGGCAAAATGTTGAACATTGTTTACCTATGTTGGGGCAAATAATAAAGCGATGGTCGGATGGACGATAAAAGGAATATATAAAAATACTCCTTATACTTTGATTCCTTTCACTTCCTATAATACCACAAGATGAGAGGCTAGACTGGATACCGATACGCTGATTAGGGCTTCGAGAATTAATAAGGATCAAAATCTTACCTTTGGAAATAGTGCTCAGATTTTTCCAGATAATAGATATGCAAAGATTAATCCTATCTCGAGTCGAGAAGAAGAGATAAATGCTAGTTCTAATGGATATACTAATGTTTTGCGTAATGGGGAAGATTCAGTTTTACAATTGAACTTGGTAAATCTGCTTTCTACTAAAAATGATAGAATTTATCCTTTTTTGGAATATAGAGTTTCGAGTGACGCTCCTCTGGCGGATAGGTATTATACGATTGTTTGAGAGGGGCAGGTTGGTGATTATAATCTTAGAATGCAGGTAAAGAAGCCGACGTATCAGCAGCCAGCACTTGGAAGTTTTACGATTATTTTCTAGTGTTATGTTTTCAAAATTGAGGCAAACGGTTTTTTTGGCAGGATTTGGTTTGGTCTGCTGTATTTTTATTTTTTTTGTGCCATTTTCATCAAAACCTCAGGTCGTTGAAGAAGAGGTTTTTGTTTCTTCAGGAGGAGAGAATGTGGTAGAAGAAGTAAAAAATCAGATTTTTACTGGTGTTTTGCATATTTGAGTTGATCCCTCTTTTTCTAAGGAGGATTTTGGGATTTTGAAAGATGAGTTTATGCAGAAGTATTGATCTGATGCTGTTTTTCAGTATTTATGAGTTGAGCAGAGAGGTTTCTCTGGATATGATTTACTCTTAACCGCATATGATAAAGCTTGAGCACTTAGTGGTGGAGAGCTTCGTTTTTCTCAGGCCTTAGATCAGTATTTTCTCTCGTGAAGTAGCGAAGTGTTGGCTTCTGGTAGGTTTATTCCTTATGCAATTGATCCGATAGTTGTTTTCTATCAATCTTGATCAGCAAATTCTCTTTCAGAACTTTATCAGGACTATAAAAGTCAGACTTGATCAGCTTTTTTGTTCCCTCTTTATGTGGGAACTGGGTTTTTTGATCAGAATGTGGCATATACTCAGGTGATAAGTGATTTTTCTAGATATAATGATAATGGGGCTTTTGAGATGTGGCTGGAAATGTATCAGGATTCTGAACTGTGAGTCTCAACTTTATTGCAGTCTTTGCCAAAGACTGAAATTTGTCAGTCTTCCCCTGTGCTTTGTTTGATTGATAAATGAGTTTTGAAGGTAGGTTTTTGATTTTTTTCAGAATGGAG
Organism: candidate division SR1 bacterium; assembly: GCA_013333605.2. Taxonomy (GTDB): domain Bacteria; phylum Patescibacteriota; class Gracilibacteria; order Absconditabacterales; family Absconditicoccaceae; genus HOT-345. The sequence goes on from JABCOM020000037.1 coordinate 15,245, forward strand.
ACAGTTTCCTCAGCTTCAGCAGATAGCGTATCCTTATTGGTATGAGGCGGCACCTGTTAGGATGTATGGATTTATACTTAATCCGGAGAGTCAATATCGTCCTTTAGCAGAGAGTTTTCTTACGATGTATTTACAGATGGAGTCTTCAAAATTAAAATCTCTTTTCGATGCTCAGGGAAGATATTCGGCTTTTTGAGATGTTTTTAATCAGCAATGTCAGGAAAAGCAAACCTGTCAATCTCTCTATCCAATTAGAGTTTTGGAAAGGAGTCAGGAGAAGGTACAAAAACTTTTGAAAGATGTGTTATTTTCTAAAGTTTTGGAGAAAAAAATGAAACCTGACTTGTATTTGCAAAGGGTATCCTTATAATCGCTTTGTTTTATTCTATTATCTATTAAATAATGACAGGAGAAAATATTTCTGGAGCTGTAGAACAGCAGAATCTTAGCGGAACTGTTGAACAGCCAGCTGTAGAACCTAACATGGCAGTTGAATTTATGAGTTTCTTAGCTGAATACAATGTTGTAGGTATGGCTGTTGGGCTTTTGGTTGCGACAAAGGTTGGTAATTTGGTAAAGGGAATTATTGAGGATTTTGTGACTCCACTTTTGTTTAATCCTCTTTTCAAAAAACTTAAGGTAAATAAGCTTGAGGAACTTTCTTGGAGAGGAATTTTGTATGGAAAGGTGTTAGCAAATTTGATTGATTTCTTGATCACAGCGTTCTTGGTATTCTTGGTAATTAAGTATTTTGGTGTGGTTAAAAAGTAGTTTTCTTGGTTCTTAAACTAATAAAAGAGAAGAGAAATCAGATTTTTTATATTCTTTGTATGAAAAACAAATGGATTTAGGAAAAATGTGAGAATTGAAAAAAATGTATGATAAGTATAGAGAACTTCAAAAAGCTCTTAAAAATCTTGTGATTAGAGCGAAGGAAGGGGAATATACTGATGAAAATTGAGAAAAAGCAGCTTCTGTTCTCGTAGATATGACTGGAGAGATGAAGCTGAAAGATTTTAAAATCAATGATACAAGCTTGCTCGATCTCAGCAAAAAGGAGGTTTTGGAGGATCTTGTTTTGAAAGCATTTCAAAAAGCTCAAAATAAGGCTCAGGAGATTGCTGCTGAAAAGACAAAGGATATCCTTGGTTTTGATCCAAGTAATTTAGCTGGTATGCTCTGAGGAGGAAGCGGATCAGGAATCCCTCAGATTCCAGGTCTCTAAGAGGTTGATATGGTGTTGTCCGTTTTGGACTGGGAATCTTGAAATTCTAGTCTGAGGCGGATTTTTTTTACTCTCAATGGAATATCTAGATGCATAAGAGATTTTCTCTCAATGAACTTACGAGTATCAAAAATGATTTTATTCCTCATCTCTACTCTATTATCAAAAAAGAGAGGTGCCAGGGGGTAAATGATTTTTTTAATAAAGTGTGTTTTGCTCAGGGAAATGAGGCTTATTATTATAAGAGTTCGGATTGTATTTTTCATATGGCAAAGAGGGATAATGTGTTGACTTTGATTGATGAGGTAGATAAAATTGAGGTGGTGTTGCCTTTTGATAAAAAATCAGAATTACAGACTTTGCTTATGAGGTTTATTGCTAAAAAAGAGAGACAAGTCTGACAAAAGACGATTGAGCAAATTTTGGGAGATGAGTTTAAAACTGGCAAATATGATCAGATTTTAGGGAAGCCTTACTTGGTTTACGATATTGAAACTACTGTTGCTGATGATATTAGATCTGCTAAGTTTATTATCGCGTATGCTGCGAGTCCAGAGCCGGTTGCAGAGGGGGATACGAATATGAAGTATGAATGTGTGATGATCGAGGGTTTGAAGGGCTTTGTAGATAAGATGCTTGCTTTTGATGGGTATATTGTAGGATTTAATCAGATTTGGTTTGATAATCCAGTTTCTCTTTGGAATGCGGGATATGGTGAGAAGGAGATTGAGATTTTGAACAATAAAAGTATCGATTTATATGTATTTTTTCAAAATCTAACCAAAAAAAGGATCTGACTTAATAAACTTTCTGAGGCATTGATTGGTTTGGAAAAGACGTTGGAATCAGGAACCAAGGCTGAGGTCCTTTGGAATGAGTATCAAAAGGATCCTCAAAAAAATAAAAAAAGTCTTGAAGAATTGCAAAAATATTGTAAAAACGATGTAAGAATGACAGCAATGGTGATGCTTTATTTTCTTCATTATAAGAAGATTGCTATAGAAGGTGAGATATTTGAATATAGCTTGGAGGAATTTGTACAAAAGTCAAATCATAACTGAGTGCAAGAACCTACGCAGGAACATTCGTTGCAAAATCAGTCGATTTTTAGTCTGTAAGGTATTTGAATATGAAATGTCCGAAATGTAGTAATATGGATTCGAAAGTAGTTGATTCTAGAATGATTGAGGAAGGGGGAGTGATTAGAAGGAGAAGGGAATGTGAAAGGTGTGGGCATAGATATACGACTTTTGAGAGGATTGGAAATGTAGAACTTGTTGTGATCAAAAAAGACTGAACAAAGGAAATGTATGATAGGGCCAAGCTCAAAAAAGCAGTAATGCTCGCATTCGCAAAGAGATCGGTTCAACCAGATGTGATTGATGCTTTAATTAGTAATTTGGAGGTCAAGTGGCAGTCTGAGGGATCAGAGGTTTTAAGCACTAAGATTTGAGAGGATATCCTTGCTTCTTTGAGGGAGATCGATCCTGTTGTCTATGTTAGATTTGCTTCTGTGTATCAGTCGTTTAATAGTTTTGAGGATTTTAAACAGTTTATTGAGTAGAAAAATTTTAGAGAAAGGAGAAAAGAATTCTGATTTCTTTTCTTTTTTTGTTTTTGTGTGAATTGATAATTTCTCTTGACATTATCTTCTATTTTGATATAAAAGCACCACAAGTAAAATCTTTATTTTTTGAAGATATAAAGATGGAGAAGTGTATTAGGTGTCAAAGTCCTGAGGTGAAAAAAAACTGACATGGGAGAAACCACTCTCAGAGACTGTATTGTTGAAGCTGTCATTCGAGTTTTACGGTAGATGGAGTAAGAGGGACATATGCTCCTGAGTTTAAGCAATCAGTAATCGACTCTTACTGTCATCAGCAGGATACTGCACAAGAAGTCGTAAAAAAGTATGGTATTTCAACGAGGACACTGGTTAAATGGAAGAAAGAGCATCAAGAGCATTGTTCTTGTGGGGAAAAACTTTTAAATTCTAAGAAATAAAAAAATATGAGGATTGCAGTTGTTGGAAAATGAGGAAGTGGAAAGACTACAACATCAGCATTATTGGCTTCTTATCTTGGTAGTGTTGGTAAAAAGCCTCTTTTGATAGATGCGGATATTAATGTGCATTTGCCTGCTTTGTTTATGAGAGAGGAATTTCCGATAGAGAAGTATCTCTCTTTTCCTGAAAATATGAGAAAAGTAAAAGAATATCTGATTGGGAACAATCATCGTATTGCGTCGTTAGCGACTTTCAGAAAGACAACTCCTCCAACTAAAGAAAGTCAGCTTTTTGTTTTATCTGATGCTCAAAGTTATTTGTATCAAAATTTTGCTCAGGATTTGGGGACTCTTTTTTTGATGGCAGTCGGTACCTATACTGAAGATCAGATTGGAGCTTCTTGTTATCATAATAGTTTGGCAATTTTGGAGAATTTGCTTTCGCATATGGATGATCGTGGTGAGGTTTGTATAGTGGATATGGTTGCCTGAGTTGATGCGTTCGCTTCTAGTTTGCATGCGCAGTTTGATATGTTGCTGTTGGTTTTAGAGCCAACGAGGAAAGGAATCGAGGTCCGAAAACAATATGCTCATCTAACACAATCAGCAGGAGTGTATGATCAGCTTTTTGTCTTGGGTAATAAGTGTTTTGATCAGGCAGATCTGGATTTTTTGAGGAGAGAGATTCCTGAGGAGAAGCTGATTTGAGAACTTGGTATGTCTCAGTATCTTAGGTCACTTGAAAGAAATTGAGATCAGATTTCTTTTGCTGGTTTAGAATCTGAATACCAACCCCTGTTTTTTCACATTTTTGAAAAGCTACAGTCGTTAGCTCAGCCTTTGGACACTAGGTTGCCGAAGCTTTATGAGTTGCATAGAAAATATGTTTCACAGGATTTTATTATCGAGAGATTCTGAGATCTAAAAGGGCAAATTGATGAGAGTTTTAGTTTTCATGGATAATTAAAAGATGGCTCAAAATGTTTTTTGTGGAGAAGGTGCAATGCAGCAGTTTTTGGATCCGAGAGAACATGTTACTCCATTGGTAGAATTGCCTATTTATCTTAATCCGTATTATCAGGATTGAGTGAAAATCTTTCTAAAACTTCAGACTTTTTTGCCATTGGGGAACATCAAATCGATTTCTGCTCGAGGGATGCTTCAAAATGGGCTTCAAAGTGCTGGAGAAAGTCCCCTTCATACTCTGGTTGAAAATAGTTCATGAAATACGGCATTTTCACTTGCAGTTTTAGGGAGGAGTATGTGAATCCCCCATATGAGGGCTTGGATTTCAAATGAAACCACACCTTGAAAATTGAAATTACTTCAGATTTTTGGTGTACATTCAGTAGTCAATCAGGAGCAAATTTGTCCAAATCCAAACGATAAGAAGAGTTGAATTTATAAGGCAAAAAAGGAATGAGAACAGGAGTGATGGTTTAATCCAGATCAATATCATAATCTAGCTAATCCACAGATTCATTATGATTTAACGGGAAAGCAGATTTGGAATCAGGTTAGAGACCTTGATTCCGAATATCATTTTCAGATATTTTGTGCGGGGCTCGGAACTACTGGGACTTTTATTGGGATTTCAAAATATTTAAAAGATCAAAAATCGGACTTTTTTGCTTTATGAGTTGTAAGAAAACCTAATAATCCAATTTCCGGTCCGAGAACACGTAAACTATTGCAACAGATCGGTTTTGACTGGGAAAGTATGGTTGATGGGATGCAAGAGGTTAGTAGTAAACAGGCATATGAGACTAGTCTTAATTTGGTTAGATCTGGACTTGTTGTATGACCAAGTTCTGGAATGGCTGTTGCTGGACTCTTTAATCATCTTCAAGAGATGAAAGATACATGAGAGCTTCAGAAAAAAGTAGAAAAAGACTGAATTTTGAGTGCAATTGTTGTTTGTCCCGATGGTCCTTATCCGTATTTTGATGAATATTTTAAATATTGTGAGGCCTCCCTTTTCCCTAGCATTGAAAATCAGTATCTTTTATTGGAAAAGAGGCATATTAATTCAGATGATATTGATGAAAATCTTTTTTGAATAGATGTATTGTCTGCTTATGAAGAACTTTATACGCTTGAATCAAGAAATAATGTTTTAACTTCTCAATTCAATCCAAATCTTGTTTTAAACTCAGAATTGGTTCTGGTTGACTTGAGGTCAGAGGCTGAATTTGATCATGTTCATTTGGTTTGAGCTACTCATATGGATTTTGATGAGTTGCAACCTGATGCTTTTGATAATTATCGCTGAAAAAAAATTGTGCTTTTGTGTCAGTATGGAAAAAAATCAGCCTATTTAGCTCAAAAACTAAATAAAGACTGATTTCAGGTTTCTTCTATTTTATGATGATTAGTTTCTTGGTCTGATCTCTGATTGCCGAGAATTGTTGCTGAAGAGTGTAAGCTTTAATAAGCTTCTACAAAGATATTTTTATACCCTCTTGCTCTTAAGTTTGTGAGGAATTCCTTGACCATAAGTGGTACTCAGCAGATATAAAATTCTGTTTCTGCTGGGAAATCAATATGATCAATATTGATTCTTCCATATCCAAATCCCTCAACCTCTTCTCTAGAAATGCTAATGTGTGTTTCAGGAATGTTGAGGTTTTTGATTTCTTCTACATAAAAAAGATCTTTTGCATAGGAAACTGAAAAGAAGAATCGTTTCTGGGATCAGCTTTTATCCTCTTTTGCCATACGGTAGCAAGGTGCTAGTCCGCTTCCTGTTGAGAGGAATACCTTGGGATTTGTGGTATCTTTGAGGAGAAAATGTCCTTTCCCTTCTTCGATTTGGAGTTCTGAGGCTTCTGGGAGCTGTTTTAGAATTTCTGATCCTTTCCCATTTTCAACGAGCTTGATCAAAAAAGTTAAAATGCTGACTTCCCCTTCGGTTTCTAGATTTGCCACAGAGTAGGCTCTTTTGATTGTTCCCTCATTGGTAGGGTAGTGGATGAATACTCGTGCTCAAGGTTGAAGTTCCATCTTGGAAGTTTGTATTTTTAGTTCTACGATATGATCGTTTAGCATTTTTTTGCTGAGAATTTTTCCGTTTAGCATTTTTTTATTTGTATGAAATAAACGAGGATAATTGTAATTTTTTTTTGATTTTTTGCAAATGTTTGAGAAAAATGCAATAAAAGAAAAATCTGAATATAAAAAAACGTTTGTTTTAGGGATAAAAATCGCTATAGATAATCAGAGTTTTTATTCTTTTGAAATGAGGTGATGGAGTATGTGATTACGGTTGGGCTGGAGATTCATTTGAAACTATCGACAGCGACCAAGATTTTTTGTCCCTGTAAAAATGAGCAGAATCTAGATGATAATCATCCAAATACAACGGTATGTCCAGTATGTACTGGGCAGCCTGGTGCTTTGCCGCAGTTGAGTGAAGAAGTTATAAAAAAGGGATTACTTTTAGGGAAAGCGCTCAAATGTGTAGTTCAAAATCCTTCATCATTTGATAGAAAGTCGTACTTTTATCCAGATTTGCCGATGGGATACCAGATTACGCAGTTTTACCGTCCGATCAATGTTAACGGTCAGCTTTCTTTTTTTTCTGAGACTTTTGATGAGGAGAGAACCGTAACGATTACTGACGCTCATCTGGAATGTGATACTGCTAAAGTATTGCATTATAATGGTAAAATGTTGCTAGATTTTAATCGTGCAGGGACGCCGTTGATAGAAATCGTGACGGGGCCAGATTTTCAGAGCGCTGATGAGGCTGTTGCTTTTGCAAAGGAGATTCAGAGGATTGCAAAATATAATCAGATTTCTGATGCTGATATGGAGAAAGGTCAGATGAGAGTTGATGTAAATGTTTCGATTAGGCCTTCACTTGATGCACCATTTGGAACGAGAGTTGAGCTGAAAAATATTAATTCGTTTTCTGCGATCAAAAGAGCTATTGAAACTGAGGTGAAAAGACAGCTTGCGTGCCGAGAAGCAAATGAGGCAATAAATCAGGAGACTAGAAGACGAGATGATCTGAAAGGAATGTCCTTTACGATGAGGAGCAAGGAAGATGCGCTTGATTATAGATATTTTCCAGAGCCTGATTTGCCAGAGCTTCAGCTAAAAAATGAGCTCTTGGATGAGATAAATGCTAGTGATATTTTGCTTCCTTATGAAAAAATTAAAGAAATGAAATCTGATTTTGGTTTTCATAAGGAGTTTATCAATGTTTTGATCAATGATAAGGAAGTATTAGATTTTTTCTATGATTTGGTGAAAATGGGCTTTTGACCAAAGCTTGTAGCAAAGTGGATTGCAGGTCCGATCAGTGCCTATATGACTGCAAATGCGGTTGCGATCTCTGAATTAAAAATTGATAAGGAGCAGTTAATCAGCTTTTTTAAGCTTGCGGAGGAAGGTACATTGATAGAAAATCAATTGAAGATTTTGATGGATGAGTTGCTCAATCAGTGAGGTGATTTGCAGGAAATTATCAAAGAGAAATGATTTGATGCGCCGGCTGTTAGTGAAGATGAGATTATTGAAGTTGCGAAGGGCGTTTTAGATGCGAATCCTCAGATTGTTGAGCAGTATAAAGGTGGAAAAGTTACTGTGATTGGGTTTTTTGTTGGGCAGGTGATGAAACAAACTCAATGAAAGGCTAATCCAAAGCAGATTCAGGAGATTATGACAAGATTGTTGTCGGCTTAGTTATTTTGTTGCTAGATAGTTGTCAGACTTGAGGAAGTCTGGCAATTTTTGTGTTGAGAGATATTCTTTTCAGATCGTTTTATCTCTGAAGGTTGCAGTTGAGAGAATTTTGATATTTTCTTGTGGGATGTTTTCTCAAGATGGGCAGATTTGTACTGTGGTTTCTGAGGTGTTTGATAGAATGAAATAGCTATTGGTATTCGAGGTTATGCCGTTCTTCCATTCTTCTAGTGTGAGGGTGTTATTTTGATCATAGGTAGCAATTGTCTTTTTTAGGCTATTGCTGTCTCATTCGATGGTTGAAATTTTTACTTGTCCCATTTGATTTCATCATAATCATACTTCGTTTGCATAAAATGCTGGGATAATGATTGATTGTCCTCAGTTGAGCGTGATTAGCTTCTCATTAGAGCAGTTGTTTAGAGAATTTCAGAGTCAGGTGATCTCGAGATTGAGGTTAAAATCTGGACAAATTCAGTTTTCTTCTTTTTCTCTCTTACAGGTAAAGTTCTTTAGAATATTCTTTTTATCTTCTTCTCCTAGAGTATAGTCAAAGTTTGCTTTTGTGGTATTGGTAAGGAGAAATCATACTTCAGCTCCAGCTTTTGCGAGATATGAGGCTTTTTGGTAGCTGGCGATATCTTCGCTATATCTCAAAAAACCTCTCATCATCATACTGATCAAAAGCCCAATCAAGGAGCTTGCAAAGAGGACAAAAAGTGCGAGGAGGATGATATTACCTCTTGGATTAGTCAGTGGGTTTCTCATTTTCTACTGGAGAATAAATACTAGGCGTTGTTCATTGGAGTGAAACAAATGTTTGGAGTGGTAATACGACATTATTGCTTCGTTGGCTCGGTGTGTAGTGTTTGCTTGTGAGTGTAATAAAGAGCCAAAAACCTGGTTTCCCTGCAGGTGGAAGTTCTTTTATATCCGTATTTTGGCTTTCGCTAGCATATATGTTCTGCAGGTCTTGGTTAGAGATGAAGGGGATAATTCTAAACTGGGCCTGGCTAATATTGAATTTTTTGCTGTCTAGAAGCGTGATTGTCTCTCAGTTTTTTTCAAGTATGAGTTTACAATTGGAGTTTCTGATGGTTTTGAGAATTTCTTCTTTTTCTACTGGGAGAAGTTCAAGCTCTGAAGATGATCAGTTTTCTTTTTGTTCTCGGAGCTCAGAGGCTTGGAAACAAGCTCCGTCAGTTTTTATGGTTATCCCTTGATTTTTCTCATCTTTGAGGTGGAGTTCAGAGACCATTCCCTCTGATGTTTGTAGATCCGAATAGCTATATTTTGAGTCGTTAATTGTCGTCGTCTGAGCGAGGTTTTCTAAGACTTGGGTCAAAACAAGGGCTTCTTTTGCGATTTCTTTTTCCTGCTGGATGCGATAGGAAATCCTAGAGATAGTGGTATAGGTTTGGAGAATAATCCCAGAAAGAAGTCAGAAAAGTCAGACTACAATTAGAATTTCAACGAGAGTAAATGCTTTATTTTTCATAGGAATATGAGGAGTAAAGAAAATGGAAATCAGATTTTTATCTTTCTGAATCTCTAGGTCAGAGGAAGCTTTCTAGGACAACTTCTCCTGTGAAACTTCATCTTTTATAAATCACATGGGAACTGACTTTTAGAAGCTTTAAGTTTTCAATCTTGAGGCGGACAAATTCAATTCGTCTAGCATAGCCTTTATTTAGAGTCTCTGTTGTCGCTTTATAGGTATAGGGAGTGAGGGTATTGTTTTTTGTGAGTTCAAGAGCAAAAGTTTTGAAATACTCATCAAAAGTATCAGCTGTGTATTCTCAGATTTTTATTTTTTCTAGCAGGTAATAGGGATTTTGATTTTTATCGACTGAAAGTCCGATTTTGAAGGTGGTATTTCAGTCTTTTCAGAGGAACTCTTCTTTTCCTCAGTCTGTATTTTCAATTCGTGCGTAGTAGTCCCGAGGATAACCTTGTTCGAGATTGCTATCTCTATGATGAAAAGCAAGATCGATTCCTTCTTTTGCTAAAAGTGTAGCTCTTGTCTGCATATTGATGGTATCAAAGTTTTTGACGCTATTAGCCATGATTGAGAGAATCGCTAGGATTCCAACTCAGAAAATCACGATAACGATCAGAATTTCTATGAGGGTAAAAGCTTTTTTTCTCATCAGAGGAATAGTTGTGTAAAATATAGATTATATATAGGTATTGTAAGCAAAAAATCAAATATATTATTGATTGCTTCAGATTTTCTCTTGATTTGTTGGTATGGTTTTATACCATTTCTTAGTAAGTCGATAGAAAAATAGGGAAAATCTGGATAAAATGGGAGTTTACCCTTTATAATAGTTCTTATTTCTAATATATGTTGTATGATGAAGAAAATTTGTTCACTAATTGTTCTAGTACTTGTTATGGTAGCATCCTATTTCGTTGGATGTAGTGCCTCAGATGAGCAAAATATTCAAGCTCCATCTAAGCCAATGGCTAGGTATAAGGCTCAGGAAGTGGTAAAGGAAACTTTGCCAATTATCCAAGCATTTGTAGAGGCTCAGTATAATTATGCCTTGGGTAAAGATACTGTTCCCCAGTGGGATCAATATTTGATTAATCCCGAGCCAAATCTCAAGCAGAGAATAGACCATGCTGTCTATAACAGGAAAGGAGGTGCTGAAATACTCTCTTATTCTGGATATTTTAAAACGACTGAATATAGTAAAATATCATTTAAAAAAGATAGATGGATATTGGATGATGTTGTTCTCTGGTATGAACTTCCTCGGGGAAATCCGAGTAATCCCATTAGGTCACAAGGCGGGATGAATTACCAGTTTAGTGTCCAAAAAAATGCTCAAGGAGAATGGAAAATTCTCAGCTGGAGAGATGATGTGGATGTTTTGCCTGGCTCTGCGTGGGATTATCCAGAGATAGACGGAAATGCTCCTAGAGTTGATCGATCGTCCTCGGTATCTTCGAGAAATCCCTCTTGGTATGATCGTTATATGGCTATTGAGAGTCCACTTTGGCACTGGAATAGCCAACGATTAGGTTTTGGTGCTGTGTCGAACTTGTTTGGATTTCCTTGAAGAATGTTTTAGAAATCATATATTTATGCTCTGAATATGATTCTTTCTCTTTTATCTCAATCTAAAAAAAGATGAAAAATCTGATTTTTGTTTTATTTTTAGTCTTTAGTTTTACTTTTTCATTGACTTTTGCGCAGTTTTCTGATAGTGAGCAGAGTCCCTATGCGAGCGCAATTGCTCAACTGGCGAATCGTAATATTGTAAAGGGATATCCAGATGGGACTTTTAAGCCTCAGCAGGCTATTACTCGTGCTGAGCTACTAAAGATTATTCTCTTGGCGGCGAATGTTGAGCTTTCAACTAGGCAAGAGAGTTGTTTCTCTGATGTGCCAAAGGAGGAGCGGTATGTTGATATCGTGTGCTCTGCAAAGGCGATGGGAATTGTGAAGTGATATGATGATTGAACATTTAAGCCTAATCAGACAGTTACTTTTGTCGAGGGGCTGAAGATGGCGATTGAGGGATTTAAGGTGCAGACCAGAGATGTGAAATCAGATTTTTGGTATGCGAGGTATTTGGATTTTGTCCATCAGAACTGAATTTTCTCTCAATATGCTTATTATCCAGAGCAGAAGTTGACTCGTGAGATGATGGCGCATTTAGCGATCAAGCTTTTGGAGGGGCTTTCTGGCAGCTGGAGTTATACTAGAAATGTGGAATCTCTTGGCTGTGGAAAATCTCAGCCTTCAACTCCTCCTTCTGCTGTTATGGTCAATGGAGTAGAGAGGCATTTTATCACTAGTGTGGGGAGAAGTTATTCCTCATCCAAACCTGCAAAGCTTGTATTTGCTTTTCATGGTCGCACGAGTGATAATGCGAGCCTTGGATATTATGGGATAGAGGGGGCGTCTGATGGGAATGTGATTACTGTCTATCCAGCAGGATTACCGGAAGAAGGACCTCAGAGAAACCGAAGAGATCCGTGAGATAAAGTTTCAAATCTTAGAGATTATCAGTTTTTTGATGAGATAAAAAAACTGATTTCAGAGCAGTATTGTATTGATCCAGGGGAAGTATATGTGGTTGGACATTCACTGGGAGGTTGGTTTACGAGTATGCTTGGATGTGCTAGGGCTGAGGCGATTCGCTGAGTTGGGATTGTGGCGGGAAGTCCAATGCGTTTTCCTATCTGTTTAGCTCCAACTCCTGCGATTATTTTTCATAATCCTAGTGATAATCTTGCTTCTTTCGCCTGAGGAGAGCAAATCCGTAATCAGTATCTCAAGCAGAACCAGTGTTGAGTTGATACGATAGTGTATGAGAATAGTTATGGGATGGAGTGTGTAAAGTATACAAGCTGTCTTCCTACTTCTCCTGTAGTGTTTTGCAAATATTCTGAGGGGAATCATATGTGGCCAAGTTGAGCAGAACAATTGATGCGAAAATTTTGGAGTGAACAGTAAGATCATATCATGTGTATAAGGGAGAAAAAATCTGATTTTTCTCTCTTTTCTCTTGAAATAAAGCGGAATTCGGCTATAGTTTTGCTCACATTTTACTCATGTAGAAAAGAGAATGAATCATACAGGATGGCAGTTGAAAATTGCTGATATGCTCCAGACTAATGTTACTGATGAAATAGTAATTGAAAATCAGGATTTGGATATGATAGCAGGGCTCTCAGACGGCGGAATCTCAGCCAAAATCAGACTTCAATCTTTGTGAAAAGATGCTATTTTTGCTGTGATTGAGGAGCTTGAGTGTGAGATTACTGAGAGCTGTGATACTTGTGGAAGGGAATATCAGAGAGCTGTGAATGTTCAGGATTATAGCGCAAAATATGTCTTATCTGTTGATGAAGATGAGCCTGAGGAAGAGGTGCTTTTGATTGATCAGAGAAATGGAATTATTGATCTTTGAGAGTTGGTGTATCATGCGATTAAAATGCAGGAGCCTTTTGTAAAGCGTTGTCCTGATTGTGAAAATAAGGAAATCTCTGATCATGATCAAGATTTGGAAGAACGGGAATAAAAATCTGATTTTTCTTTTTTGATATCAAAAAATCCCTTATATAAGGGATTTTTTCTGTTCTAAATTTATTATTGAGTACAGAGTGACATATTTTTGAGTTCTCTGTAGATTTCAAATTTTTTGATCATTTGATTGTAAGGAGAGAGTCTATCAAATTCTTCAATTTGAGATGTCAGTGAGTCTTTGAGTTCTAGAAGATTTGAAAGAAGTGCAACCTTACCATCCGAACTATCAGTACTTGCTCCGATGATTTTCATCTTTTCATTTACTTTATCTAGAGCACCTTGTACTGTGAGGTCTGTAGAACTTCCGCTACCAAAGCATGCTTCTTTGAGTAGTGTTGAGATTTCTGTAGATTCTTCAGTAGAGATTCCTCTTCCATAGATGTTGAAGCTTACATTTCCTAGGTATTCACCATCATCAGCGAGTGAGAATCCTTGAGCCTTTGCTTTATCAAAGGTAAAAGACTGAATAGCGATCAATGGTGGTATTGAAGCGTAAAAATCTTTAAGAAGAGTAGCTTTATCTGCTGTTGATTCAACTCAAATCGAGTAGGCTAGTCATGGAATAGTTCTATATTTGTCTCTAAATCTAAAGTAACATGTAGCTGAAGATTCTTTTTCTCCACAGACGATACTTTGTTTGATTACCTTGTCTACGAGTGCGTTATCTATGAGGAGATTTACTTCATCGGATTTGCTTTCTAGAAAGTTGTAGAGATAATGTGCAATAATCTGATTTTTGAATGTTTTTTCATCCATAGCATCGCTTTTTTTTGCACCATAGGTTTGAATCAGATTTTTGATTTCTTCTGCCTTTTCTTCTCTAATAGTGTCAAAGAGATGGTAGGTGAAATCATTTAAAAGTCCGATATTGTTGATGTTTGATGTGAGTGAGAGCTTGTCTACCAGCAGGAGAAAGGCTCTTTTTGAGTTTGATTTGAATGAGATGGAGATTGGGATATTAAAAAATCAGTTTCCCCCTTCTTTGATCTCTCAGATTTGCATATTTACGACTTCATTTGTTCCGATATCCTTACCACTTTCTCTGATGATGCTACTCCACTGAGAAAGGAGAGAGATATCTTGGTATGGATTTTTTTGGAGATATTTTTTACCAAGAATACTGAGGTCAATTTGTTGAGTGTATGGATCCTTCCAAATATTGAGTGATGGAAGGAGAAAGTTTCTCAAAAAATCTGAATATACACTTTTTTTGAAGTTGAGTTCTGCTTCAACTCTCTCTTTTGTAGTTTTTGTAGTAGTGTAGAGCTCCAGCATCTCATTAAAGTTCGTTGGAAGTTCGTCTTTGAGATCGGCCATAAGCTCATCATTTTTGAAGGTATTGAGCTGATAGTTTTTGAGTTGTTCAAGTTGAGAGAGTCTCTGATTGAGTGCGTGGTTTCTGTAAAATGCTAATCCGATAAAGATTAGTGTAGTTAATAAAAGTACTCCGAAGATTCCAAGCATAATAAGATAGCTTTCTTTCTTCACTCAAAAGGCGAGTATTTCTCAGTTTTTTCACTTTTTTTTGCCACTTAGATTGAGCCAGAGGTTTTTCGCCCACTCGATTATAGCTTTCATGTCAAATGCTCATTTTGTGCTTCCAATATTGAATTCCATTGTAATATGTAGATATAAAGCTGATTTTTGTTTTTAGATTATTGTTGATTTTCTAGAGTAGCATTGTCTCCTGATTCTGTTTCAGAATCTGTTAGGAATCCTCAAATTTCATTTTTATTTGTTTCCTCAGAGTTTGCTTGTTCTGGTAGAGGCGTATTATTCGTTGGTAATTGACTTTCTCTTTCTGATGTAGGCATAAGATTTGATTGATATTTATCTACGTAGTCAAAGATTTCTCTTTCAGTATTTTTTTGGATTGGAAGAGTGAATGTTTTGACTGAGTTGTTTACCATATATTTTGAACCTCAGATTGTGATAGGCTTTGAGGTTACTCTGATATCCTTTGCATCAATCGCTTTCCCGACGATAAAGGTACTTTGCTTGAGGAGTTGGATGAGCTCTGAAACGATGAAGATATGTGGACTCTTGATACCTTGTTTGAGGAGTACGTATTCATCTTCTTTTAAGGTGTTCACCTCAACAGTAAATGCGATACTATTACTCTTTCCATCAAAGCTATTGAAGGTGATTGAGAAGCTTGGTACATTGCTGTATTCTAGTTTTTTATCAATATGTTCCATGAGTTTCTTGAAAAAGCTAGTATTAAACGGCTTTTCTCCAGTTGAATTTTCTCTGAGCTGATAATACTTATCAAAGTCTCAGATAATGTTACACTGTACTGGTTCGTATGGATTATTATAACAATAGTTAAGATAATTCTGAATATCGTTTTCACCTCTTTCAATAAGTTCATTCAGTATTTTTTTAATTTCTGATTGTTGATATCCAAAGTCACTCACCATTGATGAGAGGAACGTATCCATTAGAGAGAAAACCTTGATTGCACTTGAGAATTTTACTACCTCAAGTGAGAGGAGGCTTCTTTGGATTGATCCAACAGCGTTATCTTGCTTGAGGATTCATACGAGTTCTTCTGGGAAAAATCAATCTTTATTGAGAGCATTGGTATCTTGCTGGATCTTTCGCTTGAGATCGAGAATGCTCGTTCCAATCTTGTTTGCAACAGATTGAAGGATATCTCTTTTCTGGACATAATTTAGAGAGAGGTCTTTGATGATTTTTGTGATTTTTTCTTTTGTTCATTCATCAACATTTAGATTTTCGTATTTTTGAAGGTCAAAAAGTCCAAGAGTTTGTCCATATTCATCATAGCTTTTGGATGTTTTTTCTGTGATGGTTGAAAGATGAGAAATATCTGCTTGAGATTTTTCTCCTAAATACTTCCAAAATGCAAATGAAGCAAATCCTAAGAGTCCTAATATAATTGATCCTACAAGCAAAAGCAAAAACTTTTGGTTGTAAGAAACAACTTTTGTGGGATGAGTTCCGTGTGCTCATACTCTCGCGATATTATCATTTAGGAGGTCAAGAGTTGAGCTTACTCCAGCTGCAGCAATGTGCATATTGCTATCATCTTCAGGATCAGCTTTTTGTTCTACTAGTTTCTCTTCGCTTTTGAGTTCTGGAACTTTGTCACTAGCAAGTTGGGCTTGAAGAGGTTTCTGAGGCTTAGACTGAGGAGTCGTTGGCTCTGTTGGAATGGCTTCTCAGACTCGAGCTTGCTTTACTCCTGCATCAGTTGGAACAGGAATCTCTTGCGGTGAATTTTTTGCGGCTTTTTCAAGCTGTGATGCCAGAGATTCCTCTAAAAGTGGATTTGTGCTATCTTCTGCAATTGCCATAAATGATGAGCATTAAGGTATAAAAATGTTCTCTTAAGTATAGTTGATTTTTTTTAAAAGTCAAAAAAGTCAGATTTTTTTTGTTTTAGAAGTTTGCTTTTTGCTTGAAATTTTCAGTTGCATTTAGCTGTCAAAATTTTATACTTGAGTGCAAAAATGCGGAATTTTTTTGCTGAAATCAGAATTTTATGATCTTAAATATATACAAATAATGCCACTACGAGGAGCAATCGTTTCGGCGGCTATTTCTTTAGCGATTGGAGGAGCTGCTGGTTTTTATGGATATAAAAAATCGCTTACAGAAAAACAGCTTCGCTACAAGAAGAAGATGGAAAGAGTAAAGGAAATCGAAGAGGAAATGCTTGATGAAGCAAAGAAGAAGGCTGAAGTTATCCTTGAACAAGCTGAGGTTAAGGCTCAGAAGATTGAGGATCAGAGGCTTGCTAAGATGGAAGAGATTCAAAATAGGCTCTTATTGAGAGAAGAAAAGATGGATCAAAAGCTTGAAAAGCTTGAAGAAGAAAAAATGAAAATTGTGGAGAAACAAAGAGAAGCTGATCAGTTGATTGACCAGCAAAAGATGAAACTTTCTGAAATTGCTGGAATTAAGCCAGAGGAGGCTAAACAGCAGATTATGGAAAGGATTGAGGCTGAGCATCAGGAAGAGTTGATTAGATATATTGAGAAGTTTAAGACAATTAAGGCTGAGGAAGCTAGTAAAGAAGCGGCAATTATTGTTTCTCAGGCTTTGCCTAAGGTGGCTGCTGATACCGTGAGTGAATTTACCTCAAAGATGATTGACTTGCCAAGTGAGGAATTTAAGGGAAAGCTAATTGGAAGAGAGGGAAGAAATATTTCGCTCTTTGAAAAATTGACAGGAGTTGAATTGTTGATTGATGATACGCCTCTTTCAGTCAGAATTTCATCTTTTGACTGTGAAAAGAGATTTGTTGCTGCAAAAACTCTTGAACTTTTGATCAAAGATGGAAGAATTAATCCTTTTTATATTGAGAAGGTTTTTAATCAGGTGACTGCTGACCTGCAGACTACTTTGATGGAAAAAGGGAAGGAGGCATTGACTGTTTTGAATATACCTATGATGAAACCTGAGGTAGTAAGGGCTATCGGTCAGTTTTTTCTGAGATATAGTTATGGACAAAATTTGTGGATTCACTCTCTAGAGGTGGCAAAAACTTCAGAGATGATTGCTATTGAACTTGGTCTAGATCCTGCTTTGGCGAAAAAAGCAGGTTTGCTTCATGATGTTGGAAAAGTATTGGCTGGAGCTGGAGAATCGCATACGAAAGTTTGAGCAGATATGTTGCGTAAATGGTGAATGGATCCAGTGATTGTTAATGCTGCAGAATCTCATCACTATGATGTAGAGATGACCCATCCAATCTCATGGATTGTGGCTGCTGCAGATGCGATGTCGGCTTCTAGACCTGGAGCTAGGTTTGACACAAAGGAGTTCTTTATTGAAAAGATGGGAGAGCTTGAGAAGTTGATTCGTGAGGTTGAAGGTGTTGAGAAAGTGCATATTATGCAGGCAGGAAGAGAAATTATGGTCTTTGTAAATCCAAAGATGATCTCAGATTTGCAGGTTGAGGGGTTGCTCCAAACTGTTGGAAAGAAGATTGAGGAACAGCTTGACTATCCAGGAATTATTAGACTTACAGCATTAAGAGAAACAAAGCTCATACAATATCTAAGATAAGTTGTTTATATCTTTTTTGATTTACATGTATCCATTTATTGAGGTATTTGGGACAAAGATGTATATGACAGGTGTGGGAATTGTTCTCTCCTGTATTGTCTTTCTAGTGACAACCTATTATCTTTGTAAAAAATACAATCAGGATTTTATTAAGCTTTTCAACTGGTTGCCGTGGCTTATTATCCCAGCTTATGTTCTCGGGCTTTATGTGTCTGCGGTGCTAGATGGAGGCTCACTTATCCCTTCTTCACTAAAGTTTTTGAGTCCGTATGGCTATCGCTTTAGTATGATAGGAGTGCTTGTTGCAATTGTGTTTTCTATGGTTTTGTTTTTGAGAAACTTTAGGAGGAGCGAGACGAAAAAGGTCTGGATTGATATTTTTTTCTTTGGATTTGTAAATGCTTTGACGGTTTTGGGAATTTTCCTTTTGCTGTGAGATAATTTTATAGGAAAGGAGTATTCAGGTTTTTTGCATGTGACCGCACTGAGACCTGAGAGTGCGCTTGTAAAATTTGAAGGAGTCTATCCTATTGGGCTTTTCCTTTCAGTTTGAGCTGTAATTGTAAATGTAATTGTAAGTGTATGGAGGTTTATGACTAAGAAAGTTGGTCATTGAATTGTTTGATTTATTCTGCTTTTTGTGCTATTTTTGGTCTTGTTATCATTTTGGAATTATCCTGCACATGGTGTAGTTGCTTTGGGAAGGTTTACACTTGATATTAACTATTTTGTGTTATTATTTTTGATTTTGTATTTTGGACTTATTCGAAGAAAACTGAGAAAACCGTATTAAGATTTTATTTGGGTTTGATGTGAACTGTAGCTGATGAAGTTCTATTTTGCCAAGACTGAGAGCTTATATAAAATATTCAAAACTCTTGAAAGAATCCCACCTCAAAAGGCTGCTGAGATCTTTATTGATCCCGAGCACTCTTTTTTTGAAAATCAGCGATGGTGAAAGGAAGCATTAAATATTATCAAGAATAGAAATCTGAATATTACTTTTTTGGCAGAGAAGCCTTCGAGTAGAACTTATTTTCAGCAGATCGGAGCACAGATTCAGTATAAGGAAGAAAGACTTATTCTGAAGGTGCTAAAAACAATCTCTCTTTTTTTGTTTGATATCAAAAAGTTTCATCTGCATACCTACAATAAGCAAAAGTATCTGTTTTATATGGTGTTTTTCTTTGAGATTTTAGCGGGGCTCGGTATTGTCTGGCTTTTATTTTTATTGATTTTACCAAGTGCGAGTATTACCTTAAAAGTATCTCAGCAGACTGAAAATATTATTTATAACTTTCGTTATTATCCTGCCAGTGATCAACAGTATTTAGGAGCTATCAAGCAGCTGAGTATTCCTTATTATACCGGGAAGGTGGACTATGAGTATACGCTGTCTATTAGTACGGAAAATATCAAGCATATTATTAACCCTTCTGCTGGTAATGTAAAAATCTATAACAAAACGCCGAATGAACTCAAACTTGTATCCAATACCAGATTTGTAACTGCTGATGGGTTAACATTTCTTACAAGAGAGCCTATTGTTATCCCCCCAGCAATTAATGGTAGTACCTCAGAACTTAAAGTGAAGCTTTATGCAGCTGAATATGATGAATCTGAAAATATTATTTGAGTAAGAGGGAATATTTCAGCTAAGACGCAGTTAACAATTAGAAATGTCAAAGATAGCTATTATCTCAAGCAGATTTGGGCTGAGGCAATAGAAAATTTTACTGGAGGCGCTATGAAATCTCTTGGTATGGTTTCAGAAAAGGATCGTGAGCTTTTGGCAAAAAAGATTAAGGATGCGGTTTATAGAGATAAGCTTAATATCGTAACGAGGGAGTTTTCTCAGAAAAACGCAATGGTGCTGCTTTTTGATCCGTTGATCAAAACAAAGTTTAATGCACTTACAATAGATTGAAATATTTGAGATAAGACAACCTCTCTCAGAGGAATGGCTCAGGTTTCTTTTGATTTTTTGTATCTCAAATGGGATGATGTGGTTAGTGCTTTTAGCACCTATGTTAAGCAGAGGCAATCGGATAGTATTCAGCTTATTAGTCTCGATCCAAATACTTTTTGATTTGTTGGAGATCTTGGTCGAGTGATTCAGAATAAGGTTTTTATGTTGCCGACAAAAATTACTATTTTGCAAGGATATGATTTCTCTAGAGATACGAAGGGAATTCTTGGTCAGATTAAGACTAATATTGTTGGGAAGAGTATTGATGAGACAAGAAAAGAAATTCTGACATATCCAGAGGTTTCTAGTGTGAAGATTGATCTTTGACTTTTGTGAGGTCAGACTTTGCCTGATATTCGCTCAAGAATTAAACTGAATGTTGAACTTTAAAATAAATAAGAGAAAAACTCCTGTAAAAAACAGGAGTTTTTTCTTAAGAGAAAATCTTCCCTTAGTGAGCCCATTCAGCAGCAATAACTGGAGCTGCTAAAGCGCATCGTCTGATCTTGTTGAGGATGAAGTCTTCAATAGACTCTCCATCTCTCAATTTTCGTACTTTGACTTTTGTTTTGAACATAATCATCCGAATTTCAACATTTTTGTTGTTTCGCTGGATTGTTGTTTTGAACTCATCATACTCTCCGTATTTTTTCCTGAGCTCTTCATCATCAAGTCTAGGATCTTTGAATTCGGATGCATAGAAGGATAATGTGTCTCCTTGTAGGTCCCAAGAGCAGGCTTTTACGTGGAGGTCTCTTATAAAGTGGAAGTCATCTTTCATTTCTTTAAGAGCCTCCTCAAGTTCCCTTTTTACATTTTGCTCTTTTTCTTTGAGTCCTTGTTCAAACTTTTTCCTGACATTTGTTAGTTCTGCGGATGCTTCATCCATGGCTTCTCGAGATACCCCATGTGTGTACTTTTTGCAAAGGTTCTCATAGTTTTCACACTCTTTATCATAAGTTTTTTGCGCCGATTCCACAGCAGCTAATCCTGCTCCCCTGAATGTTTCGAGTTCTGTTTTGTACTTCCTTTTGCAAATAGGAATGAGGAGTTTGTACTGAGCCTCGGCTAGTTGGTAAAACTTCAAGCTAAGTGGTGCATCTTTGAACATGTGTACAAGTTCAGCTTTTGTTAACTCTTTTGTAGAGTTCTTGATTGCGTCTTTTTCTTTTTTCATGACGATTCTTTTTTTGTTTATGATTCAGTGAATCCTCTAGTTTTTTTTAGAGGAGCTAGACTATATTCTTTTTCTGTTTAATGTCAAGTTTATTTTAAAAGATTTTGTGATATGCAAACTATGGGGATAGAAAAAAGGTTGAATTGAGATTTTTTTCATTGAAAAAAGTCTACATATAAATATGCAGACTTGTATACTAGTTCTTGTTTCTCATTTTTCCTAGCTCATTGTTGATGAAGCTTGATCGGACTTATATATTCTTAAATTCTGATTTCTCGTTTTTTATTTGAGATTTTTTTAGCCTCTTGGACAGCTATTAAATATTCCGAAATCCATTAATCCAGGTACTTCTAGATATTTTTCGCAGGTTTCAGCATTTACAGGGACTTCTCCTTGCCAATAGGTCTTTCGACCATCATCAGTCTTTCCAAGGACAAGATATTCTGTATGTTCTTTACCTTTTTGAGTTAAGAAAATTTCTACGAGATTCCCTTTTGTTTGGATTCCATTATAGAGGGCAGTTTTTGGATCAAGTTTCCCACGATAGTTATTATAGTTGATCTTTTTGAAGAGATTTTCTGCTATTCCTTTCCTTCCTTCTACTAGAAAATTATCCATCTTATCAGCACAACCCTCAAATATTGTCGCTCAGAAACGAATTTTTGCCTTGTATTTATGCTTGTTACCGAATCAGCTATCAATACAATTTTCCTTATTAATTTCTCATGCGATTCCGCCTAGATTGTATTTTTCTCCAGTAAAAATCAGAGTTTCTCCTGATGTTCCCCAAAACCAAATATACGTACTATCAGTATTGAACTGATTTGTTTCATCATTGGGGATTGTATAGGTGAGTGAGCTTGCTCTTAGTTCTGCATTCCAGAAAGGCTCCTCTCCAAATAGATCAAAACTAAATTCTAGTGGAGACGGATTTTTTTCATTAAATTCACCACAGTGAATTTCAAAAGATTGACTGTTTTCGGTGGAAATTTTCTCTAGTTCGTTGCTTGTTTCCTTTTTTTTGTTAGAATCTTTTTCGTCTGAATATGCACGTCTCATAGTTTCTTCTGGATTATAATTGACCTTTGAGTATACAGAACAAATTAGGTTATCTTTTAGGTACTCAACATAAGATTCTCCTATACCATCGCCTACGCTTTTTTCTACCCATCCTTCAAATGCCTGATCGATTTTTTCTTGTATTCCGCTGTTTGATTTAATGTTAGTATTGTTAAGGAGGTAGCCAGAGAGTTCTCAATTGATTGATCCTCAGCTGAAAGCTTGAGGAGTAATGTCTTTTGCTGTTTTATCAAGTTTTGGTGCTAGAGTCTCTAGGAAGGTTTTTGCATTAATTAATTTTGTAGTTTCACCTGCTTCGTTGGCTATTTCAGGCGTTTTTGTATTAGTACATCCTGATAAGAATGCTACACATGAAATAAGTAGTATGAGACTTAGTTTTGATCGTTTTCACATGAGTATGGGTATAAAAAAATAAAGAGTTATCTTCTATCGCATAATAGCCTTAAAGTAGTTAAAGTCAAGACTATATGAGATATTAGGGAATAAGGAGAAAAAATCAGATTTTTTGTTTTCAAAAAAAGATAGCTTAGACAGCTATCTGATTTTGTTAAAAATGATTTATGCTTTTTTTCACTGATTTGCAACTGCTTGCATAAGTGCTGCAATTTCTTCAGGATCTCCAAGAAAGTAGTCTTTGAGAAGATTCATCTCGTCATCAAACTCAAATACATAGGGCACAGCAGTTGGAAGATTGAACTTAAGGATTTCTTCCTCAGAAAGGTTTTTAAGGATTTTGATTACTCCTCTCAGGCTATTCCCATGTGCAGCAACGAGGATTTCTCATTCCTGTTTGAGGGTTGGGAGGATGGTCTCCTCTAGATAAGGAAGTGTACGAGCAATACAATCCTTGAGCGATTCAGTAAGTGGAAGATCGGCTGGATTAATGAGAGCATAGCGAGGATCTAGTAGTGGTGAACGAGGATCCTGTGGATCAAGTGGATCTGTTGCAATATCATAGCTTCTTCTCCAGAGGAGTACTTGTTCTTCTCAGTACTTTTCTGCTGTTTCGGCTTTATTGAGCCCTTGGAGGGTTCCGTAATGTTTTTCATTGAGTCTTCGGCTCTTTTCAACTGGGATTCGGTCAAGGTCCATTTGATCAAGAACAGTATTTAGTGTTTTTACAGCTCTTTTTAGATATGAGGTGAATGCTTTTTTGAAGAAGAACCCTTCTTTTTTAAGTGTTTGACCAGCTTTTATAGCTTCTTGTTGTCCTTTTTCAGTGAGGTCAACGTCTGTCCATCCAGTAAATCTATTTTCTTGATTTCGAGTGCTTTCTCCGTGGCGGATCAAAACGAGTCTTTTCATACTTTCTATTGTGTTAGTGGCTAAAACTTTGAAAAAGTATAGGAAAAAGCTTTTTGAGTTCAAGAGTTTATCAAAAAACTCTCTTGCAATTTCTCTTAAAAATCCTAGACTAAGGGCAGTTTATTCAATTATCAAGATGAAAAAAATCTGATTAGAAGTGGCTCGTCCTTCGCAATCTTCTTCTCGTCGTTTATGGGTACTTCGTTGAATATTTGGAGTACTGTTTTTTTTCGCTTTTGTATTTTTTTCTCTCTATGCAAGGTTGACTTGATGGTTTCTTTCTCCCAATAAAATTGATATTTTTAATGATTTGGATCAGATTTCTTTTTATTTTTGGGTCATTGATCCTGAAATTTCAAGGCAGTTATTGACCTTGGATGATGTGGTAAAGTCTTATCTGAGAGGAGAAAATGTGCTAAAAAGCAAAGAAGAAGAGCTCCTTCAGCTCTGGCAGTATGCAAGGTCTCAGAAAAACTATCTTTCTAAGATGGGGTTCTCAAATTATGAGAGAATATTTCAAATGCTTGATGATGCTTGGCCTTTGAGAGAGGAGATTTTTCAGCTCTTGGGAAGGGATAAAAACTATAATTATCTGATTCCGCTCCAAAACAGTAATGAGGCTCGTCCGAATTGAGGCTTTTTTGGGTCTTTTGCTTTTGTGAGTCTCTCTGGTGGGCATATTGAGGATCTGCAAGTAGTTGATTCGTATTTGCCAGACTATATCTCTCCAAACTCTCGCGTAAATTTGCCTGGTTGGATAGTAGATATTCTCTGATCAAGGGCAGTTTGATTTATTGCTGGGAATAAGTTTGGATTTACAGATAAAGATGGTCAAAATCTGAAGTTGTTGTATGAAAAAATCTTTCACACTGATTTTGATCCAGAGAAAAAGGCCAGACTTTTTAGACCTGATGAGCGAAATAAACTGTTTAAAAAGGATATTAAGGGAGTAGTGTTTTTGGATTCAGAGTTAATTACTTATTTGTTGCCATCATTTCGTCAGAAGGCATGGGAGTGGCAGTTTGTAAATGCGAATATTGATCTGATTAGAGGTGCTGTGTTGAGTAATAAAAAGGATCTGTATATCAAAGATCTTAACTCCTATCTTAAACAGAATGCACTTCGTATGGCTTCAGCAGCGATCAATACTGTGCAGGAGCTTTTGCATAAGGGATATGTTAATGTTTATCTCTCAAATGTCTCTGCACAGATGTGGGGATTTTTGCAGGCATATGATTTGACGACAGTATATCAACCAGATATGCTCTATCTCTGGAATATCAATACGGCATTTAATAAATCAGATGGTTTTTTGAAAAAGCAGGTGGAGATTCAGGATTTGAATGGAGTGGTAGTTGCCTCTTCAGATCAAAAGAAGTTTTCTATCAAAAATATTACCTCTGGGGAATATAAGCTTGTGATTACCTATACTTTTGATCTTCCAAAGAGTTATCAGGATGAGATGTTAGCTTTGCAGGAGAAGTATCATATTAAGATGACCGATAGGGAGAGATATATTTTATCGTTGCAGGATTTTTCTGCGGATCCGAGTATGCCTCGTCACTGGCGAGAAACAAGGGAGATGATCTATTTTCCTCCAGAGTGGAAGATTTGAGCTATCCATGGAGATTTTCGTGAATACACTAGTTTTAATGCTGATTTCACTCATGGAGTAACGTATTTGACTGAGATTACTCAAAATCCTCATACTAATAGGGTAGAAATTCAGATTTCTGTTCCTTAATTTATATTTTTTGTGAGAAAGATGCTTAGATTGATTCAGGGGTATTATCACTTTCTCATGCTGGGAAAGTTTATGGAGCAGCTCATGTTGACCAATGATTTGTCTGATTTGGCGATGGATTATCCACTTAGAACAGGGAAAAATACCTCATTTATGCTCAAGGAACGTATGCTCAAGAGGCTTTTTACTTCTTTTTATGGGCATCAGGAGCAGAGGAATGTTTATGGCTATTTGACTGAGATTAGTGCATTTAGAGGGATTTTCTCTGTGATGAGGGAAATGATCGAAAATGATGCGAATTTTCGTGAATATCTCAAGGATTTGCTTAGAGAGCAGTATTTCCCATTTGAGCAGTTAATCAGGTTTTTGAGAAATGTGCTGAATCATACTACTACCTCAAGTCTTAAGCTTAAACTTGAAGATTATGAGGTACAGAGGGATTTTATTCTCTCTCCTAAGGTGCAAAGAGTTCAAAGGCTGAATGGTTCAGCAAGGATAACCTTGGATTTTTATTATTCAGAATATGTTGCTCAGCGAAAGGGGAGTTTAGCATACTGAATTCAGCTTTCTATTGATTTTAAAAAGTTAAAGCCTGATCTTCAGCTCGAGAAATTGGTGAGTCGGCATCAATTATATTTACTGTCTGAGCTCTGCTTTAATATTGCTCAGCTCGCGGATCAGCACTTTAAGCCTAAAAAACAAAAAAACTAGAACCAAAAAGTCCTAATTTCAGTCAGTTTTTTTGCTTTTTTTTTATTTTTCTTCTCGCTGAGCTTGGGTAGAGTCCAGAAGTGGGTTGTATACTGAAAAGAGGAGCGAGATAACATCTTTGGTATTGAGTTGAGTAGTACGAATACCGAGTCCAGCAAGTCCTTCTTGGATGAGGGCTATTCTGGTGTTGAGCATTTTTTGTCCTTTGACAAAGTTTCTGTATCTAGAAACAATAGTTTCTACGTCATCTTTTGCATTGAGGGTATCCATAAATTTGCTTCGCCATGGTTTTTTGATTTGGTCAGTGTCCTGCTCATTGACATAGTAAGGGACGACAACATAGAATTCTTTTACGAAGATCAATCCTTGTTTCATATTGATGTCTTCCAAAAAGCTGAGATAAGATTGTCCCTGCTGTTTGAGAGCTCAGGGATCTAGCTGGTTAATATTCCTTGAAACATACTGGAGATATTCTCTCAGGTCTAGATAGGTATTTCTTACAAGAAATTGTAGAGGGAATTCAAGTCCATTAAGAAATCTCTTGTATTGTTCTAGGATGGTTTGGATTTCATCAAAGTTTTTGAGGTCAAGATTGATACCATCAGCTCTAAGAATTGCTCTGATTCCTCCGTCTTTGAGAATACAGTAACCATCTTTGATTTCAGAAATAGGAAGCATTGTCTCAGTATTAAACTGAGATTCTTGTTTTCCTTTTTGGATTTGTTTATTTTGAAGGTTATCAAAGAGCATACCTATGCATTAAACAAGAAGTAAAAAGTCAGATTTTTTGTTTTTTTATGGACGGGATTGAGTGGTGGGTGAATCTTTTTGGGCTGGGTTTTCGTAGATCCAGAATAGTGCTGAGACGATAAGCCATGAGAGCGACATTGCGATGATGGCAATGACGATTCCTTTGAGGGTGGATTTGACTTTGTCTCGCCCTTTTTCTCCATCACCAATGAGCATCATATAGAATCCATACAAAAGTAGCATAAATGCAATAAAACTCACAAAAGCTAATGCATAATTGAGAATACTCTTGATGTAGTAAAAAGCCTTTTGAGGACCTTTGTATTTATTGTTGATATCAAGCTTGAGGACGTGCATAATTTTTGTAAGAAGTCCATCATCTTGTTTGACCGCATCGGTTGTGATGAGTGCTCAGTAGTTGGTATCTTGGGTACTTCCTACGATTTTTTCTGTATTTTCGTAGTAAAATGGGTTTTGACTATTTGAGAAGTTTGAGTTTCCGAGACAGATTCCTGATATTCCTGTTAGTCAGAGGAAGAAGACCATTAGTTTCCATCAGCTTTTCATTGTTTTATTTTAATGGGTAAAGGTAATATTATACATTTTTAGTAATAACTTCAATAATCCAGAAGATAAAGTTGATAATCAGCCATGAAACTGCGATTCATCAGATGGCTCTTGCAACTTTGAGGAGAGAGGCTTTCCCAGCTCAAAATTTCTTGTCATCTCCAGCCGCTGTCGCCATTTGAACTCCAGCTATGAGTAAGATAATTAATGCGATAAGAGATACTAATCCTAGCGCATAATTAATGAGTCTCTTGATGAGTTTGAAAGTCTTTTTTTCGGCATCTTTTTGTGTTTTGATTTGATCGTTGCTATTGATCAGATTTTTTATCTTTTGATTGTCTGAGTGGATAGCATTGTAGGCTCACTCTCTCAGGGCATCCTGATCTCAGATATCTTTAATAATTTCTTTTTGATCAGTGGTGAGGATTTGATTGAGCTTAGTATCAGTTAGGAGGTTATTGGCAAAAGTGCTTGCTGAGACTGAGCTGAGAAGTAGGAAAATACTGATTTGAAAAAGTCTTTTGAGCATTATGTTTTGTTTGATAGAATAAACTCACTCTAAGTATAGTCATAATGTGTTTTTTTGCAAATTTTTGAGGGGATTTTGTGATTGTTAATGCTTTCTCAGTCTTGCTGTTTTGTGAATATCTCTTTGCTGATGGTCGTAATGATGCTTGGTCATCGTGAGGCGAATGAAATGAGCTGTGATGTCTAGTAGAAAGTAGATTTATTTATTGTAATAGGTATCTCTAAAAAACCTTCTCATTTCTATTCTAAACGATGAGTCTGTTTTTACAGATAATTCAAAGTGGATGCATAAAGAAGAGAAGGAGTTAGATCTGCTGTTTATATTTATTATAGGAAAGTCTGATTTTCTTTGATGAAGTCAGCTTTTTCTTTTTTTTCTTCAAAAAAAACTAAATCAGACTTGCATTTTTACCCAAAAACTATAAAACGGAGGCGACTTTTATTAGCCCATAGATCGGGTAGATGAATTTGGAAAAACTCTTTTGAAGCAAAACCAAGGTCGACATACTCAAATATCTGATTTTTAGGAGACAATGAGTATCAATGAGAGCATTAGAGACAGATCTCTGATGGACTTTCCCGGCGATTAAAAAACAGGTTGATGTTTTGGAGGAGGCTCAGTTGATTAGTATTCTTAAGGAGTCTACTGGATGGTCAATTAGTTTAAGAAAAGAGTTTTCATCTCTGCTTAAAGAGTTATTTTTTTTGGCATTAAAACAGCAATTGATTGATAAGTTTCAGGAGCAGGGGGAACGAATTTTACAGTATTTTTGGTGAGATAAGTTTGGAAAGCCAATTGGGATGGATATTATCCTGATCTATGATGAGGAGAAAAAATGAAATATTGATGCCTTGAAAACTGCGATTAGTGAGATCTTTAGAGAATATCGAATAGAGTCAGTCTCGGTTGTATTTATGGGAGCTGATGAACGAGAGAAGAGGTATAGATTGGCAGATAGGTTTGTACTTCAGGTAATGAGGCATTATAATACGCATTAGAAAAAACAAAAAACTTTTTTACATATCACAAGTTTGTATCTAGAATGAATTATGAACAGCTACTTGATGAAATTATGGTAAATACTGTTTCCGCACAGGAATTGATCTGATTGCCACAGAGGGATTTGCGTTATGGAGTGTGTCCAGGTGTATTAGAATTTCATACTTCGCTTTTTTTAGCGAGTGCATTATTGGCTTTTGATCAGCATAAACCTATTATCTTTTTGGTACAAGTGGAGGAGTTGCCTACAGATGCTATGGTGTATACCGGTCAGATTTGACCTCATTTTGGTAGGGTATGGAATCAGAATTCTGAGGATTTGTCAGCTGTTCGTAAACTTCAACTAGAGGAAACTGATCAGAATTTTTATCCTTATTTGGACAAGTTGTTTGCGTATTTGGCTGTGATCAATATGCATCAGGAGCATGTGGTGATATTTGTAAAAACAGGAGCGAAAATCTGATCTTTATTAGAGCATATTAAGCCACTTTTGGAACAGTGATATTCTTTGATGGTGATGAATGATTGTTATGCTGGTCTTTCTATGGAATCTTGTAAGGAGAAGACGGCTCAGTTGATTGCTTCATGTAAACATCAGTCAATGACTGAGGAGCAGCAACATGATTATCCAGCTTTGGCATGTTTGAGTAATTTACTAGCGCAGAGGCAAGATAGCCAGGAAATTGAACATTTGATCAATACTGGGGATCTTGGGCTTGATGAGGAGCGTTCGACTTCTCTTTGGTTTATGGTAGTGTAGTTGGAATGAGGAGTTTTCTCGCGTTATATAAAAGTTCTCGTGCGTGTTTTCTCTTGATGGTAAGTGGATTGCTGATTGCGTTCAGCTTTTTTCTTTTGTTGAAATTTGAGATGGACTGAGGAGACTGAAATGAAAATAATGTAGATCAGAAGTTAGATTTCTCTGGAGTAAATACATTGAGCTGAGGGCAGTTTTCTTGAATGCATTTCCCTAGATTTGATCAAGCGAAATTTCAGATTACTCCGGAGATGAAAAAGCTGAAATTCAGAATTCCGATTTTGATGTTTCATTATATCAAAGATATTCCCTCAAATACTCATGATCAGCTTTGATACAAACTTTCGTATGCTCCACAGAAACTTGAGGCGCTTTTTGAGTATTTAGATAAAAATAATATAAAAACGCTGACTTTCTGGGATATGAAGGCGATTTTGGAAGGGAAGATGTTGTTGCCAGAGAGAGCTGTGATCCTGACTTTTGATGATGGACATCGTGAGCATTATACTACGGTTTTACCTCTTCTCAAAAAGTATAATCTCAAAGCTGTATTTTTTATCATTTCAGGGAAGGCTGATACGGATCCGCTATTTGTGACTTGGGATGAGATTCGCAAAATAGCAGAACAAGGCTCAGAAATCTGATCACATTCTGTTAATCATTATGCAATTTCTACACTTTCTCTCTCTGGGGTTCGTCATGAAGTGATTGATTCAAAAAAACAACTTGAGGCTAGACTTGGATTGCCGATTATTAGTTTTTGCTATCCGATGGGGAGGTATGATGCCCGTGTTTTGAGAGAGGTAGAGAAAGAGTATCTGTTTGCACGTAGTACGAAGTGAGGTGATCTCTTCCGTTTTGCAAAGAGGTTTGAGATTCCAACGATCCGTGTATTCCCGACGACAAAGACTGGAGAATTAGCAAAGTATTGGTGATTGTAGAGGAAAGTTTCAGTTATCTAGGACTATTTAGATTACTTCACCGTATTTGCAATGATGAATTTTGTGGATAAACAAAAAAGAGTTAGCTTTATGCTGACTCTTTTTCAATAGTTTCAAGATTGATAAGATCTCATTCCATCTCGAGTTGTTCAAATTTCTTTTCAATATTTTCTCAGAAGTAAAGCCAAGTATCCATTCCTCAAACTTCATCAAGTTCTAGGACATCCGCCGATTGAATGATTCAGAATTTTTTATTTTTTCATTGAATGAGATAGTTGAGCTTATTATTTTTCCCTAGTACTGCTTTGATAAATCGTCACTTAACATCATACTCTCCTGGGTAATCAATGATAATGATTTCTGGTTCATTGTATCTCATGGCTTCTCCGAGTTCAGAGGAAAGGTTGATCAATCCTGTATGTGTATAGGTATATCAAAAGAAAAGTTCCTTCTCGATTTGATATCCTCCATCAATTCTGATTTGTACTCCCATAGTTTACTAGTTGTAAGATAAAAAAGTCAGATTTTTTCTTGTTTCTACTTGTGCTAGTATAGGAGTTTGGTCGCCTATTGCAAGGACAACTAAGTAAAAAAGTTCGGATTGATCAGTTTTAGGATAACTCCAGATGCTCCGAGGAGAGCGAGTCCAGTAGCAACTTTATTGATGAGATCAAGTCCCTTTTTGTAGTTCCCTGAGTCGTATCCACTTGAGGTTACCATTACTCCTGCTATGATGATAATAATCAGTGACATAAGCATAATAATGGAGATAATCAGTTTCATTAAACTTTTTACCATTTTAGGAAAGACATTGATTTGGTTAGTTCCTCCTCATTCAAACCCGATGCAGCTTCCTACAAATGGAAAATTTGTGTTGAGTTTTATTCATTTACATTTCTTTGCTTCTATCTGTTTTCCTATTCTTTCTGATTCTTTACGAATTCTATCTTGTCTTTCTTTGTTCATACATTCTTGATCACAAACCTTTGGTCAAATTATTTTCGCTTCAACTTTTTGTATCTGTTCTCTTTTTGTTGTAGGTGTTGGTGTATTGGTTTTAGAATTATTCGCGCTAACAAACGGGATACTTCCTAGTACTCAAAGTAACAATAATCAAATAGTCAGGATTTTTATTTTTTTCATCTTGTATTTTAGTTAGATAAAGGATTAGAGCATTGTGTTGATAAGTGAGTTGAGGAGCGCTGGATCTAATTCTGTTTTGTGCGTTGCCATAAGTTCCTTCATGAGCAGTCCTCTTTGAGTTTTGAGGTCCGTGATGTTCAGATTTCTAATTGCACTTTCTATAAGGGATTTTGTTTGTTCCTCGTTAAGAGTTGCTGGGAGATAGTCTTCAAGGACCAGTTTTTTCTCTTTTTCTTCTTGAAGTTCTTCAGGTTTATTTGCTTTTTCTAGAAAACTGATTGCTTCATTTAGAGATTTGACCTCTTTTTTGATAAGGGAAATGATTTCTTCATCATTAGGATCTCTCTGGAGTTCAATCTTTTTATTCTTAATCTGTGCGATCAAGTAGTTTAAAGCTGATTTTTTGAGTGTTTCTTTGTTTTTCATTGCTTGGATGTAGTCATTTTGGATTTTTTCAAACATGGGTAGAGTCTAAAAAGGATAAATTTTATTGTATTTGGTTAGATATAGCCAATCTTCTTAAAAATACAAATCTTTCTTGCAATTGATCAGCAAATCGCTATAGTGGTTGTGTTATATGCTGAGGTGATGGAATTGGTATACATGTACGCTTGAGGTGCGTATGCCTTTGGCTTGAGGGTTCGAGTCCCTTCCTCAGCATTTTTTTGTATTTTAATTTTTTTAGGAGAGGAGTCAGGAAGTATCAAGTTTATCGATATTCTCTAGTTCGATTCAGGTTTTATATTCGATTTTTTGTTTTGTATTTTGATGTTTAGATTTTTCTATGAGGATTGCCATTTTATCATTTTTTGTATAATTAGTCTGATATTTTTGAGTGGTATCAAAAAACTGATTTTGAATAAATTTTACGATAAAGGCCAATAGATTGAGTTCTGAAATTTTGAAAAAAGCGATTACCGCAAAGATAAGAAAGATTAAAACTGCAAAAAATATTCCAACTGCTTTGCTACTTTGTGCGAACTGATTAAATACGACAAAAGCTATGGCAATTCCGATTGCCAAGATAAAAAGCTGAAAAACCGATACCGTAAAAGGTCAGATATTGAAGTTCATTCCTGCTAAGATTCCCTTTTGGATATTCTTTGGAAAGACGGCTTTCATCTCTCTTGTCAGTAAATAAAAGATATTTAATTATAATTTAAACTCTCAAAAAAGCAAATTTTCTGAGGGAATATTGCTTTGTTCAATAAAGAAAAAAAGACTCTTCTCTGAGATTCAGAAAAGAGTCTGATTTTTTGTCTTTTTTTAGAGATGGTGTTTCATTTCTAGTTCTATGATTTGTCTAGTTAGAGGATTCTTTTTAAGGGTTTTGATAATCCACTGATGAAGTAGCCTCTCTGATGTGATCCCTATTGGTATATCTTCCCAGTCTGGGAAAATCACATAATAGGTATCGTTGATGATCTTAAAAAATAGCGACCCTTCGTAGATATTATGTTCCTCAAGTACGCTTTCAGGAAAACTGAACTCTAATGTTCGTCTCCAAGGTTTTAGGTCTAGAGCTGTTGCATTGTAGAAAAACAGTTTTCTTCCCTGATCAATAATTTTCCAATAACAGCATTGACTATATAGTAATTTTTGGAATTCTTCATAATCAATGAGGATCTTTTGGGATTTTTTATAGACTTTTTCAAGCTCAGTTAATTTATCTTTTAAGTTTTTCTCTTCCTGTTTTGTCTTTGTTTTGAGTTTTTCTCTTAAAAAATCAATTTCTGCGTAAATTTCATCTCCTCTTGTGTATTCTTCTTTGTTCTTGGGAGTATGGTTGATCTGGTGTTCTAAAGTCTTAATTTGTTCCTTATAATGCTTATCTATTTGTTTGAGATAATTATCTGAGCTGATTTTGAATTCAGTTGTTTGTGCTCTTTTACTTAATTTGAGTAAATAGAGTGTTTTCTCAAACATATTTCGTAAATGCATCATGCTGATTGTTTCGAGCGGTGATTCTAGAAGTAGCATTGCAACCCTTCTATAGATATCAGTTTTTTGTTTTTTTATTGTTTTCATTTTGTTATGTTTTTTTGTTTCTTGTCTTGTATGATATTATTTTTTCTTAAAAAGTCAATATAAATCAGATTTTTTTGTTTTTCTTTGATTAGTCCTTGAAAAGAAAGAGGAAATAGCTAAGCTCAGATTTAGGATTTTTACTAATAATTGTAATGATATGAGCCAAATAACTTTGTCAGAAAAGGAAGTGAGAATACAGAAAACTCATAAAATGAAAAAAATGGGGATTCATCCCTATGCTCAGAGTTTCCAGAAGAAGGATCTTATTAGCGATATTATTGCACAGTATGAGGGGCAAACACTTCGTGATAGTGAGGAGGTGGTTTTGAATCCTCAGGTGCAGGTTCAGACTGCGGGTAGAGTAATGCTTTATCGTTCTCATGGAAAGCTTGCGTTTGCTAAGATTTTGGATAGTAGCGATCAGATTCAGTTGATGTTTCATAGAGATCATTGTAAGATTCTTAAGACTATTACTAACTCTGATGGAAAAAGTGAGGATATTGCTGTTGATGTGCTTGAAAATGCTGATACTGAATCAGGAAAACTTTCTGCATATAAATTCATGGAGAAGATGGTTGATCTCTGAGATTTTATTGGAGTAAAGGGGGAAGTTTTTAAGACACATAAGGGAGAACTTACAATTTTTGTTTCAGAATTCAAATTTTTGTCTAAGGCAATCAGACCTTTGCCTGAAAAATTTCATGGACTCAATGATCAGGAGGAGCTTTATAGAAAGAGGTATTTGGATATGACGATGAATCCTGAAACCTATCAGAGATTTTTGTTTAAGTCAAAGTTTTATCAGGTTTTGAGAGATTTTTATAGATCTAGAGGATTTACTGAGATTCAAACTCCAATCTTAGATAATGCAGCTTCTGGAGCTGCGGCAAGGCCTTTTATTACGCACCACAATGATTTTGATACTGATGTGTATTTGAGGATTGCCTTTGAAACTTCTCTTAAAAAAGCGACTGTTGGTAGATTTGAAAAGGTTTTTGAGATAGGTCAGGATTTTAGAAATGAGGGATCAGATCCTTCTCATGTTCAGGAATTTACTCAGGTAGAGCATTATGCTGTGTACTGGAATTATGAGGATAATATGAAGTTTACTGAAGAGATGTTTGATTATCTTTTTGAGCATCTTGGGCTAGAAAAGAAGCTTAAGGTAAAAGATAAAGACTGAATTGAGAAAACGGTTGATTTCACAACTCCTTGGGAGAAAATTGATTATACTCAAGGGGTAAATGAGGCTAGTGGACTTGATATCTCTAAGTATGGGATTGATGATGCAGATAAGCTTAGGGCAGACATTCAGGCAAAGGGAATCACTTTTGAGGGAATGGAAAATATGGGAACCACTACGCTTATTGATTATTTGTACAAAAAGGTGTTGAGACCAAAGATTGTAGGTCCAGCATTCATCTATAATTATCCAGTGATTATGCAGCCTTTGGCGAGAGTTTCAGATGCTGATGAGCAGATTGTTGAGCAATTTCAGCTTTTGGTGAATGGATGGGAAATCTGTAAGGCATATTCTGAACTTGTAGATCCAATTTTGCAACAGGAGAACTTTGATCTCCAGGCTGAGGCAAGTAAAAAATGAGATGATGAAGCTACAAGTGGAGATGACGCATTTGTTGAGGCGATGGAATATGGAATGCCGCCTCAGTCAGGATTTGGTATGGGACTTGAGAGGATTTTAGCGATTTTGACGGAACAGGAAAATCTCAGAGATGTTGTGATGTTCCCCCTTATGAAGGCTAGAAATCAAGATATTACCTCAGGAGAGGAAGAAAAATAGTTTTAAAACAAGAAAAAGACGTCTGAAGTCAGATTGCTTTTTTATTATACATAGTTTTGTTTTTTTAATTTCTCTTGACTCTTTCTTTTAGATATGTATTATCTGTCTTGAGGAAATAAAAAATTTTAATCATATGAAATATAAAAAATTACCAATTGGAGAAAAAAAGAAGCGCTCTTTTCTTAAAAGACTCTTGGATCCAGAGAGATTTCAGGATTTTAAGTTTATTATTCAAGAAAAGTCCTCCTATTTTCTTCGTAGGCATTCGCTAAAACAATGTCTCAGAAGAGATCTTGCAAAGGTTAGGACGATGCGGGATCAAGATCGAGCTGTCTTTGGAATGTATGCAATGTTTAGAAAGTCTCCTTTTTTTCAGGAGTTTGAGAACTATTTCGTTGTTATGAGAAATGTTAAGGAATGGGCTCTTCCTAAAAAGTATCATGCTAAAATTGAGCAATTAGATCTTGAGTTTCAGAGGAAGCTGCAGGTGTATCGTATAGCTTGCACCTGGAAAAAGACTGAAAAAGGATTTGCTTATTATCAAGCTTCTTTCTACGATCAAAAGGATGTTTCTGTTGAGCCTGGTGGCAAGTGGTATCAGCTTGCACAAGACAAGTTTCTTTATCTTGTAGAGATTCATTGCCTATTTTTGGATAAGGAGTGTGAACTTATACATGATGAGACGCGTCTTTTGAATGCTTTGAAGAAAGATAATGAAGTTGTTGCTTTGTTAGTAAAAGCAGAGCGTTGATGGAGAAATTGCTCCTGTCTTAAATATTGGACAGGAGTTTTTTTTTATAAAAAAGAGGAGAGTCAGATTTTTTCTTTTAGAAAAACTCTACCATAAGATGCTTAGGTAGAGTGTTTGTTTTTGCCCTTTTGGTGAATGTCGAGAGCTACTTTGATGTTTGCCAGATAGAGGAGTAACAATAGAGCAGAAAGTCCTATAAGCATAAGCAGTTCTATTGTATGGTCGCTCATGTGGGACCAGAGCTTATTTTCAAAGCTTATTGCCCAAAGCTCATAGATGAGATAGGTCAAGTACATATTGGTGATAAAGAGCGCGGTATCCAATTTCTCATACCAAAATAGTGCAATAAGTACAATACCTATAATAATGATAAATATCATAGCTAAATTATTTTTTGTTTGTTATCCTTTACTATATCTAAATGTTTTAAAAAGTCAAACAAGATTTTTCTTTTTTTATACATAATCAAAGAGGATCTCTTGATCTGGGAGTTCTTCTCTAAAGATTTTGAGGAAGTGTTCTCGAGTTGATGTAGGGATCTTGATGAGTCAGTTCTCTTGAGGACTGATAAGTGGTCGTAGGTCAGAGTTTGGATTCTTTTTCTGCATGATTTTGAAATCTCAAGGATTGTAGATGAGAGAAGCGATAAAAATTGAAGAAATCTGATCAAAATTGAGTTCAGATTTTAATCTTTTTAGTAGTTCACGATAAAGAAAATCATAATTTTCAACGGGTAAAAGGGGAAGAAATCTGAGTCAGACTCTGTAGCCTTTTTCTATAAGGGTTTTGATAACAGAGATTCTCGCCTCTAGAGTTGCGGTTCCTTTCTCATATTTTTTGATGATGGACTCTGGATTGAGAGAAAATGAGAATTCTGTATTTTTAGGAGGAATTCCATTATTGCAGCTGAGAATTGATGAAATATTCGGAGACTTAGTTCTAGTTTCCATCAATATGTTCTCAAATTGTTCAAAGAATGGAATAAAAGTCTGATTGAAATCAGTTAAGCTATCGACTCCTTGGATATCTGAATAGTTGCTTGCATAAAAACTTATTGGTCCTTGATATTTTTCCGTTTCTCTGAGAAAGTTGATTTTTTCACTAATCGCTGATTTTATCTCTTCATAATTGACAAAAAGTACGGAATACTTTGTTTTAAAGTTTCCCTTGAGATAGCAGTATTCACAGTCATAAACACAGTTAAGGCTTGTTTTGAAGAAGAAGGATTTTCCTGTTCGTCCATAGTTTTCTGGGACTGGTAAAAGTGGGATATGCTCCTGTTTTGCAATGATAAAGGCTGGAGCGAGGTTTTGATCTCAGATATTTTTATCAAAAATATTTTTGTAGTGGTCGATTTCTAGGATTTGAGCATTGGGGAATTTGCTCAGGATTTTCTGGGTTTGAGGATAGGATTTTGCTTTTTTTTCAAGATAGATGAGCATGAGAGAGTATACAAAAGGAGATGAAAATTCAGATTTTTTGATTGTTATTAGGATAGTGATTTGCTTTATTGAATGCAAGGAGAAAAGTCTTGACATTTCTCTTTAAAGACTTATATTAAGTAAGTTAAACATAAAACTAAAAATCATGATCCAACAAGGTGCAATTCCGTCTGTGTTTGATCCGGTTCTGGGGCAAACATTTATTTTCGGAGCGCGGGGAAAGGTATTCTCCGATGAGCAGATTATTAGACAGAACAAACGGATTCCTGATGGAGTCGCTGTATTGAGGAAACAGCTTCGGGTTGAATCTCTTAAGGCGATTGAACTTCAAAAAAGAATGAAGTTCGTTCCTAAAGGTATTCGTAAATCGCAAACAATGCGAAATTCAAGGAGAGGTTAGCCTCTCCTTTTTTTGATCGGTTTTCCTCTTGTATTAGGCATCGAGTTTTGTAGAATGAGGAAGGTTTTATTTAAGTATAAAAGTTTGATGCAGTCTATTATTATTTGTGTTTCTGCTGAGGAATTGATTCCTGAAAAGAAGTCGCCCGAAGCGATGTGCTGGGATATTAAGACAGATGAGACGTTTACTCTGCAGCCTGGAGAGGTTAAATTAGTAAAAAGCTGAATTAAGACCTTTATTCCTACAGGATGGTGTGCTAAGATGTGTGCGAGGAGTTCTCTTCCGCTTAAGAATGGACTGTTGCTAGCAAATAGTGTTTGATTGATTGATTCGGACTATAGAGGAGAGTATTTGATGCAGTTGTATAATTTTACTCAAAATCCAGTAACTATTCAACAATATACCAGACTTTGTCAACTAGAGTTTGCTCCGCATTATTGGTGAGTGGCACAGTATGGAACTGCTGAGATCCCTCAGGTTGAGATCAAGGTTGATAGTCAGCTTTTTGATACTTTTGATCAAGTATATAGTTCTGAGAGATGAACTGGTGGATTCGGTTCTACAGGTGCTCATTAAAGTGTTATCTTCCCATTTGTGTTTATTTTTTTGTATTAAAAAATGATAAAAAATCTGATCAAAACTCCTGAACAAATCAGGAATATCACTGATTCTTGTAAATATCTCAATGAGCATCTCTACTATCTTAAGGAGCATACTAAGGCTGGAATGACGCTTTTGGAACTTGAAGAGTTGGCTCAGGCTTGGCTTGATGAAAGGAATTTGGTTTGAGCTTTTAAGGGATATGAAGGATTCCCTGCGAATCTTTGTTTGTCTGTAAATGACTGTGTGGTGCATGGGATCCCTGATCACACTATCTTAAAGAATGGAGATTTGCTTAAAATTGATGCTGGAATTATTTATAAAAAGTGAGTTTCTGATTCTGCTATTAGCTTGATTGTTGGTGATGCAAGTGCAAATCCTTTAGGTGCTCAACTTATTAAGGTTACTAAAGAAGCACTAGATCGTTGAGTTGCTACTATCAAGACTGGAGGTTTTGCGTATGATTATTCTAAAGCAGTCTATAACCATATTACTAATGAAGGATTCAGTGTTTTGAAAAGTTTGAGTGGACATGGGGTGTGAACAGATGTTCATGAGCTGCCTTATTTTATGAATCATCCTACTGCTGCTATGAAAAAAATCCAGTGGAAACCTGGTATGGTTGTGGCTTTGGAGCCTATCACAGCGGTAGAGTCTGATGATGTGGTTTATCATGAAAGTGATTGGAATCTTTATTGTAAAAAGGGAGATCTAGGAGCTCAGTGGGAGTATACGGTTTTGATTACTGAGAATGGACCTGAAATTTTGGCAGGAATCCAGGAAGATTGGTATTAATTTATTTTGTCTTGTGGAATGAAAATTATTTCTCGAAATGTTAATGGGATTAGAGCTGTGCTTCAAAAGGGGTTTCTTGATTTTATAAAACAGGAAAATCCTGATATTCTCTGTCTGCAGGAGGTGAAAGCCTTTGAACATCAATTGCCAACTGAGGTGAGATTTGCGATGCAGGAGTATGAGTATATTTGGCATCGTTCAGAGAGACCTGGATATGCGTGAACTGCTATCTTTTATAAAAAGTCGCTTCCAATCTTAGCAAAGCATAATATTTTTGATAATCCTGTATGTTTTAACGATGATGGAAGGGTAACTGCCGTTGAATGGTCAGATTTTTTGCTTTTGAATATTTATTTCCCAAATGGTGGGGATAGAGCGGATGGAACAGAAATGCTCAGCTATAAGCTGAATTTCTACAAGCAGTATCAACAGTTTGTGGCACAGAAAGTTAAAGAATGAAAAAAGGTAATCACAACCGGTGATTTTAATATCTGTCATCGTCCGATTGATATTGCGAGGCCAAAGGAAAATGAGAATTCAATCTGATTTCTACCAATTGAGAGAGCTGAGATGGACAAAATGGAAGAAAGCTGACTTATTGATATTTTTAGGCTTCAGAATCCTGATTTAGGAGAGATGTATACTTGGTGGAGCTATAGGGCTGGAGCGAGGCCAAGAAATGTTTGATGGAGATTGGATTATTTTTGGGTAAGTGAAAATTGTTTAGATCAGATCTGAAAAATGGTGCATTACGATCAAGTTTTTGGTTCTGATCATTGTCCGATCGGAATTGAGATAGAAATTGCTTAGTTGATATCTAGCTTTTACTTTTTAGGGAAGTGCTATGAAAAGGGCATTTTGGGGTATTATTCTTTCATTTGGTCTTTTATTTGCTGGATGCTCTAGGATAGAGGACAAAAACCAGCTTTCTCTTAATGTTGTTTCTACTTGAACTGTCTCTGAAAGCTGAGATATTGTGCCTTGAGGGTATCTTTATAGGGATCTCCATTTGAAGAATGCAATGGACAAAGCTCTTTATGAACAATTAAAAAAAGATAGAAATCTGATTCTAACCTATCAATCTCAGACGTCAATTGGTGTGAAGAAATTTATTGATGCTATCTATCAGGACTTATTAGATACTTGTGAGAAGTATGAGGAAGACTGAACGTATTATCAAAGAGATGTTTGTGTAGATAAGTATTTGTCTGAGCTCTATAGAAAACTTAAAACTGAATTGTTATCTCCCTCGTCTTCTTATTCCGGTAAAGATCTGGTTTTGAATTCTTATTATCATGATTTAGCTTGAAATCATCCTTTTGTTCGTTATTTTGTGGATTTGTATTCATATATCTCACAGCATTGATATGAGCTTTGATATATCCCTCAGTGGCCTAATTGATGAATTCTCTCTGAGGAAAATTGATCTTGAGTAGATTGGGATGCTATAGAGAAAGAATATATAAAATATGGGACTTGATTTTATACGAGTG
Source organism: candidate division SR1 bacterium (assembly GCA_013333605.2). Lineage (GTDB taxonomy): Bacteria > Patescibacteriota > Gracilibacteria > Absconditabacterales > Absconditicoccaceae > HOT-345. The sequence continues at coordinate 56,226 of JABCOM020000037.1, forward strand.
CTGCCGGAAATCTTAGTGAGGAAAGAGGCTGAATTATTGCGTCCATTGATTCTTGAATAGTAGTTTGAATCCGTCTTGTTGATTGGCTGAAAAGAGAGTATTGATATAGTTTTCAGTATTGACCTAAGTATACTTTAGATGGGAGTGCACCCATGCTTTGACCAGTAGTTCTTCATTACCGTGATGAATATGGTAATGACTATATTTATCAAATTATTGAGTGAGGTGCTGGGTCTGGTGAATCGTATCTTTTGATACGAAAGCTTTCAGATGATGGTTTTCGAATACCTTTATGAGAATGTGGCTATGTACTCTATCCTGATAATCCGCAATTGTTTTGAGAATGTAAAGAATGGCAAAACTCTGATCCATTAACTGTTTTTACACAGGGAATGAATCTTTATTCATGAAACTCGGTATCAGATATGGCTTTTAAAATAGCCTTTTTCTTGCAGGCTGCCGAATCTATTAGAGTTTTGAGTAGGTAATGACTTTATTTCTACATAAAAATCCCTCATTTGAGGGATTTTTTTATTACAAGTATTTTTCTGAGATGATTTTTTGTAGCTGGGATTGAATTTCTTCGATGGAAAGATTTGCATTGATTGGTTCTCGAGATAGCTTTTGAGCCAAGTTTTGATGAACAAGTCTTACTTTATTCATTAGTTCGTTATTTTGTTCATGTTGGTGAACTTTCTCAATTCCGGAGCTGAAGCGTTCTCCATCAAAGAAGAATGCGAGGTCTTCTTTGTGTAAATGAGAGTTGATGTTTTCGAGGAAAGCTTGGTCTCATCAAGCTCCGGTTCCTCGTGCAATACCAGTTCCAGTGTAGTCTTCTGCGATGATCCAGATTCAGTTTTCTAACTTATTTTTTAATGTAGAATCGTACTGTGTGCGGTTGATGACCTGTAAAAGTTGAAATTCTGATGAAGAAAGCTGGTTTGGATTCCCTTCTCTGAGATAGGCGTTGAGTAGTGGTCAAGAGGGTGCTAAGTCATAAATTGGGTATTTAAGATATTCGGCTTGAAGTCCTTTTGTTCTCAATCGATCGATGAGGAGGTGGGCTTGTGTTGTTTTTCAGAGGTTATTGATACCGTAGAGGACGATGAGTTTTCCCTTTTGCATATTGTGGTTTTTGATATAAATTATTATAGTATACCATACTGATCTCTATGAGAAAAACAATCAAAAAAAATCAGATTTTTTTTAATTTTTCATTTCATCAAACCCTCTCTCAAAAGAGTGGAAAACTGTGAGTCTTTTGTCTTTGATGACTCGGAGGAGATCTGAGGTTGCTTCTAGAAAATCTCTATCATGGGAAACGATCAAGCTCACGCCATTAAAATCCGCAAGCATTGTTTTTATTGCTTCTTTTGAGCCAAGGTCCAGGTGGTTTGTTGGTTCATCCATTACAACGATATCTGGGTGTGCAAGTAGCATTTTTGCTAGTGCTACTTTTGATTTTTCTCCTCCTGAGAGACTTCAGATTTTTTGTTCAGCTTTTTCTGGATCGAGGAGTAAAGCTCAGAGGAAACTCATTGCTTCTTTGAATGAAACTCCAGGTCAGACAAGTTCTTCTGTGACGGTTGCGTTAAAGTCTAGATCATCTGCAATCTGTGAGTAAAATCAGATTTTTACTTTTTCATGGATCCAAATATCTCAGTATTGAGGATTGATTTCTCATAAAATTGTCTTTAAAAGGGTTGTTTTTCAGGCACCATTTTTTCCAATGATTCAGATCTTCATTGTTTTTGTGATTTCAAGGTTTTTTGGTAATGAGACGAGTGGGTTTTCTCAGTATCCAATTTGAAGCTCTGAAATTCTGATCAATGTTTCTGGGAGTCTTCGTGTGACCTGGAGTTTTGGTTTGTGGGCTGATGATTCTAGTTCTGGAGCCTCGATTTTATCCATTTTATCAAGCATTTTGATTCTGCTCTGAACTTGCGAGGCTTTACTGGATTTGTAGCGGAATCTTTCGATAAATCTCTCTTGCTGAGTGAGGTATTTTTGCTGGGCAGTATAGTTTTTGAGTTGAATCTCTTCTCTTTTTTCTTTTTCTAGCAAAAAATCTTCATATCAACAAAAATAGAGATTCAGTTTTTTATTTTTTATTTCTACAGTTTTATTGAAGGTAGAACCTAGGAACTTCCTATCGTGAGAAATGCAGATTAGTGCCTTATTTCGCATTTGACAGAATGCTTCAATAAAGAGAATCCCCTCAATGTCTAGATGGTTTGTTGGTTCATCAAGAATTAAGAGGTCGACATCCTGGAGTAAAAATTTGGCGATTTGGACTTTTGTTTGTTCTCCTCAGGAGAGCTGTGAAATCTTGAAACTCAGTTGTTCTTTGCTGAATCCGAAATATTTGAGAATCTCCTGTTGGAGGTCATATTTTTGATAGGCTTCATTGAGAAGCATTCGCTCGATAATTTCATTTTGTTCCTCAATCAGTTCGATTGAGTTTTCTGTGTTTTCGTCCAAAAGTCTTTTGATTTCCTCAAGTCTTTGGACTTTTGTTGTGATCTCTGGGAAGGTTGTTAACATCTCATCTGATACTGTCCTTTCTCTGGATTCTCGAAATAAATCTTGTGAGAGGAATCAGATTTTGGTATCCTTTAAAATATCAATCTCTCCGTGATCAGCGAGTTCTGGATTGAGAAGTATTTTGAGAAAAGTTGATTTTCCTGCGCCGTTTTTCCCTACAAGTGCGATTTTATCTTCAGGTTTGATTCTGAGTTCGGCGTCTTCAAAGAGGATTGTTGAGCCGAGCTGTTTGCAGAGGCCTTTGATGGTTATGAGATAATCAGCAGATTTTTTGTTGGTATAATTGAAAAGATGTCTTGGGATAGAGGAGAATGAACTCAGTTTTTCAGAATTTTTTTCTGGTAAAACTTCTCGCTGAACTCAAAATTCTTTTGTAAGATATTTTTTGAGGCTTTTTTCTTTCGTTTCTTCCTTGGTCTTTTCTGAAAATTGTGCGAGATATTCATAGCAAACTTCTGCAATTTCATCAAAAGAAAAATCTGAATGAAGCTCCCGAACTTTATTGATGATTGCTGATAAATCCATTGAAAATAGTCTAAAGTTAAACAATAGTGCTCAATAGTGTAGTGATTGACTAGGGATTTACAAGGGGAATAAAAAAACTATCACTTCCTCTTGAAAATCAAAGTGAAAAAGATATAAAGCAAAGCGTCATCATATGTGGATGGGGAATCGTCTAATGGTAGGACACCGGACTTTGACTCCGTTTGTCCAGGTTCGAATCCTGGTTCCCCAGGGAGTGTGATTGCGGAGTAGAGAAACGGTATCTCGTCGGGCTCATAACCCGAAGATAGGTGGTTCAATTCCATCCTCCGCAACCAAATTAATCGGGAGTAGCTTAATTGGTAGAGCATCAGACTCTGAATCTGAGGGTTATAGGTTCGAGTCCTATCTCCCGAGTATCTTGATTTTTATACATAAGGTAGTCAGTTATGCCGGGATGGTGGAACTGGTAGACACGCTTGGCTTAGAACCAAGTGCCTTACGGTGTGCAGGTTCAAGTCCTGTTCCCGGTATTTGATTATCTTATGAGTGTAAAAATCTGAACTTCGTAGTTTGGTAGACTCAGACTTTGGAAACTCGACATTGAATGAAAAAAGTCGTATAAAAAGTAAAAAATCTCTTGAAAATGGGTCTGATTTCAGTATAGTAATCACCATCGCCAATCCGAGATAGCTCAGTCGGTAGAGCAAGTGGCTGTTAACCACTGGGTCGTGGGTTCGAGTCCCACTCTCGGAGAGTTGATACTCTTTATATTTGATAATTTTTTCAATGCCAATTAAGAAGTCAGCAATCAAAGCTATGAATAGATCTCAAACTCTTGCTAAGAGAAACTATGATTTCAAACTTAGAATGAAGATGGCTATGAAAAAATTCCTTAAGGGAGTTGAAGCTAAAGAGGCTTTGACTGTTGAGGATCTAGCAAATGTTTACAAGGCTATTGATAAGGCTGCAAAGGTTGGTGTTATCAAGAAGAGAAATGCCTCAAGAAAAAAGTCTAGAATTTCAAAAGCATTTGATACTTTGAAGAAATAGAGATCTAAGTCCAGTATTGGACTTTGTGCCAGCTTAGCTCAATAGGTAGAGCAACCGCCTTGTAAGCGGTAGGTTGTCGGTTCAATTCCGACAGCTGGCTCCATTTGTACTTTAAGTTAGATGATAGTTATAGTTGGGGTGGTAGTTCAGCCGGCTAGAACGCCTGCCTGTCACGCAGGAGGTCGAGGGTTCGAGTCCCTTCCATCCCGCCACTTCTAACTTTAGTGGTCTTATCGTCTAACGGCTAGGACAGGAGACTTTCAATCTTCTAATCGGGGTTCGATTCCCCGTAAGACCGCCATTTTAATGGGTGATTAGCTCAGTTGGCTAGAGCATCTGCCTTACAAGCAGGGGGTCATAGGTTCGAGTCCTATATCACCCACCATTAATTATGTTAATAACTCTGGGTACTAGTATGGGCATATAGCTCAGTTGGTTAGAGCAGAAGACTCATAATCTTTTGGTCGCTGGTTCAAGTCCAGCTATGCCCACCACTAAATAACTCTTATGTTCTCTGGTGAACATATTTTTTGTTTTTAGAAAAAAAAGTTGTTGGGGACTTTGATGGGTTCTAAGGTTGTAGATTGGAAATCATCGTAAGAACGGAAGCAATCAGATTTTGAACTTATGCTCAGCAATCTGCTTGAGAGTAGTCTTGAGTTATTAAATCTAAGCAGTGGTGAACTGTAATAGATGAGAGGGGTGTGGATATTGTTGAAAGATGCATGGAAAGAAAATCTGACTGCAAGAGGAGTTTTTCAAACAATGATCTATTATGAGTGATAATAACTGAGGAAGATTAAGACTAGATTATGAAAATGTGATTGGAAGTCCTCTCCATCCAAACTGTAGGTGCGATATGATTCCATTGATTGAGTAAAAAGAAAAAGAGCCGTTAAAAGCTCTTTTTTATTATGATTGTTTATCTCTGTCTACTATGCCCTGCTTTTTATCTGGTGGGAGATTAGCATACATCGCATCAAGTTGGTTATTGACCGTAATTACATGTTCAACAATAAAATTTAATAAGAAGAAAAGCTGATTTACTATTTCTGCATTATCTGAACCTGTAAGATCTATTTGCCTCAAGTGAGAAGCTCATTCATTTGCTGTTATTCTTACAATATCAAGTGCTTGTATTGCTCTTTCTGGTAATCACTTCTTTTTTAAGTTGCCTATTCTAGTATTGAGAGCTCATTCTGTCTCTCCTAATTCTTCCGTAAGTTTTTCTAATGCTAATCTTAGCAGAGCGGCGGCAGCTCTAGGTGATTTTCAGGCGATATCCCTTGCTTCATTGTAGATTTTTTTAACTGATTCTGACATATCAGTATGAGGCATCGGAATTGTAGATACTGTAGGGTATATTAAATTCTGATCTTTCCGTATCGAAAACTCTCAGCAGTGCGCACATTTTGAAAGGTCCCAATTGTTTAATAAGCCTCCTTCTCAATTCCATCTATATTGTAGGTTGTACCGTATTTGTTGTGAAAAAACATTACAATAAGGACAATGAAATGCCTTTAATTGACATTCCGGAGATACATTTTTATCGTTCATCATATGAGATAGAAAAATAAAACTTACTTATAAAAGGACTTATCTACATATTCTTTTTTTCTTTATCATTTACATAGTAATATCTTCCTTTAGGTTAAAGATAATATTTTTTCTCTTTGTTTCCTTGGGATTTTTTTAATGTACTTTTTGCTTCTTTATAGCTTCTCTCTTTCTTT
>JABCOM020000038.1 GCA_013333605.2 candidate division SR1 bacterium
AAAAAACACTATTTTTCTCTTGCAATTTTATTTTTTCTGAATATAATTGCTCCTGATATATGAGACTGTTTAGTTCTCCCTTGTAATCATTTTCACAAAGGTATTCATTGGTATAACAAAAAAAGATAAAACACTGAATTCAGGATTTTATCTTTTTTCATTGAGAGGTCAAGTTTAGTTGATATGTTTTCTAAAGATTTCCTCGATATGATAAAAAAGGCTTTTTATACCATGTTTGAGACTATAGTCTCTGCTTCGAAATTCTCAGAGATGACTATTGATAACTTCCTCATGTGCTGAGAGTCTAGGACGATAAAGGTCCTCTATATCTGAAGATTCGGGTTCTTGTGCGTCTTTATATTCTAGATAACATTGATAGAAATAGTCAATTACAATCTTTTTCCCTTTATGTTTTTTGCATATTTTCTCAAATAGCTTTTGCTCATCAGCTGTTAGGTCTAAAATTGCTTTCCCTGTTTTTAGGAGCCTGATATATTCTGGTTGATCGTTAGTTTTTGTATTAAGATTTCCGATGAGTTGACTCTGAGTAGTCTTTTTCTCTAATTTCTGAGCTTTACGATAAGCAAGATATGTTGATAAAAAGGAGCTTATTTCTTTTGCTGAAGCTTGTCGTCCTACCAATTTCACTGCAGCTTGGAAATTGTGCCCAGCTCTATTCCGTGTTTCATCTAGAAAACGGATGAAGTTCATTTGTTTAAGCTCTAAGCTCTGTCAAAATGGAGTAGTTTGACAGAAATTGTTAAAAAAGAGAGAAAATTCAGATTGTTTATTTTTCTCCTTGAAAAAATTTCTTAATTCTTGGTATCCGCTTGGAGATGATCCGGGACCACTACCTGGAGTATTCATCATTTTTATGAGAAATTGGCTAAATTACTTAAAGTATACTTAAAGCTCAAGAGATGTCAAATTTTTAAATTTTTTATTGTATCTATAGAGAAAATTGCTAGACTTGGATTGTTTTATATTGCAATGGAGAATGGCTTGGGAGTTAAAGGTAGATCAGTTGACAAAAATTTATACTGGGAGACCGATTATTGATCATTTAAGTTTTACTGTAGAGCAGGGGCAGAAGATAGCTCTTGTTGCCAAGAATGGTGGTGGAAAGACCACGCTTTTGAGACTCCTTATGTGAGAACTAGATAAAACTGATGGAAAGGTTGAATGGAGAAGGGGGCTTAAAATCTGATATTTGCCTCAGGATTTTCGTGGAGATTTGAATCATACAATAGCAGAGGAGTTGTTTGCGATTTCTCATCCAGCTGCAAGTCTGATTAGGGAATACGAATGACTTGTGCAGAATCCAAATACTGATCCTGAGCGTTTTCAGCAGCTTTTTGATGAAATTGATGCGATCCAGGCATGGGGCTACGAGTCTAAGGTAAACACTATTATTTCTAGATTACAGTTGACGTCTCTTCTTCAGCAACCGCTTTCAACGCTCTCTGGGTGAGAGCTGAAAAGAGTAGCTTTAGCGAAAACACTGATTGATGAACCAGATTTTTTGGTACTTGATGAACCAACTAATCATTTGGATTTACAGATGATTGAGTGGCTTGAAAATTATCTCAAAAATCAGCATTCTACCTTGTTTATGATAACGCATGATAGGTATTTTTTGGAAAGTGTGTGTGATGAGATCTATGAGTTAGATAGATGAAAACTGTATTTTTATCCGTGAAATTATAGTTATTTTTTGCAGAAGCAAGCTGAGAGGAGAGAAAATGAATCGATTGCCACAGAAAAGCTTCGTCAGCTTCTCAAAAGGGAACTCGTTTGGATGCGTAAATCGCCAAGGGCAAGAGCGACCAAACAAAATTATAGACAAAAAGAATTTTATCACTTAGAGAGCCAGTATGATGAGCAAAAAGAGCTTTTGTATTCGGAATCTGGTGCGCTTGATATCCCGGTTCAGGAGAGGAGACTTTGAACGAAGATTCTTAAAATAAAAAATCTGAAAAAAGCTTTTGGTCAAAAAATGATTTTAGATCAGTTTTCTTATGATTTTAAATTTCAGGAGCGTATTTGAATTATTGGGAAAAATGGAGTTGGGAAGTCGACTTTTATAAAACTTTTGCTCTGAGAGGAGCAGCCTGATAGTGGAGTGCTTCAAGTTGGGCAGACTGTAGTGTTTTGACATTATCAGCAGGGGGAGATTGAGTTTCCAGAGTGAAAAAGAGTAATTGATGTGATTAGAGATGTTGGTGAATATCTTGTTTTGGCTGATGGAGAGAAGATATCGGCTTCAATGCTTTTGGAAAGGTTTTTGTTTCCTGCTCAGCAACAGTATCAGTTTGCCACTTCCCTCAGCTGAGGTGAGAAAAGGAGGCTCTTTCTTTTAAAAACGCTGATGGCAAATCCAAATTTTTTGATCTTAGATGAACCAACAAATGATTTAGATCTTTTGACGATCAGAATTTTAGAGGATTTTTTATTGCAGTTTCGTTGATGTTTACTGATTGTCTCTCATGATAGAGCATTTATGGATAGATTGGTTGATCATTTATTTGTTTTTGAGGGGGAGGGAAAGGTAACTGATTTTCGAGGAACGTATACAGAGCGAAATCACCTCCAAACTCAGCAAAAAGAACAGAAAACCGACCATCTTCACCAGATTTCTGTTGATCTTTCCTCAAAAGCTTCTGAGTCATCAACTTCAGTAAAAAAGCTCTCATATGCAGAGAATATTGAGCTTCAGCAGTTGATCAAGGAACTTGAGGAGCTTGAAGATGAAAAGCAACAAATTAGTCGTATCTTTGATAATAAGGATTTGCCTTATGATGAGATTGCTTTGCTTTCTGAACACTTGTGAGGGATTATTAAAACTATTGAACTCAAAGAGGCGAGGTGTTTTGAATTGATGGAGAGGCAAGAGTCTACTCTATAAATAGGGAGAAAAGTCTGATTTTTTTTGACTTTTTATAAAAAAGAACTATACTTAGATATGAAGACTTTTAGTTCTTTATAAAAACAAAAGATGCCAGAAGCAGTATCTGCTCAAAACATTACTACAGTTCCACTGTCTCAGGTAAATCCGCCAGAGCCAAAGCAACCATCTTTTTTTGATAGAACGGTTGGTAAGCTTGTTGGATTTATTGCTAAAGCGACCGGGCAGCCTGATCCTATTACTGGGTTAAAAAATGGAGAATCTGCTCCAGCTCAGCAGGAGATGAATCAAGAATGAGTAGCGCAAATGCCTATTGAGGGGCAACAAGTTCCTCAGCAGGAGCCTTGATTTTTTCAAAAGTTGGTTGCTAGCACTCAAAATTTGCTCGATAAGACAACTTCTGTAGCTAATAGTATTACCAGCACAACCTCAAATATTGCTGGGAAGATTACTGAGAAAACGAATGCTGTTGCAGGTGTGATAACCTCAGCTCCAACAATGGTTGCAAATCAGGCAACAAACCTGATCAATAAGGGGGTTGATATGTGAGGTCAGCTTAAAGACTCCATCCAGACTAATGCACAAAATCTTGCTGGAAATGTTCAAAATTTTGCAAGTAATCCAGTCGGAGGAGTTCAGAATTTTGTAGCGAATCCAATAGCTGGAGTGCAAAACATAGGAAACCAAGTAGTACAATCAGGACAACAGGTGATGGCTTCTGCTCAACAGGTGTGAGGGCAGGTCGTAAATGGTGTTCAAAATGCTGGAGGTCAGGTAATGAGTGGTGTTCAGAATGTTTGATGAGGAGTAGTTTCAAATATGCAAAATATGTGAGGACAGATGATGAATGGAGTTTCCCAATTTGCAAGTAATCCAGTTTGAGGAGTTCAGAATTTTGTAGCTGATCCAATGGCTGGTGTCCAAAATATAGGAAATCAAGTAATGCAATCAGGACAGCAAGTTGTCACTTCTGCCCAGCAGATGTGAGGACAAGTTGTGAATTCGGTTCAAAGTGTAGGAGTTCAGGTTCCTTTTCAAGTTCCAGTTCAGGCGACTGAATCTGTTCCTGTACAAACTCAAGATGCGACTGCTGTTCAAATGCATGAGAATGCTTCTCAGACTCAGGTATTGACTCAATCAGTTCCTGTTCAGCTTAATCCTATTGAAAATGTTTTCTCAGGAATCAAACAGAGTGCAACTAACTTTGTTGAGAAAACCAAGCAGTTTGTCCAAAATCCGGTTGAAAGTATTGATGGTTTTGCTGGATCTGGTGCTGGAAATCAGCAGGTCTCGGTTCAAACAGAGACTGAGAATACAACGAGCTTAGATCAACTAGGAAATGGGAATCAGATAGAAAAATCTGAGTCAGTCCCTGTGTAAATGTAGGAGATTTAATGTATTAAATAATGAAAAAAGAGCCAGATTTTTGACTCTTTTTTATTGTCTTTAGGGAAATTATTGCAAGGTCTCAACAGTGAAAGTCCAGTTTTGTTCTTGAATTGTGTATACAGGATTTGGATCAAGAACAGCTTTTTCTACCCCTTCTTCGTTGATGATGCTCGTTATGGTGTATGTTGTATCATCAAGAGTCACTACAGTTCCAATTGTTGTGTCTGTGTTTATCTGTGAGAGGAGCATGGTTGGCATCTTTTGAACGAGGCTATCATCATGGAGAGAAAGCGGGTCAGTTAGTAGTGCAGTTTTGCTTTCTCATTTTTTTGCTCCTACAAGGGTATTGAAAACTTGAGCTACATTTGAACTGTATTGAAGATGTTCAACTACTCCAGAGAATTCTTCTTCAGTATTTTGAGTGTTTAGGTATGGGGTAGTATATCTTACGGTAATGATTGATTTTTCAGTGATGGTGTCTGATTTGAGAGGATTTTTTCGGAGAGAAAGGACTCCGGCAGCTATAATTATTAGGGCTGATAAGCATTTGAGTAGAGTTTTCATCTTTTATTTCTGATAAGAAAATAAATATTTTCTGAAAGTGTATGAAATATTTGTGTATTTTCAAGGAAAAATTGTGATTCTCGTTAGATTTATTTTTTTGATGGAGTGTAAAAAGGATGAAAAATCAGATTTTTTTGTTTTTTGAAGAAAAAATGCGAAATCACTCTTGCTTTTTGAGAGGATTTTAATACAAGTAAGATTGATTTTATATTCTATACATTAGCAAGATGACACAAGAATTGCTTCAAGTGAGTGATGTTAAGTTTAAGTTTGTAAACGTATCAGAGGTGATGGAGGCTGATATTAAGAAGGCTGTAGATCATCAGATTGCCAATAAAGGGCAGACTATCCTTAAAAAGATTTATGCTAAAAATATTGATGCAGAGGTGATTATTGATTATACTATTACAAAAAATAAGAGCGGACTTTATGAGGCTACTTTTGCTTTCCTTTATAATGGAGAGAGATTTGTAGTTGAAAATCATAAAGGATTCAAGGTTGCAACTGATCTTGTTTCTCATGCATTTGATAAACGAAAGAGAAAAGTGCTTGGTTTCTGGGGAATCTTCTCTAGATAGTGAACAATGGTTTAGGAGTACTTTGTTTCTTTATATTACATTCAAATAATTATGAGTAAAAATTTTCTTACTAGAGAGTGATATGATAAGTTGATTAATGAACTTCAGGAGCTAAAACAGGAAAAATTGCCTGCGGTCTTAGAAAGACTTGCTGAGGCAAAGGCTATGTGAGATCTCTCAGAAAACTTTGAATATAAGTCAGCTATGGAAGATAAGGATTTTATCAATTCAAGAATTGCTGAAATTACTAATCTTATCGCTGATGTTGAGATCGTAGAAAAGGAAAAAGATATCAAAAAATCTGACAAAGTCGTTGATTTTGGATCAAAAGTGACTGTGAGTATTGAAGATGATGATAAAGAATATCAGGTTTCTATCGTTGGTACCTGAGAAATTGGTATCGAGGATGGTTTGAAGATATCATTTGAATCTCCGCTTGGGCAGGCAATTAGAGGAAAAAAAGTTGGAGATACGGTGAAAATGAGACATGAAGGTGGAAGAAAAGATGTGAAAATTATAGCGGTAGATTAAAACTCTACTGTTTTTGCTTTTTTAGTGTGCTTTGATTTTTTATATAAGACGAGATGTATAATCCCTATGATTTCTATTTTAAAAAGGCGAAAAAAGAGTGATATAAGGCGAGGAGTGCTTTCAAACTTCAGGAGATACAAGATAAATTTTGACTAATTACCAAAAATACTCGTAGTGTCTTGGATATTGGATGTGCACCATGAAGTTGGCTTCAGTATACCATTGGGCAACTTAAGAAATTTGGAGTCCAACAATATCAAGTAATCGGTTTTGATCTTAAAAAAGTTGAGCTCAACTTTCCAGGATTGAGTACGTATGTGCAGGATATTACAGAGCAGGAAAAAGTACATTCAATCCTTAATCAACACCAGCTTTCTCAGTTTGATTTTATTCAGTCTGATATTGCTCCTAATACTATTGGGCTTAAGGATATTGATGCGATGAGATCAATTGATCTTTTGGAGCAAACGTATTGGATGTATGATGAGTTGCTGAGAGATGATGGTACCTTTGTGATCAAAATCTTTATGTGACCTGGTTTTGATGAGTTTGTTGCAAAGATAAAGAAGAGATTCTGAGCAAAAACAATCAAGCTTTTTAAGCCTCAGAGTTGTCGTGCTAATAGTAAAGAGACCTATATCGTGAGAGTTTCTCCTCAAAAATAAAAACAGCACTCTTCAAGGGAGGCTGCTTTTATCGCGAAATATAGAGCTGTCTCTTTATTTCACTTACAAGGTTCTACTACACAACAATATTATATGTATTTTTTGAAAAATGTCAAAAATGATGAAAGATTTTTGATTTCAGGCTTTTGATAGTTGAGAACTACTTTATTTGCTAGCTGAAAATGATGGCTATGGATTCGACAAAAAAACAGTTGCGAGATAAGTTGCAAGATGATATTAATGAACTTACTCCTGGTTTACAGGCTCTTTTAGAGACTGGGGCGAATAGGGGTATGATCGAGGAAGAAGAAGTCATATCTGAAATTGATGATATGGAGGGGAATATCAAGCTTCTTGAAAAGTTTTATGATCTCTCAGAAAAACTTGGAATCAAAATTGTAACGATTGAAGAGTTGCTTGAAAAAGAGCAGGAGTCTTTGAAAAAAGAGACTAAGCTTTGAAGAATTACGCTTTATGGTAAGGCGGATCATGCAGTTGATAATCAGTATAAGGATTATATTAAACTCTATTTTAACGATATTTCAAAAATTCCACTTTTGAACTATGAAGAGGAAAAGGAAGTTGCAAGAAGAATTAAAAAGTGAGATGAGGAGGCAAAGAAAAAGCTGATTGAGTCAAATTTAAGACTTGTGATTTCTATTGCTAAGAGATATTTGGGATCTCGTTTGACTTTTTCTGATTTGATTCAGGAGGGGAATATCGGGCTTATTAAGGCTATTGAAAAATTTGATCCAGATAAGGAGTTTAAGTTTTCAACTTATGCGACTTGGTGGATTAAACAGTCGATCACAAAAGCGATTGCTGATATGACTAGGCATGTGAGAATTCCTGTTCATTTGATTGATGAGATCAATTCATACAATAAAACCTATCAGCTTCTTTTTCAAAAACTTGGTCGTGAACCGACAAGTAAAGAAATCTGACAAAAGCTTTGATTTCCGATTAAAAAGATTAAAAAGCTGGAAGAAGTGATCTTTTGAAATGTCTCACTGGATAGAGAAGTTGGAGATGAAGGAAGGGATACGCTTGCAGATTTGATTGAAGATGGGAATACCTTGAGACCAGATCAATTGGCGGAGAGGGCTGCACTTAGAAATAACTTAGATAGTATTCTGGCGATGCTCGATGATAGAGAGGCAAAGATCGTGAAGATGAGGTATGGAATTGATGGTCCAAAATTTACTCTTGAACAAGTTGGAGAAGAGTTTGATGTAACGAGGGAAAGAGTGAGGCAGATTGAGCAAAAGGTTATTCAAAAATTGAAAGAACACCAGGGGCTTCAAAAAATGCTCGGAATTGAAGATGATATCGAAAAGCTTAATAGTGAGGGAGGAAAGAAGAAGAGATGAAGAAAGCCAGCTCAGAAGCAGAAAGACGAATATCTTGATGATGATGAGGATTATGGAAGGGATGACTATGATGATAATGATGATTTTGAAGAGTATAGTTTTGATGAAGATGATGAGAGTTAGAAGCGAAACTTCTAACTTTTTCTTAAAAATATCTTGACTTTTATTAAAAAATCGTTATTTTGTGGTATATAAATAAAAAAGTTGTACTAATTAAATTTATTTTTTATGGGAAAGAAATATTCTTCCGTAGGGAATCAGGTTCCCTCAGTTGCTTCTACAGCGACTCCGTTGGCTTTTATAGAACTTTCTTATGAAGACCTCAAAGAAATTTCTAAAGCACTCTCCAAAGTTAACAAAGCTTTAGACAAAGAGAAACAGAGGCTAGTCTTGGGTTCCTACGTCTTCTATAAACAGAAGATTGTTGGAGAGGTGATTGATGCACTTGCATCATCTAATGGTAAACTTGCCGGACTTGTTACGATGCCTCTTAAAGAACTTGTGCTTAGTGATGATTTCTCTAGTTTTAAGCGAGAGCTTAAGGATCAGATTGCGTGCTATAAGAACGAGTGTCGAGATCCGGAACAACCCCTGATAACCTTTTATGCTCTTAATGGTAAAAAGGTTAGATCGAAGTTGGAAACTTGGATCCCTAAGTTGTTCGCAATTGAAAGCTGATGAACATTGCATCTTTGTAGATGCCAAAACAGTACCTATATACAGGTGCTGTTTTTTGTTTTTCTTAATATCTTGACTTTCCCTTAAAAATGTTTATCTATATGTTTGCAATTAAATAAAAAGGATATGGGAACAAAAGAAAAAAATCTGATTTTTGTCGCTCGTTGTCTAGGTAATGGAAAAATTATTCATTACTCCTTGGATGAGGTTAGTGTTTTGGCTGAAGATGTTTTAATCTATGCTGAGGCACTTAGAGAAAAAAGAGATAACCGTTTAAAAAATGGTTTCTATCGTTATGATTATGTGAATATCGCACCGGATATTCTCTGTAAATTAAATGAGGAAAATAAGCTTAAGCTTGCAAGTTCTCAAGTTTTATTAGCACTTGGGCAAGGAGCAGATTTTTTTCCACTAGTTTGTGAAATCAAGAATATTCAATCTAAACTAGGAATGGGTAAAATTGGTAAATCTGGTCAGCTTGAGCTTTCATCTGAAGCACCTCTTTTAAATACTTGGATTACTCGACTTTACCCAAAAGGGGATTGAGAAATTAGAAAAACAGCGACTGTATGAGGTCACTGTTTTAGTTTTCAGATTTTTTTGATTGTTTTCGTCTTTCAAGGATGATCATCGCACTGATGGTATCTGTAGTTGCATTCTTTTTGAAGTCGGAAACGATTTCTCCTGATTGTACACTACTGAAATCTTCATCTACCGTTTCGATTTCGATCCTTTGATTTTCAATGATATAATTCAGAGATTCCATAAATTTTGTGATATGTTCTTGGATATCTTTTTGTTTCTGAGGCCATCAGAGAATGATTTTTCTAATGTGATATCTCTGGATGAGATCTGCTATATAGTAATAGGTCATTGCATCATTCATTACATATCCAATCGGAAAAACGACATCCGCATTGAGCGGAGTATAGGCGAGACCAATATATTTACTACCTCGGTCAATACCAAGAGCATGAGAAACTTTCATTGTTTATCTATCGAAAATAAAGAAAAGGAAATCAGAATTTTTTGTCTTTTTTCTGTTTGTAATCCTAAGAATATGCTTGATAAAAGCAAGGGCATTTCTTTCATATGGGCTTATATCTTTGGGTGTGGGAGAGAGGTGAAACAGTAGATTTTTTCTCTTGAAAACAAGGAGCGAATAGCTAGACTTAATTTCGGTTTCAAATTTTTTATTATTTCATTATTTTGGACAATGGATAAGAAATTAGCAAAAGCTCAACAGAGCAATTATACTATTACGATTTCGTTTTCTGATGAGGAAAAAAATGGAGTGAGAAGTCATGTTTTGCAACATTTTGCAAAGGATATGAATGTTCCAGGTTTTAGAGCTGGGAAAGTGCCTTTGCATATTGTAGAACAGAAGGTTTCTCCTGAATATATTAGTATGGCAATCAATGAACATTTGATCAATAAGGGACTTCAGGCTTTATTGGCTGAAAATGCTGATATTAAGTTTATCGGGGAGCCTTACGCTTTTGATACTAAAGATGAGAAGGGAACTACAACAGTAACGTTTTCTCTTGATGTGTATCCTGAGGTTGATGTAAAAGGTAAGAACTGGTCTGCGGTTAAAATGGATGGAATTAGTGTAGAAGCTACAGAGCAGGAAGTAGAGGATTCTTTGCTCAATATTCAGAAGAATTATGCTGATTATAAAGATGCCGATGTGGTTGCTCTTGATACTATTTCAAAGCTTGGACTTGAATTTTTTGATGCTGAGGATAAGAGCATTGAAAAGGGAACAACATACCTTGGAGAGGTAGAATTTGCTGAGGACAAGTTTTGGGCAAAGACTTTTGAGGGGAAAAAGAAAGGAGAAGTGATCGAGCTTAAGTATGATGAGAAGAAGCTTCCTGCTGTTCTTAAAGCAAAGCATGAGGGAGCAAAAGTTTTGAAGGTAACTATTCAAGATGTGAAGCAGATTGTACTTCCTGAGCTTAATGATGAAATGATCGTAAAGCTTTTTGGTAAGGATGCAGAGGTAAAGACTAATGCTGAGCTTAGAGAATATATTAAAAAGGAGATTCTTAAACAAAAGCAGGAAAATAGCTTGATTCAGACTGTTGAGAACTATCTTTCTGAGGTAAAGAAGAGTGGAGTTGAGGTAATAATTCCTAAGACTATGGTTGATCAAGAATTGAAGGTAAGAATGCAGAATTTGGAGAAGAGATTTGGATCTGCTGAGAAAGTTGCTGAATATTTTTCTCAGATCGGAGAAGAAAAGGCAAAGGAATTTATTGAAGGAATTCAATCAGCAGCAAAGGAGAGTCTTGAAAAGTTCTTTATTCTCAATAAAGTTACTGAATTGCTTGGCTTGACAATTGATTGGAATAATGAACAGGAGCCGCTTTTTGTAGAGAAGCAACTTTATACTAAGCTTGTTGGTCCATTGAGTGAGGCTAGCGAGTCTGAGGCAAAAAAGCCTGCTAAGAAAACTGCTGCAAAGGCAAAAAAACAGGACTAAAAAACTGATCATAGAGCCTCGAAAACTTTTCGGGGCTTTTTAACTTTATTTTATGTGATGCTACGTTTTTTGCTTGATTTTTTTAAGTATCCTTTTGATACTCAGAATCCGGAAAACAGGTTTGGGAAAGCGATGAGTACGCTTTTCAAGGAATATCCAGCATTTTTTTGGCAGAAGCCGAGCTGGAAAAAGGTCTTGGTTTTCCCATTTTTGGTCATTTACGCGATCTTTAGGAGAAAATAGGTGGAAGAGTGGATATAAATCAGATTTTTTTGTTTTTTTGAGTTGATTTATAGAAGTATTTTAGTATATATAGACCGTCAGTCTAGGTACTGCACCTCAAAGGTGAGGAAAGTCCCGGCACGAAAAAACAGCTAGTATCTAACGGATACTGGAACATCGCTCTTGCGGGCAAACGAAAGTGCCACAGAGATTAAACTATCCTCTTAGGAGGAGAAAGGTGAAACAGTAGGGTAGCTTAGCTCTAAGCTTACCTACACTCAATCAGACTGATGGTCTGATGAGCGGTAAACCGTAGCTCGTGCAAGCTTGCTATACTTGTTTATAGAAGTGCAATACTACTCCTCTAAGGAGTAATAGATAAATAGTACCTAATACAGAACCGGGCTTATTGGACTGATATATGGGGGGTTGGTGTAGTGGTAACACATCGGTCTTCGGAACCGCTGTCGGGGGTTCGATCCCCTCACTCCCTGAATCAAGGGATATTCATTTTATAGGGCTGTAGCTCAGTGGTAGAGCGGGAGTCTCCAAAGCTCCGCGTCGCGAGTTCGATTCTTGCCAGCCCTGATTGTGTTATGGATTAAGAAGATAAAAGCAAAATGCTGATTCCTTTGGGAGTCAGTTTTTTGTTTTTTTGAAAAATATATTGACTTTTTACTCAAAATTTATATATTCACAAACCCTAAAATAAAAAAAGTTAAAATTACTAGTAATCATATGAACAGAACAAAAAACTTCAAAATTGAGAAAGAGAAGTTATTTAATCTAGCTTCTCATGCTGAAGACACGATTGATGTCTTATCGTACTTGCGTGGTGAATTTCAGAAGTGTGGAACTGTTTCTGAGGAACAGGAAATCGCTTATCAGAAATTCAAATACAGCACTAGTGAGCGTTTTGGTATGCCACAGGTCCTAGCAGCGACAAATGCTATTCATCTTACCACATTTATTGGAGGGTGTTCGCATTTATCTGATAGACTTTCTAGACTAGATTCTTCACATCTTTCTGATTTTTTAAATGAATCGGAGAGTGATGAATTTGGCGAAGAGATTAATCAAGTAATCTCTAAGATAGGTGCAGCTAGAGCTTGTTTGCGTATGGCATAACAGTCAATGCGTTTTATAAAATTTGTAAAATGCAAGAAAATCCTGGATTATATCTAGGATTTTTCTCTATCTTGTTGGAAAGTCTGGTATTTTTTCTTGTTTTTTTTGAGGAGAGGAGTATACTGATTTTTCTGATTTTAAAATATAATTTTTGTAGGGAAAATGAAAAAGGGGGTAAAAAATCTGATTTTTTCTGTTTTTTTGGGATTTTGAGTTACAGCGTCGAATGTCCGAGCTTGGCAGTATCCAGTCCCAGAAGTGGAGGGGAAATTCTGTGGTACTCAGGAACTTTGTAAGATTCAATTGCCAAAGATTGAAGGTGCGGATTATCTTTCTTTTATAAAAAATCCTTTGCATCGTTCTGTGTATTCTGTTTTGCGAGGTGCAACCTATGTCTGAGGTCGAGATATGGGGCAATGAGCACATAAAGGAGTGGATATTGTATCGACTATAGGAACTCCAGTTTATTCAATGGGAACTGGTGAAGTAGTTCAGGCTCACGCTAAGGGTGAATGGGGAAATGTTATTACGATTAAACATCAGATTTGAAGTCGTTTTATTTATTCAAATTATGTGCATTTGAGTGAAATTTTGGTGCAGGTAGGAGATAAAGTAGGAGAGGGGCAATTGATCTGAAAAATTGGAAATACTGGAAATACAACAGGTCCGCACCTTCATTTTCAGATTGATACTAATGAAGGAAAGCATCCTTACTATCCGCAGACTGACTGTGAGGCTGAAAATCTTTTTCAAGTTGTAAATGAGGCAAAATGTTGGTCATTGATTCAGAAAAATACCTTGGATCCGATTTTGTTCTTGGAGACACAAGGAAGAATTTTTCAGGCAGAGCAGTTAAATGAAGGCACTAGTTCAGCTGGATATTTGTTGAATGCAGCGGATATTAGTTGAGAATTATCGTATCCTATTGTAAAGCTTGGAAAATCTATTGAATTAATGATTAAGAATAAGAGAGGAGATCAAGGGTTTCTTGAATGAGAGATCAAGGTAGAAGTTGGAAGTGGAATGCAGGTGTTCCCAGATCGTATCAGTTATTTGGGAGAAAAAAGAAAGATAAATCTGACTCCTGCAGTTTCTGGTCTTCATCGTGTTAAGGTTTTTTATAATGAGCATTTATTGAAGGAATTTTCAATTTTTGCTTTAGATCAGCAGATGATTACCCTTTTGACGGAAAAGGCGAAGCAAAATCCTGCTTTGGAGCAGATATTAAAAAATCTCTAAGTATAGACTTAGAGTTTTTTTATTCTGATTTTTTTATAGTTTTTTTCTGAGTTCTAGGAGTTGTCTTTTTTGTTCAGCTGAAAGTGCTGAATGTTTGAGTGCTAGTTGAAGCCACTTTTGAAGGATTGGGAGAATGGCTTGGAGGATGATTTGGTATCTTTTTTCAGTGGTTTGATGCTCTTCAAGCTGTGCATCTCGCCACATTCCAAGTTCATTAAGAGAGGAGATTTGTTCTGGTGTGAGCTTGTTATTTAATGCTTGTGCGAGGAGGGAATCTGGTTTAGATGCTCAGATGATCGTAATGATATCAAAAAGTGTTGTTGCTCCTTGGAAATCTCAGAGATATTTTTCTAGTGCTCATTGGTAAAAAAGACTGACAACGAGTTCATCTCTATGAAGTTGGTAACGACCAGTGTTTTCTTGCTGTTGTTGTCTATTCTGTTGATTTAGAATAAGTTTCCCGTCCGTTGTTTTGTATCTCTTAAACTGTGCATCAAGGATTTCAAAAGCAAATCCAAGCTTTTCTGCAAGGAGTTGCTTGTAGTGCTCTTGGATGGTGAGGCTATTAACTGAGATAATGAGTTCAAAGAGAGTATTTATAAGTTTCTGTTTGTCGATAGGTGAGGTCATATCAAGTTCTGATCTCATCTGATGGTAGATTCCTAGGAAACCATCCTGGGCATTCATGAGACAAGTTTCAAAAGCTGATTTCCCCTCTGGAGTGTTTGAAAGTTCATCAACATCCTTAAATCCTTCTGGAAGTTTGATAATTTTTGGGAACATGTTTTGCTGATAAAAGAGTTTGAGGGCTCTTAACGTTGCCTGGTGACCTGCATTATCGTTGTCAAAAAGAAGAAAGATATTTTCAGTATATCTCTTCATAAGTTTGATATGATCTTGGCTGAGAGCAGTTCCAGAAGTTGCGACTCAGACTGGTGTCTCAAGCTTTGCTAGTCAGAGAACATCCATTTGTCCCTCCACAACGATCAGTTTTTGTTGTTCTCTGATATAATTTTTGGCAAAGTTTAGTCAGTAGAGGAGTTTTGATTTTTCAAAGGCTTTATGCTCGGCACTATTGAGATATTTGGGTTTATCTTCAGGATTGAGTACTCTAGCTGAGAATCCAACAATATTCCCCATGGTATCGTAGATTGGGAAGGTGATTCTATTTCTAAAAAAGGCATAGATTTCTCCATTTGCATTTTTTTTGGCTAGAGAGGCTTCTAAGAGATCATTGTCCGTAAAACCTTTCTCTCTCAGCAGTTGGATGAGTTGGTAGTGCTTATCTGGTGCATATCCGATACCATATTCTTCGATCAGATTTTTTGAAAGTTTCCTATGAATAGTTAGGTAGTCTAAAGCTTGAGTTGATTCTTTGAGCTGAGCGAGAAAAAATTGCTGAGTAAGTGAATGCATTCTTTTGAGCTTTGCTTTTTGATCGCTCTCATCGCTGATTTTTTGGGTGTTGAGGTTATATTTTTCAATATCAATATGCTGGGTTTTTGCGAGTTCTTTTACAGCATCTCGAAAATCAATTTTTTCTATCTCTTGGAAAAAAGTTAATGCGTTTCCCCCTTTCCCGCAGCCAAAACATTTGAAGATTTGCTTGGTAGGTGAGACCATGAAAGATGGAGTTTTCTCGTTATGAAAAGGACAGCAACCAGAAAAGTTGCTTCAGGCTCTTTTGAGCGGAACGTATCTACTGATGAGTTCGACAATATCAGTAGAGGTTAGAAGATCGTCAATAAGAGGATTTGCCACGAGCTTGAGAAATATTAAGATAAAACAATCAGTTTTAGTATGATGATTTTAGGCTCGATTTCAAGCGGTTTTTTGTTTTTAGACAAGGATTTTCTTGCTTTTGGTAATGATTTATTTTTCAAAATTTCTTATTTCTTTGAGTTTCCCTAGCTTGATTTTGTAGCAGAGTTTTCACTCGTGGAGCTCTTGTCCTTGAATACCTCAAAAATCGTAAATTGCAAGTGGAGAGTCTGGTTGATATCAGTTTTTTATGTGGATTTCTGAGAAGTTTTTAGGACTTCAATCAGCTTCAAAAAGTCTTGAGGTCCAAAATGGCTTTACTTCTCTATATTTGTTAGAGATTTCTCAGTTGACCAGTTTTTTGAATCATATATTGCATATTCTAAGGGTGAGAATCTGTGTATTTTGAGGCATTTTTTTTGATAAAAAAGGGTAAAATTCTGATTTTTCTTTTTTTAGTTTTTTTCTTGGATTTGTAAAGGGAATCTGCTAGCGTTTGGTTATCGGGATTGGGGGAAAAGAGGTTGTATTTACTCATAGAATCGTTATCTTAGAGGATATAAGATGAAAATCAGACTTTTTATTTTTTATCCTAATGCATAATGAAGAAAGTACACTATTTGCTTTTAGCAGCTGTGCTTCCAGTGGCAGGACTGGCAAATTCGGCTTTTGCTTGATGTCAGACTATTAGTTTTACTGATGGAAGCTCGTTTTGTTTTGATATTGCTAAGACGGGAACTGATACTTATAGGGCAGAAGTAAGTTCTTCTCGTGTGAGTTCAAATTCACTTAGTTGTAAGTTGACTTTGCCCAATAATAATCGTGTTGATTTGCCTAATTGTCAGTGAAATTTTAACTATGGGGGATCTGACATGAAAGTGGAACTTAGAGCTGAGACGCCAAATGCATATTCAGTTTTAGTGGCAAATTATGACTTTAGAAATGGAAGATTTACTGATGGTTCTGATTCAAATAATCGTGACTGGAATAATAATTACTGGGGATATCAGGTAGATTTTAGTTCGGTTTCTACGAATAATCCAAGTACTGATCAATGGATTGATATGACTTTGAGAGTAAGAAATACGAGTGCTTCATATAGTAATTATTTTAATGGAAGAGTAAATTTTACTGTAGAGGAGTATAGGAATGGAACATGGAGAACTGCTTCAAGTTCTGATTATAGTTTAGAGAGATCAAGTTATGATTTTTCTTACTCTGATGCTGGAGAAAGGAGGTTAACTAACTTCCTTAGGTTTAGAAATAATGGGCAGTATAGGATACTAGCGCAGATAGATGGAACAAATTACACTGCATATCAGACTTTTACTGTTGGAAATAGTAATAATAATAGATGGGACAATAATAGAAGTAGCTGGGTAGCGATAGATGATATTAGTACAACTTCTCCTAGTGTAGATCAATGGATTTCACTTCGCGTGAGGAGAGATGGAAGTTACTATTCTTCTCAAACTGTGAGATTTGAGGTGGAGGAATATAGAGATGGATACTGGAGATCAGCATATAGTTCAGATTATGACTTAGACAGATCTAGTTATACTTTCTACAGTTCAGAGAGCTCAAAATCATTCTCTTCGTTCTTGAAGTTTAGAAAAGATGGAGAATTCAGACTTACAGCTAGACTTGATAATGGGGAAACAACTACTGCAAGTTTCTATGTTGGTAGAGGTAGAAATAATACTACCTCTAGTCAAATAAGGGTAGAAAAATCTGGAAGTAGTTCAGTGAGTGCTGGTAGCTGGGTGGATCTTAATCTTACCGCATATCAGAGATACTCAAATTCTAAAAATGAGAACTATAATGGAGAACTTTCAGTCAAGGTGCAAAAGAAGGACTGATATTATTGGTCTACGGCTTCAAGCTCAGATTATGATATTAGCTCTAGTTATGTTAACTTTTATAGATCAGATTATGGAAGAAAGTATCTTACAAATTTCATCAGGTTTAGAAATAATGGACAATACAAGGTTATTTTTACTGATAGATCTGATAGCTCTATAACTGATAGTATTGAGCTTTCTGTCGGAGGAAGTTATTATGATAATACTTGGAGACAAAACAACAATAACTATAACTATACTAATGCTGAATATGATAAGCTTAGAGCTGTTTATAATATCTGGCAGGGAGTTATCTCAACGCTCAAGAGAGATTATCCAAGGCTTAGAAATAGTAGTTTTTGGCAGTCAGAAAGTGATAGATTCTACAATAATATGAGAGCTGTAATAAATGGAGAAAGAAATCCGACTTTTGACTCTTGGAATAGATTTTATCAGGGATTCATGGATTGGTTTAGTTTGACTTTGAGAACTAGATAATTAGAATGTTCTCACACTAGAGAAAAACTCTCTCTTATGAGAGAGTTTTTTGATTTATGCTTAGTTTTATTACTTGGAGAGATTATTGGTTACTATTCTTCTTGGTAGCTAAGATTCGTATTTTGTGATAGAAATAAAAAAACTGACTTTTGTAGTCAGTCTTTTATATTTTTTTAGGTTTAGAGTTGTCCCATTAGGTCTCCAAGCATTTCCTCTTGAGAGGCTTTTACTTCCTCTGCAAGCTGAACTCTATCCATAGTGTCTAGGATTGCTCCCCATTTCTTGAGTCTAACTTCTCTTTGTGCATCAATTGCTCCTTGATCCTCGTCCTCAGCTTTGAGGATATGAAGGTTGAGTTGCTCTTCAATATAGATTTCATAGAGCCTGAGCACTTGGAAAGACCAAAGTTCAGAAAGGGTTTTTACAACGCTCTGATCTCAATTTTTTACTGCAATATAGAGTTCGTATTCATGTTTTTCTTGGTCAAATTTGAGTTCATAATCACTAGAAAATGATCACAATACTAGCTTTTGCAAAAGATCCCAGTCAAAATCATCAGATAATTCCTCAGAAGTTGCATATTCTACATAAGAAAATTTGCTCAGATAATCTGTATATCGAACTTGATCGTAAATATCCCCTTGAATTGGTCCATAAAGCTGTTCATATTTTTCTACAATCTCTTTTTTGTCAGCTTTTTCTCTCATTTCTGAGATGAAGTCTTGGAAATTAAATAGTAGCATTTTTGTTGAATACAAGGGATAAAAGATTATCTGCCCTCATCATACTAATATTAATGCAAAATGCAAGAAGTTTTTTCGGTATAAAAAAACAGCTCAAGATAAACTTGAACTGATTTTTGATGATCTATTTTATCAACTTTCTTGTAAAACAAGTATCGCTTTTGAAGAAGTTTGATAAAACTTGATCTTGCACTCTTGATAGTGTTTGTAGGACTTATTACGAAGAAAATCTTCACTATATTCCCAAACAACTTTCCCTTGGAGGAGTATGAAATCAGAAGATTCATGTCCCTTTTGAGTGGCGATTCGTTCCAATCCATTTTCTTGTAAAATGGTTGTGAGTCTAACATCATAGCTTGTTTTCCCATCTTTAGATGGGAAGTTTGAAAGCCAAACATCATGCTCATTGATTTTCTTTTGCTCATTCCTGAGAAAGTTTTTCCCAAGTGGCTTGAGTTCTACTTCTACAAGAGGAAGTACCTCTTGAGAGTCTGGATTTAATGTAATTTTTGTCATTCTTTTAAATTTTTGCGAGCGAATCTTATAGTGATTTTTTATCTGAAATCAAGAAAAAAATAATTAATATAATCTTTCTAAGCTACTTTTTTGAGAAAACTCTTGAAAAAGATAGCTTCTTTACTATCATTGAAAAAGGAAACAAAAATCAGACTTTTTTATTCTTTTTATGAATAATGCATCTTTTTAAAAGACTTTTACTAACAAAATTCCCAAATTCGACTATTCAAAGTATGGTAAATCCAGCGAGTATGTTTGTTGGCTTTATTTCTTCTAGGGAGTTTTTCTCAATTATCAATCGTAAAATTATTGAAAATTATAAGCTTAATTTGTTTGATGTGAACTTGGATGTTGTGGAATTTAAGATGGGATTTTGAGAATATGGAAATACTGACAAACAAAAGGATATTGAAACGTATTTTGCCTATTGTGTAGCGGCCAATCTTAATGGATATCATTTCTATTCCCCAGCTAACCTTTCCAATGGTATCACATTGCTTTCAAGTTTGTATTTTGCAGATACTTTGCGTGGATATCCTCATCATTATTTTACGCAGCTTCTATATACTGTATTTCTTTTGTCTTTTACCTTTGCTTCAAGGGTAAAAGTTTTCCCATCAGAGCAGGAAAATGAAAACTATAATTGGTTTATCGAGGTGTTCTTTGACTTTTACAAGATTACTTTTCAGCAGCTTGATACCAAGATTTCTAAATCAGATTTTGATGCTGTTAAAAAGGAATTACTTAAGGAAACTTCATTTTTCTTTTTATTGTTCCATTTTTATAAAAGATTAAATACGCTTTTTGCTGAAAAGGGAGAAGAAGCTGAATTTCTTGAACGAATTTTGCAAGATCGTAAGTGAGAAAAAATCCTCAAAGCATTCAAACAAAATTATGCAACTACTAAGTATTTGCCACATTCTTCTCCACTTGAGCAATCTGTTCTTACCTATATTTGGCCAGCAGATATTTTGGTAAAATATTTGATAGGAAATTCTGATCCGTTTTTAGTTGTTGAGGCTATTGTTTCAAAGATTTTTAATAAGCCTGAATTAGATAGTTTGGTTCAGAGTTTTCTCAAGTCTGAGGAGAATCTTCCTAGGCTTTTGGATTATCTTTTGACCTACAAAAAATATAAGCATTGATTTTTTGCTTGAGTTCAGAACTATATTATCAAGCTTTTTAGATCGGAGGGAAGAGAAGATTTACTCGAGGATATCGATGAAATGCTCTCAGCTATAGATAATGGCGATGATATTTCCTCTTTTGATGTGCCAGAGAGAATTAAGAGGGAGTCCAAAGTTACTGAGAGGCTTTTGAATTTTTATATTACTCTTTTAGGGGGATTTACTAATGCTAGAGGGGATTCTTTTTATACAAGAATTCAAAAACCAGATTTAATCTCTCTTTTTGTCTCTAAGGAGATGCTTAATGTTGAGTCAAATCCTGCACAACTTGAATATCTAGGTCATATTCTCTATATTTATGGGAAAAATCTTTACTATTATCATTATATCAATGATAAGGTAAGATCTGGGAAAAATAAGTTTTCTATCCCTATCAAAGGAAATGATGAGAAAATTGTTGCGGATTTTTATGCTGGGATTTTGTATTTAGAAGGGATGGCAGCGGCATATTTTCAGGATATCAATCCTAAGGATACGAGGCTTAATATTACTAATACGCAGATTTTAGATGACTTTAAACAAAAGTTTGGAACTAAGATTTCGGGATTGGTAAAAGAGTCAAATTCAGATTTTTTGTCTCATTTTTATGCGCCACTTTTTGCACAATCTAGTTCAGCTAAGGAGCTTTTTGCTGATTTTGTGAATCTTTTTGATGAGAAGGCTATCTCAAATCTTAAAGACGCTTTATATAAGATTGAATTTTGGCTTAATAAGTCATTTTTAGAGAAGATTGAGTCACTAAAACTTGAAAACTACTATTCACAGTCAGTCTTATTGGCAATTTTTGGTACAATAAGAGAAACCCTCTTTGGAATACTGCTTTTGATGACGTATCTCAATCAGCATAAAGATAAAATGGAGCAGGATCAGGTTGATTGTCTATGGATATTCTATATTAGAGATATTTTGGGTCTTAAGATCAGGGAAGCTGATCAGATCTATCTTGACCTTTTAGCTGTTTACGAGGAATTTCAAGATTTCCTTAAAATTTGGATTGAGCTAGATGATAATTCTGATTTCTTTAAGTTTATTGCAAAAAATACGCAGAAATTCTTTGGGAAAAAAGATAAGTCTGAAATTATTCGTTCGTTCAGTGCTGAAGATGTGCTTTGGTTTAGGGGACTTTTGAAGAATATTTCATACTATAATCAGAGGTATATTATCCCAAAATAAGCTACTTTTTTGAGTATTACCTTGTAAATAGTCATTGAATCTTTATGCTTTTGTTGTTTTAGTTCTTAGAATTTTGATAATGATGTTTGAAAAAATAGTTTTGCCTTATGAAAAAGGCGCATTAGCTCCTTATATTTCTGAGGAGACAATGATGTACCATTATGATAAGCACCATCAGGCGTATACTGATAAGCTTAATCAATTGGTTGAAAATACTGAGTTTGCTGGGCAGGATGTCGTAACTATCGTGAAAAAATCTAGTTGAGCGTTGTATAATAATGCGGCTCAATTTTGGAATCATAATTTTTTCTGGAAGTGTCTGAGTCCAAAGTATGATCAAGTTCCTAGTGGGAAATTGGCAGAACTTATTGATCAGAATTTTGGATCTTTTGCTAGTTTTAAGGAAGAGTTTATTTCTTCAGCAGTTGCAAATTTTGGTTCTGGTTGGACTTGGTTAGTTTTGAATCAGGAAGGAAAGTTAGAGATTTTGAATATGTCAAATGCTCAAAATCCGCTCCATCTGCCTGTAAAGATCCTTTTTTGAGTAGATGTATGGGAACATGCATATTATATTGATGTGAGAAATAATAGGTGAGCATATCTAGAAAATATTTTCCATATTATTAACTGGGAATTTGTTGCTGAAAATTTGGGATAAAATATGAAAAAGCTGGATGAGATCTTTTATTTTTTTGCTGTAGTGAGATGAGAAAATGATATATTTTGGTGATTGCTTTAAATTTGTTATTTTTTACTCTCTTGTGACTGACTACGGCTTTAGGAAACAGTCAGCAGAATAGCTGACAGACTTCAAGCTCAACTTTTCAGCTCTATGATCATCCAGTCTATGGGAAATATCTTAAGGGTAGTGATTTTGGTGTAGATGAAACTGGGAAAACAGATAGTCGTGCTGCTATTCAGGCGGCTTTGGCTGTTGCGCATCAACAAAAAGCTGCTCTTCATCTAGGAGGTCAGATTTATATTTCTGGTCCTATTACTCTAGATGCTAGCACTAATGGGGTAACAGCTCTTTTTGGAGATGGAATGGAGAGCAATAAATCAGATCAGGAAGGGAAATTTACACTTATTACTTTTGATAAAAAACAAGTAGGTAATTATTATCTTAATAGTTGTGATGGAAGTCATTTGGATGTTCGTGAATGGGCTGGAATTGTAGTTACAGATCAAACTCATACCATACTTGCAGATTTTTCTTTAAAATATACGAATGCTGCAGATTTTTATGTTGCAGGGGTGACTTCAGCTGGGAAAGTGAATGGAATCTATGTCAATGATTCTGATCATATTTTGATTAATAAAGTTGAGGTTTCGGGTGTAAATCGTGCAGGAATTTACTTTGATTCGATAACTGCGTATAGCGTAAAAGATCCTAAGTGAACAGGAAAAACTTATTGGGCTCGTCTAGTAGACTGAGAGATTGATATTAATAATTCTGATCTTCCAATAGGAGAATCTAATAGAGTAACGAATAGCTATCTCCATCATAATCGTAATGCCGGGGTGATGATCTGATTTCAGAGGAATTTTTTGCTTGATGGAAATGTGTTAGAAGCTAACGGTGATCCTCGTGATGGAGGAGCTTGATACGGAGCTGCTACAGTTGCTGGTACTTATAATGATACTATTACCTACAGAAATAATCATACTAAAAACAATATTCGTAAAGGGTTAGATGTGCATGATGGGAATAATATTCTGATAGAAAATAATCTTCTAGAGGGGGATTACTTGTATGGGCTAGAGGTGTATAATCGTCGTTTTACAATGGATAGAGTAGTTATCCGTGGTAATACGATTATTCAGAATCCTGCAAATCGCATCAGTATTGATGATGGAAGACCTATTATTAACCAAAAATCTGACTATTGTAATCGTTCAGAGACTCAGATGCGTACTGTAAAAATTGAGAATCCTGATGATGTTAAATATAACTATCAGCTTTATCAAGCGATATGACTCGCAAGTAATAATGATTATCGTGACTTGCATAGTACTCGTAGTGCAATTTTTGAGATTAGTGGGAATACGATTCAGAATTTTTCTGCTTATAAAGATCCACAAAAACCTGGTTCTCCACAGTCGTATGCTATTATTTCTCGTTTTAAGGAAAAGGATGTTGATTTTGAGCTTAAGATCAAGGATAATGTTGTTAAGTGAAGTTATGCAAATAAGGCTGTGATTGTTTCTAAGACTGAAACTGCTGTAAAAACTGTAAGTAATGGAAAGTCTGTTGTTCATAATGGAAAAGGAGCTGGAACTACAATCATTGAGGGGAATACCGTTGAAATCGATAGTGTAGGTCCGAATACTCCGATTATTTGGTCTGCAGATGAATTTACTGATGGTTCCTTGCGTTGAGAGGTGAGGGTAGTTAATAATTATGTAAAACTTAATTCTGAACTCCCACAATCTTCAGCATTTTTTACCTTGGGGCGCGGAAATCCTCTAAAATATGTTGTGGAGGGGAATGTTTTTGATGTAAAAGGAAAGAATGTGAGAAGTTTAGGAGGGGTGCTTGGATTAAAGCATAACCAGTCTCAGCCGCAGGTTTTTCTTGAAAATAATTGTGGAATAGGTGATAGTTCTAAAGATCTTCCTGGTCCTACAAGGTGGGTTGGTGTTAATCTAGCTCAGGTGGTCGCTTCTGGAAGGAACCAAATGTTGGGGCGTAGTGACGCACATTTGTGTAAAAACATTGTTCCAACTCAACCAACTCAACCAACTCAACCAACTCAGCCACAACCTCCTAGAACTCCTCAGAAATTAGGAGTTTATGTATGAGTACCTGCGACTGATTTTGTGGTTAATGTGAAAGATGTTCCCTATGTTGCCAAAGGAGATGGGAAAACTGATGATACTGCTGCTATTCAAAAGGCAATTGATGTTGTAGCAAGAAAAGGAGGTGGTATTGTGGATATTCCTAATGGTACTTATATGATAAATGGACTTGTTTCTAATGGGAAGTATGGTCTTCAACTTCGTGATAATGTAACTATTCGTATGTCTTCTCAAACTGTACTTCAGGCTTTGCCAAATTCATCTAAATGGTATAGTATTTTTTGGATCAATAATGTAAAAAATGTAAATATCCTCTGAGGAACCTTAATCGGTGAGCGCGATCAACATATTGGTACTGAAGGAGAATGGGGATTTTGAGTCAGTATTTTTTCTTCTCAAAATATTGTAGTAGAAAATGTAATAGCTAAAAATTTTTGGTGAGATGGATTTTATGTTGGTAAGTCTCGAGAGGTAGGGACTCAGCAAACCGAGAATGTAATACTTTATAATGTCGTTGCGGATAATAATCGCCGTCAAGGGTTATCTATTACAGATGGAAAAAAAATTAAAGTTTTAAAATCAGTATTTAAAAATACTATGGGTACTGCACCTCAGTCGGGAATTGATATCGAGCCGGACGAGGCTCAGCATGTCAGTGATGTAGAGATTAGTGAAAGTATATTTGAAAATAATTGATTCCATGGTATTCTTGTTGAAATGGCTAATCAGCCTAATGCTTCTATTTCTAATATTAAGATTCATAATAATAAGGTAATAGGAAATAGACGAGGAGTTAGAATGAGTGGTGTGAATTGAGGAAGTGTTAAACATAATATGATTGAAGGTAAAGAGGTTAGTCTAGACTTAAGAAAAAGTTCTGACTCGTCTCCGTATTCAGTTAATATTTCAGTAAGTGATAATACAATTATTGGAACAGGAATTACCAACATGCATTCTAGTAATGTTCTTTCTCAAAATACTTTTAAGTCTGCTGTATATTTAATTGGTACTGCTGAGGTGGATAAGTGATTAACTGCTATAGTAAAAGATGGGGATAGCCGTCAAAATAGTACTCCAAGTCAGCCTATTCAATATCAATGGTATGCTGATGGACAGGCGATCAAGGGAGCAATCTATGAGGACTATAAGCTTACTGCTGATCAATGATGAAAAAAAGTCCATGTTGAGGTAAAATTTATAGATGATGCTGGAAATTTAGAGACTGCTGTAAGTACTCCAATTTTGGTTAAAAACTTTTCCTCAGGTAGTTCTCAGGTAGCTCCAGTATTATCTCCATCATTGAGTTCAATTTCTTCTTCATCTAATTCACGCGCTTCTTGAGGATGAGGGAGTTTAGTGAGAGATTATTGTCCGCACGGTGATTATTCTCCTAGTTATTATGATCATACTTGTGGAACTACTTCAAGTTCATCAGCAGATGAAAGAACGAATATCTCTACCTTTTTAGCTCAAGATACTGGTATAAGACCCCACTCTGAGAGTTGATTTTTAAATTCAACTATCCCAGATGGTAAGTGTTATACGAGATCATCTACTATCTCTCAAGCAGTTTCTCTTAATGCAGAATTTAGTGAAGAAGTGCAAAAGGCTTTTGTATTTTTGAGGAGTTATGAGATGACAAAGCATGCTACTCTTGAAAACTTTGGGGCGAATGAATATTTAACCAGACAAGCTGCTGCAAAGTTTTTCGTTCAATTTGCAATGAATGTTCTTTGTAGAACACCTGATACTAGTCATGCTATTGCTTATGTAGATATCGATTCGGCTGCTCCAGATTTGGTTCCTTATATTCAATTGGCATATCAACTTTGATTGATGAAATGATCTAGTCAGGATTGAAATCGTTTTTATCCGCATGCTTTGATTACTAAAGCTCAGGTAAATGCTGTGCTTGTTAGACTTTTACTCAATCGTTATCTTGACGAGCAGCAAACACCTTGGTATACTCAGTATAATCAGGTTTGAAGCTTGCTCTGAATATTCCGTAATACAGCAGGAAATGAACCTGTTGTTAGATATCATGCAGCATTAATGCTTTATAGAGCTTATAGTTTGCCTTCTTTTGTGCAAGCAGAGAATGGTTCTAATGGTTATGTTTTGAAAGGTCATTAATTAAAAAAAGGAGTGTCTTATTGAGAACAAAAAGTTTTGATTTAACTTGAAAGAAAGCCTGAAATCATTACATTTATTTGTGGTGTGTTCAGCTTTTTTATTTTTTTAGTTTTTGTATTTTGGCGAGAAGAAGAACTCAGAGGAGAACCGCGAGATCCTTTACCGTTAATAAAAATCATATTTGATGGTGAATGATTATTCTGGGAATTCTCTATTTTTTTTCTAGGATGATGGCGCAGGGGTCTCCTATTTTCAACTTTTTTACAAAATATAGTACGATCGCATTTGGTGAAATCTGACTTCTTTTCTTTTTTGTACTAGCAATTGTAGTTGGAGTCTTGGTACTTGTTAAATGACATCTTGCAAAATTTCTTGTAAAGTATTACTTTGCGTTATTGATGTTGATTTCTGCATTTTTGAATGTTCGCCTTCGGACTTTACAAACGTCTATTAACTATACAGCAAATGGGGGATATTTTTCTTGGCCTCTGATTTGGCTTTTGGAAAAATGATTAAAAAATGGTTCTCAAAGTTATATTACAGCGATATATGCGATTGTTATTGTGCTTTTACTGGGTGCAATTGTTTATTTGCTTTATGTACTCAACGTTCGTTTACCGAAACTTCCTAAAATAAATATTGAACAATCAGAAAAGCCAATTAAAAAAGAAAAGAAAACTGATTCTAAAGAAGATGAAAGACCAACAATTACTATTTCTCGTCCAGATATTTCAACTGATGATATCTTAGAAAAGGTCTCTCAGGCGACTGGGAAAGTTGTCCAGGCGACTTCTAGCTGAGGATCTTTGCTCAAGGAAATGTTTAAGACTAAGGTGACTCAAAAGATTGAGGAAAAAAAGCCTAAACCTGTGATTTCATTTTCTGGTGATAAGCCAACTTTTGGTTATTCAGCATTAGAGTCTAATCTAGGGAATCAGCAAACAGTAGATGAAAACTTTTTGGTTGAGAAGG
The DNA here is from genome assembly GCA_013333605.2 of candidate division SR1 bacterium. Classification (GTDB taxonomy): domain Bacteria; phylum Patescibacteriota; class Gracilibacteria; order Absconditabacterales; family Absconditicoccaceae; genus HOT-345. The sequence continues at coordinate 27,381 of JABCOM020000038.1, forward strand.
CAAAGGCTTTACAGACAAAACTTTCAGAATTCTGAGTTCCGATTGCTATTGAGGGATTTGATATTTGACCTTCCATTGTGCAGATAAAAATTAAGCCTGAGGAAGGGATTAAGATTTCAGCAATTGAGGGGCTCAGTAATGATATTAAGCTTTCATTGAAATCAAAGTCGCTTAGAATTATTGCTCCGATTCCTGGTACCGACATGATTGGAATTCAGATTCCTAATCCAAAAGCTTCTATGGTAAGGCTTGGAGATATTATTAGTACGGAGGAGTTTTCAATGCAGATGAAGAAAAATTCGACTAATCTTTCTCTTGGAAAGGGGATTGATGGAAGTGTTCAGGTTAAAGCTTTGGAGTCGATGCCGCATTTGCTTGTAGCGGGTGCGACAGGTAGCGGAAAGTCTGTTGGAATTAACGATTTCATCGTCTCTCTAATGTTCCAGAATACGCCTGCTGAGCTTAAGTTTTTGATGGTGGATCCAAAACAAGTGGAACTAGAGATGTATTCAGGTTTGCCTTATCTTTTGGCTCCGATTGTGTATGATAGTGGGAAAGCGATTAAGCTCTTGCAATGGACTGTTGAGGAGATGGAAAAGAGATATTCTACGCTAAAAGATCAGAGAGTTAGAAATCTTGATGAATACAATCAAAAAATGGAGGCTGAAGGACAGGAGAAGATGTATCGTATTGTCTTTATCATTGATGAGATGGCGGATATGATGCTTTCGAGTTCAGCAAATAGAAAGGAGGTTGAAAACTGTATTAACCGTTTGGCTGCGAAGGCTAGAGCGGTAGGAATTCATCTTATCTTGGCAACGCAGAGACCATCAGTAAATGTGATTACTGGATTGATCAAGGCAAACATTCCAACGAGAATTGCTTTTGGAGTGGTTTCTGAGGTGGATAGTAGAACAATCCTTGGTCGTAAAGGGGCGGAAGATCTTGTTGGGAAAGGAGATATGCTCTATATGGATCCATCGACTAAGTTTCCAATTAGAATTCAAGCACCTTTTGTCTCTACAGAGGAGATTGAGAGAGTGGTTTCGCAACTTAGAAATAAGTATATGCAAAACCTTACAGAGGAAGATATTTATCATCCAGAGATTATTGCTGCACTAGAGAGTAAGATTGAGACTGCTAGAGGAGTGCTTTCTGGTGGAGGAGAAGGAGGAAATGATGAAGATCTTATCAATCAAGCAATTCAGGTGATTGCTGAGACTAGAAAAGCTTCGGCAACCCTTCTTCAAAGAAAGCTCAATGTTGGATTTGCTAGAGCTGCAAGGATTATGGATGTATTGGAGGAAAGAGGAATTATCTGACCTCAAGAAGGTGCAAAGCCTAGAGATATTTTCATTTAAGATTATATTATCAAAAGAAAAAAGATGTCTGAAGTCAGATTTCTTTTTTTATTGTTAATAAAAAAAGCCACATTGTGGCTTTTTTCTTGTTTCTGAATTTCTACTTTAGAAACTGTATATTTAGAATGAGCAATAGTTTTTGAGGTCTTCAATTTTCACTCTAATTTGTTCCATTGAATCTCTTTCTCTGAGAGTAACAGTATTATCTTCCTTGCTCTGGTGGTCAATGGTGATACAGTATGGGGTTCAGATTTCATCTTGCCTTCTATATCTTTTCCCAATTGCACCACTGTCATCATATTCACATTTACATACTTTACTGAGAGATCTGAAGATTTGTTCTGCGAGTGCAACTTGATCTTCATCCTTTTTGATTAGTGGAAGGATAGCGAACTTGATAGGAGCGAGTTGTTTTGGGAATCTTACGACAACACGAGATTCACCATTTTCTAGCGTTTCCTCATCGTAAAACTCAAGCATTGCAACCATTACTTGACGACCGAGTCCAAAAGAAGCTTCAACACATCGTGGAATATATCTTTCTCCTGTGAATGGATCAGAATATTGCATATCTTTTCCGCTAAATTCTTGATGTTGAGAGAGATCAAAGTTGGTTCTATTGTGAATCCCTTGAATCTCACCAAATCCTCGAGGGTATCTATATTCTACATCAACTGCAGCTGCTGCATAGTGAGCAAGCTTTTCGTGATCCTTGAATCTTAGATTTTCTGGATTAATTCCGATAACTTTAGTCCAATACTGCATACAGTCAGCTTTCCACTGATTGTAAATTTCCATAGCTTTTTCTGGATCAGCTGGGACGAAGTATTCAATCTCCATTTGCTCAAATTCTCTTGTCCTGTAGAGAAATTGCCCTGGAGTAATCTCATTTCTAAAAGCTTTTCAAACCTGAGCTAACCCGAATGGGATTCTAGCTCTTGTGGTATCCAAGACTGCTTTGAAGTCTGTAAAAAGTGATTGACACGTCTCAGGTCTCATGTACACTTTGCTGGCATCATTTGCTATAGGTCCGAGATGAGAATCTAGCATAAGGTTGAAATTTCTACATTCAGTCCAGTCTGCAGGGGTTTTTGTATCTGGATTATTTGGAATATGTTCAACGATAAATACTCTCATTCCTTCATTTCCTCGTGATTCTGGAGAGAGGTTTTTTACTCAAAGCTTTATCGCTAATTCTTCATCACTAAGCCCATTTCTTACCTCTTCAAAGTAGTTTTCTATGATCTTGTCAGCTCTAAATCTCTGACCAGTTTTTTTATCATCAATCAATGCATCAGAGAAAGAATCTAGATGACCACTAGCTTTCCAAGTGGTTGGGTGCGCAATAATTGCAGTATCCATAAAAACTACATCATCTCTCTGCTGAGTAAAGTGTTTTATCCAAAGATCAGAAATATTTTTTTTGAGTAATGCTCCATAGGGTCAAAAGTCCCAAGCGTTTGCGAGTCCTCAATAAATTTCAGAGTTGGGGTAAACAAATCCTTTTCTCTTTGCCCAAGATACGATTGTCTCCAAGCTTGTTGCCATTATGCTAGTTGATAGAAGCTAAAATACTGATTTATTTAGTTTTTTTAGATCTTTTTGTTTTTCACATATCTCTTTGCATTTCATCAATCCCTGACTGAAAAAAAGCTTGTATTCTCTTGATCCTAAGCTTGATACAGTCTTTAAGATTTGAGAGCATACCTTTTTTTTCTTTTTGTGGAGTCTCGAGTTTGACAACACCACCCAGCATTATTTTGACCATTTTTTTGTGAAGTTTTTCTTCAATGGACATTATCTAGATCGATAAAATAAAAGGTTTTTCATACTGATTTCTGAGCTTTGAGTATACTAAAGCTATAAATAAAATCAAGTAAAATTCTGAAATCAGAGTTCTTGTTTTATTTTAGCTATTTTTGATACGTTCAGCTAGGTGCTCTGCATCAAACTCGGTTTGTTCTAACTGATAATCTGTAAGTGTAGTTGTTAGTTTTGTGTAAAGAGGGGAGAGAATTCTGATTTTTTCTCCTTGAGTATTGAGCTTTTGTGCGATGAGATTCTGGAGCTCAGGAGAGGATTGTTGATCAAGAAGAAGGATAATTTTTTTAGCTTTTTTAGCCTGAAGCTTTAGCTCTTCAGAACTTAATTTTCCGATGCAGGCGAGGGCTAGGAAGTGATAACTTTCTTCTTGATGAAGAAGATATTCAGAGAGTTTCACCAGTTCTTCAAAGTAATTTCACAGTCCAATGACAAGGGTTTCTGCTTCAGGATTATTGATGAGATGGATCTCTTCTGGTTGGTCTATTAAGGCCTTGTCTACAATTGCGAGCTCTTCTTCTGCTTGAATCTCATAGATATTCTCCGCGATTTCTTGGTTGACGAGATGGACTGCATGACGTCAGTTTTTTTTGAGAATTTTGATCAGCGTTTGCATATCAAAAGGGAATCAATTCTCGACCTTTTGTCTCTCAAACATACTAATTTGGTTGAGTTCTGGGCTGATTTTATGACCAATACTACTGATACCAGAAAATGGGCAGATAAAGATTATATTTTCGTATCAAAATATTTCATTTCACAGTAAAGATACAGGAAGCTGGTCAAGAATTACACAGATATGATCAGATTTTTTGATTTTATTTTCCAAGAGAAGAGTATCTAAGTTGCTATTGAAAAGAATAAAGTTGTTTTGCGGTTTCTCAAAGTGAAAATCTGAAATAATCCAATCAAAATGGATTTTTTCTTCGTTGATAAGTTCAAAAAAGTAGTCACTGATCATAAGTTTTGAGAGGTTTGTGCTGTACATAACTATAAACTAAGATAAATTCTAGAGATCATAGGTGAGCAAATATTGAGCAATTTGTCTAAAGATAGGACCTGCGGTAGAACCTCACCATTGGCTTTTTCTTGGACGACGAATCCAGATGTTAACGACATATCTTGGATCTTCCGTTGAAATTACACCGGCAAAGGTACCATTTGTCCATCCTTCTCCTCTTTGATATCTTCCTCTAAATGAAATTTGGGCTGTTCCAGATTTAGCTCAGAGCTTTTGTCCTGAAAGATTTGCACTACTAAGTTCTGGGTTGGTATTAATTACATTAAAGAGTCCTTTTTTTATTTGTTCTGAGGTTTCAGATTTAAAGATTTTATTACTATTTTGATACTTATTATAGCTATTTTCCGTATTTGATGGATCAATAATATTTCCGATGATTGTTGGTTTAATGTATTCTCATCAGTTTACGAGTGCTACATAGGCTGCAGCTAGTTGAATTTGAGTCGTTGTAAGTCCTTGTCAAAACGCATTATTCAAAAATCTGGCCATAGAAACAAGATTTACTTTGTCAATGAATCATGGCTTTTCTTCTGCAAGTTCAATTCCTGTTAATTCTCAAAAACCGAGTTTCCCTAGATAGTTATAGAACACATATTTCCCTACTCTTTGCACAATCTTTACCATTCAGACATTACATGAATAGACGAGTGCATGCAGAAAATTATGATTTCCCATACAGGTTTTTGTTGCATTTTTGATCGTATATATTCAGACCTTTACTGATCCTTCATCAACATAGCGCTCATCAAAGTTCATCTCATCCGTATCGATTCCGATTGCTACGGTAAATGCCTTAAAAATACTTCCTGGTTCAAAAGGAACAGTGATGTTTTTATCAACGAAAACCTGAGCTCAATAGATATTTTTAGCAATATATTTTTTTAGATTTTCTTGCTTTCTTTCTGTCAAATTTGCTAGCTTATATTCTCCTCCAGTGTGGACATATACAGGAATATCAATGTACGTTTGATTATCAATGATTTCTCTATTTTCTCTGCCGAGTGGAATTAGTGTATATGCGTCGTTATAATTGTTTGGATCGAAGGTTGGGGCACTCACAGATGCTCTTACCTCTCCATTTTCTGCATCCGTAACTAAAATTGCGATAGCATCAGCTTTTACATTTTCTAGTTGTTCCTTAGCTAATCTCTCAACTTCCCTCTGAAGTCAAATATCAACTGTAAGATAGATATCGCTTCCATTAGTTGGGTTTTGAATTTCAAATTCATTTGCTCCTACATTCCCTAGCCAAGCCGAGGTTCTACCTTTAATCTCTCATTTCTTCCCTTTAAGTTTTGCATCAAAGTATTGTTCAATTCCGTAATATGCAGTTCATCACCTGTCTACATATCCTAAGATGTTTGCCATAAAATTTCAGTAAGGGTAGTATCTTGTTGTGTAAGGTTCTAGAACGAGTCCATAGAGTACTGGAATTGCAATCAGTCTTTCTTTTTTACTTTGTGAGGTGTTCTCTTGCCTTGAATTTCTATTTCTTTCGATCTTTGAAAGTTCTCATCTGTGTTTTATTTTTAATTCTCTGATCTCTTGTGCAAGAGCTGGGTTGAGTCCAGAGATGATTTTGATATATTTCCACTCTTGAGGCTTAAAAAGATTCTCAAATTGGCTTCAAATAGGGTACTTCCATTTTTTGAGCAATCCCTCAATTGTTGCTTGAGCCAAGCCAGGATCAATCATGGTTGAGGGTTCTAGGTATACATAGTGATCTGCGATAATATGCACATAGGGAAGTTGTTTTTGTGCTAATTCTTCCAAAAATTTAGGTTCAGTAAAATATCAAAGATAATTCTGAGTTTTGATTCAGATTTTTATTTTTTGATCAAGTTTTGTTTTTATAAGTTCGAAAGCCTTTTCTTTTGTGAATTGGTCTACTGTTTTTCCGAAGTTTTTCTCATATTCCTCAAAGTTAAAACTTTGATATTCTGGAGACTCCATTCCACTTCAAAAGTAGAAAAGTTCTGGCTTTTTTGGAAGAAGATTCATTCCAGCAAATAGTTCAATATTTTTAATACAATCAGTTTTGTTGACAGGATTCATTCCATTTACTTCACAAAGATGCTTGTAGAGAACTGGTGTTACGATTTCTATAAAGCGATTTTTCATTGGGACGTTAGACCCAGAGATGATCCCATCTAATTCTCTTGGATCGATGGCAAGATCATAAAGAGTAATATTTTCTGTGAGTTTTACAGGGTGTCATCCTTTATCTAGGGCATAGATGTTTCCTCTTTCAGGAGTGAGCAGAGATTCTCTATAATGTAATTTACTCAGTAGGGTATTGTATTCTTCGTATTCCAATATTTGGAGCTGAAAAAGTCTGAGTATAATAACGAAAAATAGGAAACAAAAAAAAGCAATCAGTTGTGTTTCCTTGCTTTCCAAGAGGTTTGCTACCCGAGGAATTGATTTTAATCTAGAAAAAAACTGATTCCCTTTAGCTTTATGTTTTTTTTGAGCAAGTAGACCCATCATTCTATCCGCTAATTTCCTTATTTAAGGTAAAATCATTTTGTATCGTATACTCATTTTAGGCTATAGGTATAGCCAGTAAGCATATTTCAGAGTTTTTGTTTCCATTTGTTGTAATTTAATTCTGTTGTGAGCGATATACTAATGTAAGGATTTATCTGTACATCTTTTTTTTGCCAGGCATAGTCAGGATTTGTATTTGGTGCTATGTGGATCTTCCAGCTTTTAACCGAGATATTTGAATCAAAAAGATTTACCCAACCATCATTCACGCTGTTTGCAAGTTTGTAATTCTTGTAGGTATCTCATATTGCAGTTCCGTTACAATTGAAACCTTGTCCGTAGTCGCATGCCCAAGTATCAATTTCTCCATCGTAGGTTTTGGGATCTTCTGAGTTAAATGTATGGTCGCTTCCTGCGTCAAACCCTCTTAATCTAAGGAGTTGAATTGTTCTTCAATTCTCTGTTTCATTAATTCTTAGGAAGACTCTTCTTTGCCCATCGTGGGAAATAAGATAGATTTCTTGTGGATTTTCTGAAATTACAACTGGTCCTATTCCCAAGTCTCTATCATCTGAGTCTCCAACTTCTGGAAAGTAGTTTGTTGGATCAGGAGTAGCTCAATCTCTATTGAATGTCGGATTGAGTCTTTCTTTTCAGTCTGTATTGACTCCTACATCTCGAAAGAGCATTTTATATTGCCCATAGGATTGACGCTTATCATTTTGTGCAGTTATTCAGATTTCTCAATCTTTACAGTTGTTGATGCTGTAATATCTTCCTTCTAAGTCCTGCCCAGAAGAACAGTATTTAATTCTATGTTTTTTATGCCAAGTGGTGTCTGTGATTACGCTATTTTCATTTCCATAGGCAGAAAATACTGAATAATGTCAATTTTCTGTCTGAGTTCAGATTTTTGATCTATTAAAATATTCCTCATAATCAATCGTATAATCTTGGAAGAGTTCAGCAAATCTATTCATAACTCAGTTGGTCTCTTCGATGAGTGCTTGTCTAGCATCATTAAAATGTTTTACCCTTGGTAAGGTAACCATAACTGAATAAATTGTCGTTAAAAGGCTCCCAGATATGATAATAACTAGGAGCATTTCTAAAAGGGTAAATCATTTTTTCTTGTGCATCTGTAGAAAAATACTGAATAATTTATTTAGATCATACTATTGATTTTTGCTCTGGTTTGTGGACCAAATCGTCCATATCCAGATTTATTTTTTTCTTTCCCTGTGATTACTCCGTTTTTGAGCTGGAACTGATATACTGCTTCAATTGTTGCTCTATCATAAATTCCGTTTATTGCTCCTTTGTAGAATCCCCAGTTTGTAAGATAGGTTTGAAGATCCTTTACCTGAGCATGATATTGACCTTTTTTGAACGTTTGGGTGAAGGTTGGTTTGCTGGTAGTAGGCGCTTGCTCTGGTTGAGTTGTTTGTTGAGGTTGTGTTTGTTGAGTAGTTGTTTCTGTTGTTGTTTCAGTAGTAGTTGGTTCAGGTTTTTTTGCAGGTGTTTCACTCTCTAGCATGAGTTTGAAATTTCTTCTGAGTTCATTTCCTAGATCAGTGATTGTTTTATTAAATGCATTTGAAGCAACTGCTTCTAGATCTTTAAGTTTTACTTTTCAGCTTTTGATACCTGAGGTAATAAGATCCATACCTTTAATAGTATCGTTGGCTGTAGATTCAAGATCTTTTGCATAATTTGCAAAGTTTACACTTGTTGTGAGGAGGAGGCTGCAGTTTACATCTCCAGAGCTAGCATAAAATTTCTTTTTAAGATCTTCTTGTCTGCTTATGATGTCAGCGTATTTTTCATACTCAAAAAATGCTGAGAAAGTGTAGTACACTGATTTATTGGTTTCAGCGATCATTTTTTTCATAAAGTTATCTTTATGAATTTGGTATTTTGCTTGGATTTCAGGACTAGGGTTGTGAGTACTGATCATTTGCCCAATAGTTGTATCAAAGTCCATACTCATACTTGAAAGTGTTTGATCTTTGATTTTTGCCATATTAGACCAGAGGCTTGAGTGACTATTGATTGCATTATTTAAGCCAGAAAAAGCTCCGCTCACAGCATCAGCATATTTGTTTACATTCTTGATAATATCAAGTTTTTGTGCAAGTCCATTGAGAAGATCTTGATTATTTTTTACATATTCTAGAAAGGTAGCTTTCGTTTTTCCAGATTTGAGATAATATTCATTTTCAAGATTTGTAATTTTGATAGCATTTTGATTGTAGAAATTATCTAGCGTATTCCCTAGCAGAATAGGATCAGCATCTTTGAGTTCAAGACTGTATCTCTTGATATCTCCATCTAATCCAATGTATTCATTGAGAATACTGGTTTTGAGGCTATCAGTTAGCTTATTAAAATCTAAGTTTTGGTCTTCCTTTGGGATAGCACCTAGACAGCTTGCCGCATCAAAAAGTGTTGTATCAGCAAATTTTTTAGTTTCATCAGCTATTGATTTTAGCTTCTTTTTGCTGTTTTCAAGGTTATTAAGGAGTTTTGTTTTATTACTTTCTAGTTTTGAAGTAAGGCTATTGATCTCTGCTGTGGTCGGTTTTGCAGCAAAAGCGGCACCACTGAGGACGATCATAGATCAAATGATGCTTATTCAGAGTTTTTTCATTTTTTTCTTTTATAAAATTAAAGGTTTGAATATCTAATGAGTATCGTTTTTGTAGTAAATTTCAAGTTGAAATTTGAAAGTAAAACGCTACTCTCAAAAAAATGAAGAAATCAGATTTCTGATTTGTTTTTATTTTGTATATTTATGGCTTATGACCTTGATCCCTACAATTATTGAAAAAACTAAAGCTTGAGAGAGAGCATATGATATTTATTCTAGACTTTTAGAGGATAGAATTATTTTTGTTGGAGAGGCAGTACATAGTGCGATGGTAAATACTGTGATTGCTCAGATGCTCTATCTAGAGAAAAAGGATCCGGACAAAGATATTATT